>NZ_JBFBBK010000019.1:0-165822 GCF_040682635.1 Streptomyces sp. NPDC051133
GTCCGCACCGCGGATCATGGGCACCGGGGGTTCGACGTGCCGGCTCACGTGCCGGCTCACGTGCCGGCTCACAGCCACGGGGTGACGCGACCGCCGGTCCGGGACCGGCGGTCGGCGGTGCGGCGCAGCAGCCGCGCGGCCTGCAGCAGGGTCAGCGGCCAGAGCAGGGCGAAGCACCACAGCAGGGCGGGGTCCGAGGAGCGGATTCCCATGACGGCGACGAGGGCGGAGGCGACCGCCAGCAGCAGAACGGACAACCGCAGCGGGACGTCGCTGCGCACCCGGCGCATCCGCTGCACCCGGTGCACTCTGCGCATCCGGCGCATCCGGTGCGAGAGCCGCCGGTCCTGCCGGAGCCGAGCCTCGATCTCCAGCAGAACGAGCCGTTCTCGCGGTGACAGGGATATGTCGTCGGGGTGCTCTCGGTCGTGCATGTCGTCCACGGGAACGGCACCTCCCTCGGCCGGCAGGCGGCCCTCGGCTCGCCGCCTGGGCCGAGTTCCCCGAACGACCGAAGCGAAGCGGCCGGCACCTGTGAGAAAGCGGCCGACACCGGTTAGAGGGACAGCCATTCGGGTGATCCGTGATGCCCTGAATCCCCGGAGAATCGGGAAATGCGGGCCCTCAGGGCCTTTGACTCCCGCAGGAGAGGCCATGCGAAGTGGCATCCTGCCGAGGGCCGACACAAACTGAAGCGGGCGCTTCCCGATCAACGGGAAAACGCGTCAGGAGCTTCGGTGACCCAGCCCTCTTCGGGAGATCGAATGGTGGAGCAGCCGCCTGAGGAACATATAAGCGGGCCGGACGAAGCCGCCGTCCAACGGCGCAGCGGAACCGGCCCAGTGGTGGCTGAGGCCGAGCGGGAACTCGCGGACGTCCTCGCGGGTGTCCTCGATACGCAGCGCGTTCCGGTCGACGGCCACTTCTTCACCGACCTCGGCGCCAACTCGCTGGTCATGGCGCAGTTCTGTGCGCGGGTCAGGAAGCGGGACGATCTGCCGTCCCCGTCCATGAAGGACATCTACCGGCATCCCACGATCCGCGGCCTGGCGGCCGCTCTCGTGGAACACGCGCCGGACCCGTCCGGTTCGACGGGCGCCTGCGCAAAGGCGGCGGAACCGGCCCGGCCGCTGCCTCCGGTCGCACGGGCGAGCAGTCTGAAACACTTTCTGTGCGGAGTGGCTCAGTGTGCCGTATTCCTGGTGTATTCGCTCGTCACCGGATTCGTCTCCGCCCGTGGATACGAGTGGATCTCCACCGGTTCGGGACTCGCCGACGTCTATCTGCGGTCCCTGATCTTCGGCGGCATCGCATTCACGGTCATGATCACCGTTCCGGTCCTCGCCAAATGGCTGCTCATCGGCCGCTGGAAACCCGGCGAATTCCCGGTGTGGGGCCTGAAGTACGTGCGTTTCTGGATCGTCAAGGTCCTGCTGCACGCGAACCCGATGGTGTTCCTCGTCGAGAATCCGCTCTACGTGCTCTATCTCCGGCTGCTCGGCGCGCGGATCGGCAAGGGCGTGACGATCCTCTCGCACAGCGTGCCGGTCTGCACCGACCTGCTCACGATCGGCGCCGGGACGGTGATCCGCAAGGACTCCTTCTTCCTCGGCTACCGGGCACACACGGGGCGGATCCAGACCGGCCGGATCACCCTCGGCCGCGAGGTGTTCATCGGCGAGAAGACGGTGCTGGACATCGACACGTCGATGGGTGACGGCGCCCAGCTCGGCCACTCGTCCTCCCTGCACCGCGGGCAGGCGGTGCCGGACGGTGCCCACTGGCACGGTTCGCCGGCGCAGCCCACGCAGACCGAGTACGTACGGGTCGCACCGGCCAGGTGCGGCACGGGACGCCGGACCTGGTTCGGCCTGATGACGCTCGTTCAGCTGTACTTGCTGTACATCCCGCTGGCCGTCGGCGGTGTGTACATGCTGTTCACCCAGGTTCCGGCCATAGGCAAGCGGCTCGACCCGCAGACGTCGTCGCTGTCCCCGTCGCAACTGCTCTCGGACGCGCTGTTCCTGTCCTCCGTGCTGTTCTTCGGCTTCCTGGTCCTCGGTCTTCTCGCCCTGTGCACCCTGCCGAGGCTGGCGGGCCTGGTCGTCAGGCCCGACCGGGTCTACCCGCTCTACGGGCTCCACTTCGCGGTGCACCGGGCGACGGCGCGCATGACGAACATGAAGTTCTTCACCTGGCTGTTCGGCGACAGCTCCTTCATCGTGCACTACCTGCGGGGCATCGGCTACGACCTTTCACAGGTGGAGCAGACGGGGTCGAACTTCGGCACCGAGGTCCAGCACGAGAGCCCGCTCCTGGTCACCGTCGGCACCGGGACGATGATCGCCGACGGGCTCTCCCTCCTCAACGCGGAGTACTCCAGCACGTCCTTCCGGCTGTCCCGGACGGTCATCGGTCCGCGCAACTTCCTGGGGAACAACATCGCCTATCCCGCCGGGGGCCGGACGGGGGACAACTGCCTGCTCGCGACCAAGGTGATGGTCCCGCTCGACGGCGAGGTCCGGGAAGGGGTCGGACTGCTCGGGTCGCCGAGCTTCGAGATCCCCCGCTCCGTCGAGCGTGACGCCCGGTTCGACGACCTCAGGACCGGCGACACCCTGCGCCGTCGCCTCGCCTCGAAGAACCGTTACAACCTGCGCTCGATGGCCCTCATGCTGGGCGCGCGCTGGCTGCACACCTTCGCGCTCACCCTCCTCGCCCTCGCCTCGGTGGACCTGTACGGCGTGGCCGGAGACGTGGTGATCGCCGTGTACCTGGCGCTGACGCTCACGTTGTCCACCGTCCACTACGTGCTGGTGGAACGCTTCGTCACGAGGTTCCGCAGGCTGCAGCCGCAGCTGTGCTCCATCTACGACCCGGTGTTCTGGCGGCACGAGCGCGTGTGGAAGGTGCCGGACCACTACCTCAACCTGTTCAACGGGACCCCCTTCAAGGCGCTCGTCTGGCGGCTGCTGGGCGTGCGCATCGGCCGCAGGGTGTTCGACGACGGCTGCTACCTGACGGAGCGCACGCTCACCACCATCGGTGACGACTGCATGCTGAACGCCGGGAGCAAGATCCAGTGCCACTCGCAGGAGGACGGCACCTTCAAGTCCGCCGAGACCGCGCTAGGTGCCGCCTGCACGCTCGGCGTCGCCGCCCATGTGCACTACGGCGTGACGTTGGGCGACGGCGCGGTGCTGGCGGCCGACTCCTTCCTGATGAAGGGCGAGGAGATGCCGCCGCGCACGCACTGGGGCGGCAACCCGGCCGTGGACATGCCGGAGGCCGCGGGCCCGCCCGCCGGCGACCGGGCCACAGCATCGAACGCGGCCGACGCCCGTGTGGCGACCGCGAGTTGAGGAAGGGCATGCGATGGGAGCGCGGGTGGAAGCGGACCGGGAGTTCTGGAGCCGTGCGCTGACGGCCGGTGGCGCCACGGCGGTGCCGCGGTGGGCCGGGGCGCCCGTGGCGGGCACGGCCGAGGCCGAGGCGCCGGTGCCGGCCGATGTGACGGAAGCGGTGCGCGGGCTGGTGCGGCGGACGGGGGTGCCGGTCAGCGCCCTGCTGCTGGCCGCCCATGCCAAGGTGCTGGCCTCGCTGTCCGGTGAGCAGGAGGTGGTGACGGGGTACGCCGCCGGAGTGCACGGCGAGCCGCTGCCCTGCCGCCTGGCCGTGCCCCCGGCGTCCTGGCGCGCGCTGGTGACGGCCGCACAGCACGCCGAGGCGGAGATGCTGGCGCACCGGGAGTTCCCGGTGGACGAACTGCGCCGGGAACTGGGCCTCGCGGAGCCGTCGTACGAAGTGGTGTTCGGCCCCATGGAGGCCGGGCAGGCCCGCACCGACGACGCCGTCCTGCAGGTGCGCTGGTCCGAGAGCGGCGGACGGCTGGTGCTGCGGCTGCGGTACCGCACCGAGGTGCTCGACGCCGGCAGTGCGGCCCGTATCGCCGACTACCACCTGACGGCGCTCCGCCTGATGACGGCCGACCTGGACGCCGAGCACGCCCGGCAGAGCCTGCTGTCCCCAGACGAGGTCCGCGAGCAGCTGGAAGGACTGGCAGGACCCGTCCGTCCGCTGCCGGACGCGCGGGCGCACGAACTGTTCGAGCAGCGGGTGCGGGCGCATCCGGACGCGGTGGCGGCCGTGCACGGCGAGCGCGCGTGGACGTACGCGGAGCTCAACGGGCGCGCGAACCGGCTGGCGCGGGCGCTGCTGGCGCGGGGGCTGGGCCGGGAGGACGTGGTGGCCGTGGTCACCGAGCGCGGCCTGGACTGGCTGGCCGCCACCCTCGCGGTGTTCAAGGCGGGCGGAGCGTATCTGCCGATCGAGCCGCACTTCCCGGCCGGCCGCGTCCGGGCGACGCTGGCGCGGGCCGGGTGCCGGCTGGTGCTGACCGAGTCCGGCAGCACCCGCACCCTCGACGAGGCGCTGGCCGAACTGCCGGAGTGCGAGAAGCTCCTGATCGAGGCGGCGTACGAGGAACCGCACGCCGACGACGACCTCGGGGTGCGGGTCGACCCCGGCCAACTGGCCTACCTCTTCTTCACGTCCGGCTCCACCGGCGAGCCGAAGGGCGCGATGTGCGAGCACGCGGGCATGCTCAACCACCTCCACGCCAAGATCGACGACCTGGGGATCGGCGAGGGCTCCGTGGTGGCGCAGACCGCCCCGCAGTGCTTCGACATCTCGCTGTGGCAGCTGGTGTCGGCGCTGCTGGTGGGCGGACGGACGCTGCTGGTCGGCCAGGACGTGGTCGTGGACGTGGAGCGGTTCCTCGACACGCTGGTCCGGGGCCGGGCGCAGGTGGCCCAGGTCGTGCCGTCCTATCTGGAGGTCGTGGCCGCGTACCTGGAGCAGCATCCGCGTGAACTGCCGGACCTGCGGTGCGTGTCGGTGACCGGCGAGGCGCTGAAGCGGGAGCTGGTCCAGCGCTGGTTCGCGATCCAGCCGGGCATCAGGCTCGTCAACGCCTACGGGCTGACGGAGACGTCGGACGACACCAACCACGAGGTCATGGACCGCGTGCCCGAACGCGTCCTGCTGGGACGTGCGGTGAACAACGTGCGCGTCTACGTCGTGGACGAGCACCTGTCGCTGGTGCCGCTCGGCGCCCCCGGTCTGATCGCCTTCTCCGGGGTCTGCGTGGGCCGGGGATACGTCAACGATCCCGAGCGGACCCGGGAGGCCTACCGCGAGGACCCGTACCGGCAGGGTGAACGGCTCTACCTCGGCGGTGACTGGGGGCGCTGGCACCCGGGCGGCAAGCTGGAGTTCCTCGGCCGCCGGGACAACCAGGTCAAGATCCGCGGCTTCCGCATCGAGATCGGCGAGATCGAGAACACCCTGCTGCGGGTGCCCGGAGTGCGCGACGGTGCGGTGGTCGCCGCGGAGCGCGGCGGCGGGAACAAGCACCTGATCGCCTTCTACAGCGGCCGGCAGCAGGAGGCGGAGGTGCTGCGGGAGGCGCTGGGCGCCGTCCTGCCCGGCTACATGGTCCCCTCCGCCTTCCACTGGCGAAGCGCTCTGCCGCTGACCGCGAACGGCAAGATCGACCGCAAGGCGCTCACCGCGCTGGCCGAACAGGCGGCGCCGGCCGCGTCCGAGGGCGCCGGACGGGAGCGGGAGGGCGCCCCGCTCACGCCGACCGAGCGGAAACTGGCGGCCTCCTGGGCCGAGCTGCTGGGCGTCCCGGAGCATCACATCGGCCGCGGCGACCACTTCTTCGACTCCGGTGGCACCTCCCTGACGGCCGTCCGGCTCACCATCGCGCTCGACCGCGCCGTGTCCCTCAAGGACATCACCCGGCACCCGGTCCTCGCCGACCTGGCCGCTCTCCTCGACGGGGCCGCCCGCGAGCGGCCGGAACTGCTCCAGCCGCTGGCGCAGCCGGACGGCGTACCGGAGTGCACGCTGGTGTGCTTCCCGTACGCGGGCGGCAACGCGGTCAACTACCAGCCGATGGCGAGCGCGTTGGCCCGCCACGGCACGGCGGTCCTCGCGGTGGACCTGCCCGGCCACGATCTGGCCGCCCGGCGGGAGCCGTTCGCGTCGGTCACCGAGGTCGCGGAGCGGGTGGCCGCCGAGATCGGTGCGCGTGGACTGACCCGGGTGATGGTGTGGGGCCACTCGTCGGGCACCGCGCCGGCCCTGGAGACGGCCCGGCGACTGCAGGAGAGCGGGGTGGAGGTGACGCGGGTGTTCCTCGGCGCGCAGCTGCTCGGCACCGCCGCCGGCCGGCGTGCCGCTCTCGGCGAACTGTCGGGCCGGACCGACACGGAGATCGCCGCCCGGCTCGCCGAGGACGGCGGCTACACCGAGCTCGCCGAGCTGAGCGAGCAGCACGCCGAGCACATCGGAGCCGCCTACCGGCACGACTGCGCCTGCGCCCACCGCTACTTCGGTGCCGCGCTGGAGACGGCGCCGCCGGTGCGGCTGTCCGCGCCGGTCTCGGTGGTCGTCGCCGCCGACGACCCGCACACGGCCGGGTACGCCGAGCACCACCGGGACTGGCTGCTGTTCGCCGAGCAAGTGGAGCTGTGCGAACTCGCGGGCGGCGGGCACTACTTCCCGCGCACCCGCCCGGACGACGCCGTACGGGCCGTCCTGGAGGCCGTCGCCCCGCTGCCCTCCCCCTGAGCCTGCCTTCCCCCTGAGCCTGCCCTCGTTCCGAGTCTGGCCGAGCCCGCAGACGGGCAACCGAAAGGAATCCGAGATGTCGTCCTCATCCCTGGCAGCACCGTTCGAGGTGCAGCCACGACCGGACAGACCGGCGCTGGTGCACGTGGACTCCCCCGGCGACGCGCCGGGCTGGGCGGCCGAGCACCGTGCGGCGCTGCGCGCGCTGGTCACCGAGCACGGGGCGCTGGTCGTCCGCGGCCTGGACCTGCGGCGCACGGACCAGGTCGGTGCGGTCTTCACGCGCCTGGCCGGTGACCTCATGACCGAACGGGAGGCGTTCGCCCCGCGTGAGGCCCACGGCCCGGGGCTGTACTCCTCCACGACCTGGCCGGACAACCAGCCGATGTGCATGCACCACGAGCTGAGCTACGCGCTCGAGGTGCCCGGCCTGATGCTGTTCGCGTGCCTGACCGCGCCCGGAGAGGGCGGGGCGACCGCGGTGGCCGACGCGGAGGCGATGCTCCAGGCGCTGCCCACCGAGCTGACACAGCGGTTCGAGCGCACGGGCTGGATGCTGACCCGCAGTTACAACGACGAGATCGGGGCGTCCCTCGCGGAGTCGTTCGGCACCGACGACCGCGCCGAGATCGAGCGCTACTGCCGTGAGCACGCCATCGACTTCACCTGGCTGGCCGACGGCTCCCTCCACACCGAGCAGCGGCGCCCCGCCGTGGTACGGCACCCGGTCACGGGCCGGCGCTGCTGGTTCAACCAGATCGCCTTCCTCAACGAGTGGACGCTGGCCCCGGAGGTGCGCGAGTACCTGGTGGACGTCTACGGCCCGGAGGGGCTGCCGTTCAACACGCGCTACGGCGACGGCACCCCGATCGGCGAGGACGTCGTCCAGCTCCTCAACGCCACCTACGAGGAGCACACCCGCCGGGAGCCCTGGCAGGCCGGTGACCTGATGCTGGTCGACAACATCCGCACCGCGCACAGCCGGGAGGCCTTCACCGGGGAGCGCCAGGTCCTGGTCGGCATGGCCGAGCCGCAACGGCCCGCCGACGGCGGCCAGGCCGCGAAGGAGGGTGCGCGATGACCGACGTGCTCTCCTCGCCCGATCCGGCGGCCGCGGCGCACCGGCACGCGGTGCCGACGTTCTCGGTGATCCCCGGGGCGCAGGTGCAACAGGCGCTCGAGGGACGCGAGAAGCAGATCGTGGAGCTGGTCGAGGCCACCTACCGGCTGCACGGCGCCGGGGACTCGGTCAACCCGCCGTCGTACTTCCTGCGCTTCCCCGACCGTCCCACGGCGCGGATCATCGCGCTGCCGGCGTCCGTGGGCGGCTCGGTGCACGTGGACGGCCTGAAGTGGATCTCCAGCTTTCCGGACAACGTGGAGGCCGGACTGCCCCGGGCCTCCGCGGTCCTGATCCTCAACGATCCGGGCACGGGCTACCCGTTCGCCTGTCTGGAGAGCTCCGTCATCAGCGCGACGAGGACCGCGGCGTCCGCGGTGCTGGCGGCCGACCGGCTCAGCCGCACCCGCGCCCGCCCCACCCGCGTCGGCTTCTTCGGCACGGGCCTGATCGCCCGCTACATCCACACCTTCCTCGCCGGCACCGGCTGGTCGTTCGACGCGATCGGCGTGTACGACGTGTCCGAGGCCAGCACCACCGGCTTCTGCGGCTATCTGGGACAGTCGGGCACCACCGCCCAGGTCACCGTGCACGACAGCCCCGAGGAACTGATCCGCTCCAGCGACCTGGTGGTCTTCGCCACCATCGCCGGCAAGCCCCACGTCAGCGACCCGGGCCTGTTCAGCCACAACCCGCTGGTGCTGCACGTGTCGCTGCGCGACCTCGCCCCCGAGGTCCTGCTGGCCTCGGCCAACTTCGTCGACGACGTGGACCACTGCCTGAAGGCGGACACCTCGCCCCACCTCGTCGAACAGCGCACCGGCGACCGGGACTTCCTGAACGGCACGCTCTACGACGTGCTGGTCGGGCGGGCCGCCCCGCCCGCCGACCGCCCAGTGATCTTCTCCCCCTTCGGACTCGGCGTGCTCGATCTCGCCGTCGGCAAGTACGTCTACGACGAAGTGGCGCGCGGCGGGAACCTCCGCCTCATCGACGACTTCTTCCACGACCTGCGCCGCTACGGCTGAGGCCGCCGCCTTGGTATCAGGAGGCCACGTTGCCCGTCATAACCGCTCCGCACGCCTTCAACGAGGGCAATCTCTTCGTCGACCTCGAGTCGATCTTCGGTTATCCCCTCTACCTGAAGTGTGAGGGTTTCAATTTCGCCGGCTCCATCAAGCTGAAGGCGGCGAACGAGATGGTGGAGAGTGCCGAGCGCGACGGTGTCCTGACGCCGGATTCGATCCTCGTCGAATCCTCCTCCGGAAACCTGGGCGTGGCGCTCAGCATGATCGCCGCGAGCAAGGGCTACCGGTTCCTGTGCGTGACGGACTCCCGTTGCAATCTGTCGACCCGGCTGCTGATGGAGGCGCTCGGCAGCCAGGTCCATGTCGTGGCAGGCCTGGACGCCAACGGCGGCTTCCTCGGCACGCGGATCGACTACGTCCGTTCGCTGTGCGCGTCCGACGACCGCTACGTGTGGCTCAGCCAGTACACGAACGCGGGCAACTGGCGGGCACACTTCCGCACCACGGGACCGGAGATCGCCGACAACTTCCCGCAGTTGGACGTGCTGTTCGTCGGGGCGGGCACCACCGGGACCCTGATGGGCTGCGCGCGCTACTTCCGGCAGTGGCACCGGCCGGTCCGGATCGTCGCGGTGGACAGTGTGGGTTCGGTGGCCTTCGGCGGCAAGCCGGGCCGCCGGATGATCCCCGGCCTGGGCATGAGCATGCGTCCGCCGCTGCTCGACGAGTCCTTCGTGGACGAGGTGATCCGGGTGGAGGAGGCGGACACCATCCGCGCCTGTCACCGCATGGCCCGACGGGGCTTCCTGTTCGGCGGCTCCACGGGCACGGTGGTCAGCGGTGCCACGGACTGGCTGGCCCGGCACGACGCCCATGACGTCACCGCGGTGGCCATCGCACCGGATCTGGGCGAGCGCTACCTCGACACCATCTACCAGACCAACTGGCTGCAGGACCTGTACGGCGACCAGATCCTCGACCCGGCCCACATGAGCACGACCGCCTCCCGGCCGGCCGAGCGGCCGGACACGCCGCCGCCGGGTCACCGCGAGGAACCGTAGCGAGGCCTCCCCTCGCCACGGTCCGACAAGGCCGGTGCCCGCTGCCGCGGGTGCCGGCCTTGTCGGGTGCGGTCACGGCGGTCATGGCGGCCGCCCGGAAATCCGGGGCTGCGGCACACATGACCTTCCGCGCCGCAAGGTCGATACTGAGGAGCGGGACGCCCGTCGTCCGCCACTGGCCGCAGGTGGCTCGACCAGCGAAAACACCATAGGAGACACCCATGAGGATGCTGATCAACGTCCCGGAGACCGTGGTGGCGGACGCGCTGCGCGGAATGGCTGCCGCCTATCCCGATCTGACCGTGGACGTGGAGAACCGAGTGATCGTGCGACGGGACGCTCCCGTGGCCGGGCAGGTCGCGCTGGTGTCGGGCGGCGGATCGGGGCACGAGCCGCTGCACGGCGGATTCGTCGGCCCGGGCATGCTCACCGCCGCCTGTCCCGGTGAGGTGTTCACCTCGCCGGTGCCCGACCAGATGGCACGCGCCGCGGCGGCCGTGGACAGCGGGGCCGGAGTGCTGTTCGTGGTGAAGAACTACACCGGTGACGTGCTGAACTTCGACATGGCGGCCGAACTCGCCGAGGACGAGGGCATCCAGGTCGGCAAGGTCCTGGTCAACGACGACGTGGCGGTCACCGACAGCCTGTACACGGCCGGCCGGCGCGGCACCGGTGCCACCCTGTTCGTGGAGAAGATCGCGGGTGCCGCCGCGGCCGAGGGGCAGCCGCTGGAGCGGGTGGAGGCCATCGGCCGCCAGGTGAACGAGAACGCCCGCAGCTTCGGTGTGGCGCTCAGCGCCTGTACGACCCCGGCGAAGGGCAGCCCCACCTTCGATCTGCCGGACGGGGAGCTGGAGTTGGGCATCGGCATCCACGGCGAGCCGGGCCGGGAGCGGCGGCCGATGATGACCTCCGGGGAGATCGCCGACTTCGCGGTGCACGCGATCCTGGAGGACATGCCGCCGCGCGGCCCGGTGCTGGTGCTGGTCAACGGCATGGGCGCCACCCCGCTGCTGGAACTGTTCGGCTTCAACGCCGAGGTGCAGCGGGTGCTGTCCGAGCGCGGGGTGGCCGTGGCCCGCACCCTCGTCGGCAACTACGTCACCTCCCTGGACATGGCGGGCGCCTCGGTGACGCTGTGTCAGGTGGACGAGGAACTGCTGCGGTTGTGGGACGCGCCGGTGAAGACCCCTGCGCTGCGCTGGGGGATGTGATACGGCGGACGAGGCGATCCTCTCCCCGGCACGCCGCTCGACAGCCCCTCTCACGCTAGGAGATCCAGTGCTCGACGCCGACTTCTTCCGCCGTTGGATGGCGGCGACCGCCGTGTCCGTCGACCGCGAGGCGGAGCGGCTCACCGCCCTCGACTCGGCCATCGGCGACGCCGACCACGGCAGCAATCTGCAGCGCGGGTTCACGGCCGTGGCGGCCGGGCTGGAGAAGGAGGCGCCGGACACCCCGGGTGCCGTCCTGACCCTCGCCGGACGCCAGCTGATCTCGACCGTCGGCGGCGCGTCCGGGCCGCTGTACGGCACCCTGCTGCGCCGGGCGGGCAAGGCGCTCGGTGACGCCGCCGAGGTCGACGTGGAGCAACTGGCCCAGGCGCTGCGGGCGGGCGTGGACGGGGTGATGGCGCTCGGCGGGGCGGCGCCCGGCGACAAGACCATGATCGACGCCCTGGCGCCGGCCGTGGACGCGCTCACGGACGGCTTCGCCGCCGCGCGGGCCGCCGCCGAGGAGGGCGCGCAGGCCACGACCCCGCTGCAGGCCCGCAAGGGCCGGGCGAGCTATCTCGGGGAGCGCAGCATCGGTCACCAGGACCCGGGAGCCACCTCGTCGGCGCTGCTGATCGCCGCGCTGGCCGAGACGGCGGAGGCCGGCGGTGAGTGAGGAGAAGCTGGTCGGGATCGTGCTGGTGTCGCACAGCGCGGAGGTGGCCGCTTCGGTCGCCGAGCTGGCGAAGGGTCTGGCGGGCGGGGACACGGCGGTGGCCGTGGCCCCCGCGGGCGGCACCGAGGGCGGTGGGCTCGGCACCAGCGCCGAGCTGATCGCCGCCGCGGCGGCCTCGGTCGACCGGGGCGCCGGGGTCGCGTTGCTCACCGACCTCGGCAGCGCCGTGCTCACCGTGAAGGCGCTGCTCGCCGAGGGCGACGAACTGCCTGAGGGGTCCCGGCTGGTGGACGCCCCGTTCGTGGAGGGCGCGGTGGCCGCCGTGGTGACCGCGGCCACGGGCGCCGATCTGGACGCGGTGCAGGCCGCGGCGACGGAGGCGTACGCCTACCGCAAGGTCTGACCGCGTCGGGGTGCGGCGGGGGCGGGGCCCGGTGGCTCACTTGTTCATGAGGAGCAGTCTGGCCAGCCGCTCTCCGGTGGCGACCGCCGCCGCGTGGTCCTCGAGGGGGTTCACCCGGGAGTTCTTGAAGACGATGTAGGTGACGCCGGAGGCCACACCGCCGTCGCGCGGGTCGGGCCGGATGCCGAGGGCCCGGGCGGTGGCGTACGACGCCTCGCCGATGACGTCGCGCGGGCCGGTGTCGCCGACCACCGCGTACTGCACCCGGCCCCGGTAGACGACCGCGGCGACGGAACCGCCGGGGACGCCGGCCGCGCGGTGGTCCCAGATGCGGCTGGGGGGCGGGACCACGATGTAGGGCAGCTTCTCGGCCTTCAGATGGCGGCCGTCGGACTGCTGGAAGGCGGTGGCGGCGGCGAACGACGGGTCGGCACGGCGGTTGCAGTGCGCGCTGGTCCGCCCGTCGCAGTCGACGTCCAGGTCGGCCTTCCAGTACACGGCGTCCTGGGTTCCGCAGACGGGGACGGTCGCGGGACGGTCGGCGTCGGTGCGGTACCGGCCGCGGGAGACCTGGTGGCACTCGCCCAGCCGGGTCAGCAGGTCGGCCGCGGCCACGGCACCCTCGCTGTGGACCGCGGGCCGCTGTCGGGGCTGTACGGCGCCGGCCGTGTCGGGCAGCGCGGCCGGGGCGAGCAAGGCGGCGCCGGCCGCGGCCAGCGTCAGCGACGGGACACGCACGATGAGGGACCCTCTCCTCGGGGACTGGGGAATGTGCCGCCCACTGTGGTGCGGCCGCGGGTGCGTGGTCGTCGGGGCCGCCCCGAAGGAGGCCGGATGGAGCACTTCTGACACCCCGTCAGGTGACAACCGGGCACGAGGGCGGTTGGGGCGGCGGGAATGGCGGCGGCCGGGCGGGGCGGCAGCCGGGCCGGGGGCGGCACGAGAGAAGGACCACAGGGGCCGGGAACCCGGACCGGCCTTTCGTCCGGGTCCCCCGGCCACCCGCGTCGGCGCGGGACCGGCGACGACAGCGTGTCCGCGCCACCGGCCGAACTCCTCTGTGGTTCCGGGCAGTTCAGCCGCAGGAAGCCTCAGCATACGTAACTCCCGGGGAGGGTCACCAACGCGGCCCTCTTGATGCGGCCACACCCGGCGGGCCATATTGGTCCGGACCTTTGCGTGATGCCGATGCCGTCCCCGGGGAGGCAGAGCCGTGCGACGCGTTCCCCTGCCGCCCGTGCTGGTCTGCGCGGCCCTGCTGCTCGTCGCCTCCTGCGGCTGGAGCCGGGCCGACGGCGACGACGGGCGGGCGCCCGGCGCGCCGACCGGCGTCACCGCCGCTGCGGGCAGCGCCACGACCGTGCACGTGATGTGGAACGCGCTGGCGGACGGTCCCCGCATCCGCTCCTACGAGGTGTACCGCGGCACCGCGAAAGCGGAGGAGGTGCCGGGTTCCGAGCACATGGTGGACGTCGTCGGGCTCAGGCCGTCCACCATGTACGCCTTCACCGTGCGGGCCCGCGACACCGAAGGCCGTCTGGGCCCGCCGAGCCGGGCGGTACGGGCGCGGACGCCGGCCCGGGTGGCGGCCGACCGCTCGGCACCCACGCGGCCGGAGCGCCTCGCCGGACGGGTCGTCGGCAGCCGCGCCGTCCAGCTGTCCTGGGCCGCGTCCCGGGACGACCGGGGCGTGGTGTCGTACGACGTCTACCAGGGCGACGCCGAGATCCACGCCGTCGGCGGGCGGCAGACCGCGACCGTGGTCACCGGGCTGCGCCCCGGCACCGCCTATGTCTTCACCGTGCGGGCCCGGGACGCCGCCGACAACCTCTCCCCCGCGAGCGGTACCGTCCGGCTCACCACGCCGGGCACCGACGACGGCCGGAACACGGCGCCCACCGGCTTCACGGCCGCGACCCACCGGGCCGCGGGCGCCTGCTACGTCGACCTGTCCTGGGACCCCCCGCCCGTGGACGGGGTGATCACCGAGTACCGGATCCAGCTCGACGGCACCGCGGCCACCTCGCTGGTGTGGGGCGGCACACCGCCGCACGGGCGGGCCCGCTACAGCTTCTACGTGGGCCGGACCGCCGGGCAGGAGCACCGGGTGCGGCTGCGGGCGCGGCTGCCGGACGGCACCTGGGGCGGCTGGACGGCCGAGCGCACGGTGACCACGGGCGGCTGACGGTCGCGGCCCGGCGGCGTGCCCCCGTGCGCCGGACGAACGAACACGTCACCTGGCCGGACGTCGCCCGGGTGCGGGGGCGGCCCGGGCGGCGTTGGCTGCTGGCGAGGCAGCACGGGCGTTCCCCGACCCTCGGCGGCGCATGGGACGTACCGCCGACCGTGCCGCCGGAGGCCCCAGCCCATGCACGACTCGCGACTCCTCCTCCGGTCCGGCCTGACACTGGCGGCCGCCGCCGCGCTCCCGGCCGCGCTCGCCGGGCCGTCCGCCGCGGCCTCGGGCATCTCCGTCGGCGCCACCGGCTCCACCGTCTCCGTGGTCACCGGCGCGTGCGGCGGGATCAACGGCGGCGGGGGCACCGCGGCCCTGCTCGGCAGCGGCCAGGCGAACTTCACCCAGGGCCGCCAGGTGGCCCTGTCGGGCACGGCCGTCAGCCAGTCCGCCGCCTGGTCCCGGGTGAGCCCGGGGACGTACACGGTGGTCGTGGTGTGCTCCGGCGGTACGACGGCCGGCTTGCAGTCGGTGACCGTCGCCCCGCCCCCGTCGCCGACGATCTCGCCGACGTCCAGGCCGGCGCCGTCCCGGGGCGTGACGGGCGGCATCGGCGGTGCCGCCCGCGACTACGGCCCGCTGACCCTGGGCGTCGGCGCGGCCCTGGTCGGCGCCGGTGTCCTCGCCGCGGGCCGGGTGCTGCGCCGCCGCCCGAAGCCGTACCGGCTCTGAACGGCGCTCAGTCGGCGTCCGGCAGTTCGGCGAACTCGGCCAGGGCGCGGGCGAGCCACCCGGTCCAGAAGGTCTCCAGGTCGATGCCCGCCCGCAGGACCAGATGGCGCAGCCGGTCCTGCGGGGCGTCCCGGTCCGGCGGGAAGTCGCGCGTCTCGATCTCCTGATACTCGGCCAGCTGCCGCCGGTGCAGCTCCAGATGGCGGCGCAGGTCGGCCTCCAGGCCTCCGGTGCCGACCACGGCCGCCGCGCGCAGCCGCAGCAGGAGCGTGTCCCGCAGCGGCTTGGGGTCCTGCGCGGCGGCCGTCCAGCGCGCCAGTTCGGCGCGGCCCGCCGGCAGCACCTCGTAGCTCTTCTTCTGCCCGCGGGCCGGCTGTTCGGTGGGCAGTGCGCGGATGAGGCCCTCGGCCTCCAGCCTCCCCAGCTCCCGGTAGATCTGCTGGTGCGTCGCGGACCAGAAGTAACCGATCGACTTGTCGAACCGGCGGGTCAGCTCCAGCCCCGACGAGGGCTTTTCCAGCAGGGCGGTGAGGATCGCGTGCGGGAGGGACATGGGCTCATCCTAGGGACGGGCTGTCAGCGGGACGCGCGGCACCGGATCACAGCGCCGCCGCCAGCTCCGTCCCCTGCTTGATGGCGCGCTTGGCGTCCAGCTCGGCGGCGACGTCCGCGCCGCCGATCAGGTGGGCGCTGCGCCCGGCGGCCACCAGCTCCTCGTACAGGCCGCGGCGCGGCTCCTGCCCGGTGCACAGCACCACGGTGTCGACCTCGAGGACCGTGCTCTCCTCGCCGACGGTGATGTGCAGTCCGGCGTCGTCGATCCGGTCGTAGCGCACGCCCGGGACCATGGTGACGCCGCGGTGCTTGAGCTCGGTGCGGTGGATCCAGCCGGTGGTCTTGCCGAGGCCGGCGCCGACCTTGCTGGTCTTGCGCTGCAGCAGGTGGACCTGGCGGGGCGGGGCGGACCGCTCGGGCACGGCGAGGCCGCCCGGCGCGCGGTAGTCCATGTCGACGCCCCAGGCGCGGAAGTACGTCTCCGGGTCCTCGCTCGCCTTGTCGCCGCCGTCGGTCAGGTACTCGGCCACGTCGAAGCCGATGCCGCCCGCGCCGAGGACGGCGACGCGGTCGCCGACGGTGGCGCCGCCCTGCAGCACGTCCAGGTAGCCGACGACGCGGGGGTGGTCGACGCCGGGGATGTCGGGGGTGCGCGGGGTGACTCCGGTGGCGACGACGACCTCGTCGTAGCCGTCCAGGTCGGACGCGGCGACCCAGGTGTCCAGGCGTACGTCGACGCCGTGGGCGTCGAGCTGGTGGCGGAAGTAGCGCAGCGTCTCGTCGAACTCCTGCTTGCCGGGGACCTTGCGGGCGACGTTGAGCTGGCCGCCGATCTCGCTCGCGGCGTCGAACAGCGTCACGTCGTGGCCCACCTCGGCGGCGCTGACGGCGCAGGCCAGCCCGGCGGGGCCGGCGCCGACGACGGCGACGCGCTTCTTGCGGCGGGTCGGCGCGAGCACCAGTTCGGTCTCGTGGCAGGCGCGCGGGTTCACCAGGCAGGAGGTGATCTTGCCGCTGAAGGTGTGGTCGAGGCAGGCCTGGTTGCAGCCGATGCAGGTGTTGATGGCCTCGGGCGTGCCGGCGGCGGCCTTGGCGACGAAGTCGGCGTCGGCGAGCATCGGCCGGGCCATGGACACCATGTCCGCGTACCCCTCGGCCAGCAACTCCTCGGCCAGCTCGGGGGTGTTGATGCGGTTGGTGGTCACCAGCGGCACGGACACCTCGCCCATCAGCTTCTTGGTGACCCAGGTGTAGGCGCCGCGCGGCACGGAGGTGGCGATGGTGGGGATCCGCGCCTCGTGCCAGCCGATACCGGTGTTGATGATGGTCGCCCCGGCGGCCTCGACGGCCTTGGCGAGGGTGACGACCTCCGCCAGCGACGAGCCGCCGGGGACGAGGTCCAGCATGGAGAGCCGGTAGATGATGATGAAGTCCTCGCCGACGGCCTCGCGCACCCGCTTGACGATCTCGACGGGGAAGCGCATCCGGTTCTCGTAGGAGCCGCCCCAGCGGTCGGTGCGCCGGTTGGTCTGCGCGGCGATGAACTCGTTGATGAGGTAGCCCTCGGAGCCCATGATCTCCACGCCGTCGTAGCCGGCCTGCCGGGCCAGCCGGGCGGCGCGGGCGTAGTCGCCGATGGTGCGCTCGACGTCGGCGTCGGTGAGCTGGCGCGGCGCGAAGGGGCTGATCGGCGCCTGCAGCGGGCTCGGCGCGACCAGGTCCTGGTGGTAGGCGTACCGGCCGAAGTGCAGGATCTGCATCGCGATCCGGCCGCCCTCGCGGTGCACGGCGTCGGTGACCGCCTTGTGCTGCTCGGCCTCCGCCTCGGTGGTGAGCCTGGCGCCGCCCTCGTACGGCCGCCCCTCGTCGTTGGGCGCGATGCCGCCGGTGACGATGAGCCCCACTCCGCCGCGTGCGCGGGCCGCGTAGAACGCCGCCATCCGCTCGAAGCCGCGCTCGGCCTCCTCGAGACCGACGTGCATGGAGCCCATGAGCACACGGTTGGGCAGCGTGGTGAAGCCCAGGTCGAGCGGGGTCAGCAGATGCGGGTAACGGCTCATCGGGCCCTCCGTACGCGGTGTCGTCGCCTCTTGTTGTAGAGGAAGCGCGCGCCGTTGTGCAACTAGTTGCATAAACCGGAGGGGTGACACGGAGCATTCTGTACCTACTAGTATGTACAACAGCTCGGATCTCCGGCCCGAAAGGACGTCCCCCCATGCCCTTCGTCCGCATCGACGCGTTCGGCACCGAACCGGACCGCCTCGCCGCCCTGGGCGACGCCGTGCAGGACGCCCTGGTCGAGACGCTCGGTGTCCCGTCCGACGACCGCTTCCAGGTGCTGACGGCACACGACGGCGTGCGCAGCACCCTGCGGTACGACAGCCATCTGGGGCTGCCGAAGGACGAGTCGACGGTGTTCGTGGCGATCACCATGCGCGCCGGACGCGCCCCGGAGCGGAAGCGGGCGCTGTACCGCCGGATCGCCGAGCTGGTCCATGAGCGCACCGGCACCGCGCCGCACGACGTCGTCGTCACCGTCACCGAGAACGCGTCCGTCGACTGGTCCTTCGGCGACGGGCAGGCGCAGTACGCCCCGGCCGACGGGGAGCCGGCCGGGGCGTAGAGGGCGTGGTGCCGGTGTGTCAGCGGCTCTCCAGCCGCAGGTGCAGGTCCCTCTCCTGGTCGCCGGAGGCCGTGCAGGTCTCCTCCACGGCGAACATCGAGTCCAGGGTGGTGCGGAACCGGTCCACGGCCCAGTACCCGCCCTGCACGTCCGCCTGGACGGGCGACTGCAGGTGGACGGGCGGGCAGCCCTGCTCGTGGGAGGCCGCGACGTCGTACGTGCCGAGCCAGACCATGGGACGGGTCTCATGGAGCTGCTGCGGCACCTCGTCCGCGCCCCGGTCGGACTCGAAGCAGGTCCTCAGTGCGTCGAAGACGAGACGGGCGTCCTCCTTGGAGCATCCGCTGATCTCCACCGTGACGGTTTCGGGGTGCGACCGCTTGTCGTTCGCCATTGATCGCTCCTTTCGTGGCCGCGCTGCGGTGGAACGGGGTACCCCGCCGAACCGCGTCCATCCTCAGCAAAGCACCGCCGGCCGGTGAGCACACCTCAGCCGCGGGAGAACTTGTAGGTCTTGCTGTCCGTCAGCACGCAGAAGCCGGGCGAGATCACGATGACGCGCAGGACGCCGCTGCGCCGGTCGTAGTCGATGCCCTCCGCCTCGAAGGTGCCCGAGCAGGAACTGCGCAGCGGCAGCTGACGCAGCGCCGTGACATGCCCGGAGACGTCCGCGGAGCCGCTGGGCGCGGCCGACAGGTCGATCTGCAGCAGCGGCTTGGTCATGCCGAAGAGGCTGCCGTCCGGGTCGTCCGAGGAGCACAGCAGGGTGGTCGGTCCGGAGAAGTCGCACCCCTGCACGTCGCGCACGGCATGATCCAGACGGACCGTCGCGGCCTGCGGGAGGTTCGCCGCGGGCGAGGTGCTCCGGTTCTCGCCCGGGGTCGGGAAGACCAGCAGGCGGGTCATCGTCCCCCACTCGCCCGACAGCATCCACTGGCCGTCGGGGGAGATCGCGACCCAGGAGTTGTTCAGCGCCTCGCCGGGGCCGAGCGCGTGGACGTACTCCGACCATGCGCCGCCGGGCGACTGCACCCGGAACATCTTCGAGGTGCCGGAGTCCTGCTGGTAGGGCTCGACGTAGTAGCCCGCGTAGGAGGCGTCGGGGTCGCCGACGTGGTTCCAGCCGCGGCTGGAGACGCCGAACGGGATGGTGCCGATGCCGGTGTAGTGGTTGGGGCTGTTCGCGGGGACCTCCACCGAGGTCAGGCCCTGGCTCTCGGTCAGCGGGTCGGCACGGTCCGAGCCGGTCTCGGTCCAGTTGTCGGCCGCGGAGGCCGGGGCGGGCACGGCGAGGGACACGACGGCGGCGGTGGCGAGGGTGACGAGTCCGGCGAGGACTGTGTGACAACGTTGCCGGGCGGGCGCGGGCATGGCCGACTCCTCGGACGAGGGGGGTGGGGACACGGGCCGTACGGAGACACAGCGTGAGGGGGCGGGGACACTCGGTCGGCGGACAGTCTGGCGTGGCGCGATGGTCATGTACAGACCAATACAGCAACATGAGCGTGAACTCTCACGGCCCGCGAGATCGCGCTGTACGGTCTCGGCAGGAGATACGGCGCTGCGCGCACCCCCGCACGGCGCGGTGGTTCCGGGCGCACGTCCGTCGCCGTGTTGAGCGATGGTGGAGGTAGCGGGCGCAGGCGTCGGAGAGTCGGGTGTGAGAGCGGTAGAGCAAGGGGAGTCGGCACGGGGGACGACGTGCCGTGCGGACGGGCGAAGGCGGTGCGTGGCATGAGTGCAGCCGAGGCTGCGGCGGCCGAGGGCGGCGAGCCCACGCGCGGACCGATGCGGCCGGGCGGTCTCCTCGACGTGCTCGGCGTGGCCTCGGTGGTGCTGGACACCGACGGCCGGATCGTGCTGTGGAGCCCCCAGGCGGAGGAGCTGTTCGGCTACACCGCGCAGGAGGCCCTCGGCGAGTACGCCGCCCGGCTGATGGTCCACGAGCGGCATTTGGAGCTGGTCGGCAAGCTCTTCGCCGACGTGCTGCGCACCGGGGAGAGCTGGGCGGGCGGCTTCCCGGTCCGGCACAAGGACGGCAGCACCCGGGTGGTGGAGTTCCGCAACATGCGGCTGCTGGACGACCGAGGTGACGTGTACGCGCTCGGGCTCGCCGCCGACCAGTCGACCGTACGGCGGCTGGAGCAGGACGTGGCGCTGTCCGAGCGGATGGTGAAGCAGTCACCGATCGGATACGCCGTCCTGGACACCGGGCTGCGGTTCGTCTCGGTCAACCCCGCGCTGGAGAAGATCAACGGGGTGCCCGCCGCCGAGCACATCGGACGGACGCTGCGCCAGGTGCTGCCGATGCTGGACTCCACCACCGTGGAAGCGGGCGCCCTGCGGGTGCTGGAGACCGGCGTGCCCGTGATCGACGACACGCTGGTCGGCCGTACCCCCGCCGACCCGGACGAGGACCACACCTGGGCGCACTCGCTGTACCGGCTCGAGGACACCATGGGCAATGTGCTCGGCGTGGCGGTCTCGGTCGTCGACATCACCGAGCAGCACCGGGCCTCCGTGGAGGCGGAGGCCGCCCGGCGCCGGCTCGCGGTCGTCGCCGACGCCTCCGCCCGGATCGGTACGACGCTGGAGCTGGAGCGCACCGCCTGCGAACTGGCCGAGGTCGCCGTCCCGGAACTCGCCGACGTGGCCGCCGTGGACCTGCTGGACGCGGTGGTGGAGGGCCGGCCCAGCACGCTGGGACCGCTGGAGTCGGCGGTGATCCGGGCCCTCGCGCTACGGCCCCAGGACGGCTCTGACGCGGTGCGGGCCGCCGATCCGCCCGGCCGGATCGCCCGGTACGCTCCCGACCGGCTGGTCACCGAGTGCGTCCGCACGGGTGAGGCGGTGCTGGTGCCGCAGGTGAAGGACGAGGACCTCCCCCGGATCGCCCGCTCCCCCGAGGCGGCGGAACTGCTCGGCCGGGCCGGCCTGCACTCGTACCTCGCGGTGCCGCTCATCGCGCGCGGCGAGGTGTTGGGCGCCCTCGACCTCAAACGCACCCGCAACCCGGCGCCGTTCGGCGAGGACGACGTGCTGCTCGCCCGGGAGCTGGCCGCCCGCGCGGCCGTGCAGATCGACAACGCCCGCTGGTACCAGAACGCCCGCAACACCGCGCTCACGCTGCAGCGCAGCCTGCTGCCCAGCCACCCACCGGTCACGACCGGCCTGGAGGTGGCCTCCCGCTACCAGCCGGCCGGGGCGACCAGCGAGGTCGGCGGCGACTGGTTCGACGTGATCCCGCTGGAGGGCGACAGGACCGCGCTCGTGGTGGGCGACGTGATGGGCAGCGGCATCAGCGCCGCCGCGACCATGGGCCGGCTGCGTACGGCGACCACCACGCTGGCCGCGCTCGGCCTCGACCCGGCGCAGCTGCTGGAGCACCTGGACAAGACGACCTCGGCCCTGGACCACTCGATCGCGACCTGTGTCTACGCCGTCCACGACCCGCATCTGCGCCAGTGCCGCATCGCCAACGCCGGCCATCTGCCGCCGGTCCGGGTCCGGCCGGGCCGGCCGCCGGAACTGCTCGACCTGCCCACCGGGGTGCCGCTGGGGGTGGGCGGGGTCGAGTTCCGCACCGTCACCGTCGACTTCGAGCCCGGTGACGAGCTGGTGTTCTACACCGACGGACTGGTGGAGACCCGCTGCCACTCGCTGGACGAGCGCCTGGACTTCCTGCTGTCCCAGCTCGACGACCCCGCGCGCCCCTTGGAGGAGGCCTGCGACCTCCTCCTGCGGGCCCTGCACCACCCGGACAACCACGACGACGTGGCGTTGCTCATCGCCCGGGCACAGCAGCTGCCGTGACGGTCACGGGGGGACGCCGACGACCACGTGCGCGTACCGCTCGTCCGACACCGCCAGCCGGGTCGTCAGGCCCGCGTCGGTGAAGGCCCGCACGGCGGCCGGTGCCTGGTGCTCGCCGGTCTCGGAGAGGAGGCAGCCGCCGGGCGCGAGCCAGTCGGGCGCCCCCGCGGCCACCCGGCGCAGGACGTCGAGGCCGTCGGCGCCGCCGTCCAGGGCGACCAGCGGCTCGTGCTCGCGGGCCTCGGCCGGCAGCAGGGGCACCTCGGCGGTGGGGACGTAGGGCACGTTGGCCGTGAGAACGCCGACCCGGCCGCGCAGCGCGGCGGGCAGGGCGTCGTACAGGTCGCCTTGGTGGGCCCGGCCGCCGAAGGGGGCGAGATTGCGGCGGGCACAGCGCACGGCGGCCGGGTCGATGTCGGCGGCGTGCACCTCCACGCCGTCGAGGGCGGCGGCGAGGGCCGCGGCGAGCGCGCCGGAACCACAGCACAGGTCCACGACCACGGCCGCGTCCCGGGCCGCGGCGAGCGCCTGGTCGACCAGGAACTCGGTACGGCGGCGGGGCACGAACACCCCGGGCTCCACGGCGATGCGCCGCCCGTGGAACTCGGCCCAGCCGAGAACGTGTTCGAGCGGGAACCCGGCGGCGCGCCGGTCCACCATCGAGGACAGTTCCCCGGCGGTACGGGCGGTGGCGAGGATCAACTCCGCCTCGTCCTCGGCGAAGACGCATCCGGCGGCGCGCAACGCCGAGACGACGGCGGCGGCGGACGGAGCAGAAGAGGGCGCGGAAGAGGGAGCAGAAGATACAGGCGGTACAGGAGCTACAGGCCGCGCAGGAGGTACCGGCGGCACAGGAGGCACGGAGGGCATGGAGGCCGAGAGCCTTTCGCGAGCGCGAGACGTGCAGGGCGCTCCCGCGGTCACCGCTGCCGGTGCGCCGCGCTGTCCTGAGGGATGAGCACCCCGGCTGACACAGCGGTGATGGATCCCACCTCCTCGGCGATCGGGGCCGCACCGTGCGCGACCGGACGGCCACCATACCCCAACGCCCGCGCCCGGCCGTCACGGTGGAAAACCGGGTGACGCGGCGCCGGGTCCGTGGTTAGGCTCGCCTCGATGACCACTCATTCGATGCAGAGATCGGGGGTTCCGTCCGCGCAAGGTGAGCGCTGATGCTCCCTTCGACCGCGTACGGGGATTCCCGGCTTTCGTTGTGGCTGCGCGTGCGTCGGTACGCCGTGCCACCTTCCATGATCGAGACCGCCACCGGTCGCCGCAGCGCCGGGGACTGGGCGGGCGCCTGTGCCGCCGCCCGGTTCGACGTCGACCTCGATCTGCGTTCCGTCGCCCGTGCCCACGGCCGGGAGACCGCGGCCAGGCTCCGTGCCGACCTCCGCGGTCTCGCACCCGATCTGCTGCGCTGGCACATGCCGAGGGTCGCGCCCGACGGACTGCTCCGCCCGGGTCTGACCCTCACGCTGGCCCGGTACGAGCGGCCCGGCCGGGCCGGCCCGCTGCACCTCGTGGCCCGTACCCCGCCGTCCTGGGCGGACGCCGGCCAGCGGATCGGCCTCGCACTGTGGGACCCGGAGCAGGCGGTGTGCGGGAACCATCCGCATCCGCACCCGAACCGGCGCTACCGGCTCGACCTGCACCGCCACCTGTGGGACGCCCGCCGGGCCGCCGGCCTGCGCGACCGCGCCGGAGCCTGCGGACCTACGCCTGCGCAGGCCGATCCGCTCGGGCTCGTCCCGCCGGTCCGCGGCTGTGCCGTCGGCCGATGGGCGGCCGAGGCGGCCCTCCTGCTGGCGGCCGAGGGCCACTCCACCAGCGCCTTCGCGGTACGGCTCGGCGGCGGACGCCGACTGGCGCTGGAGCCGGCGACGGACGCGGATGGCGGCAGGCGGCCCGCCTCCTGGTCAACTCCGTTCGCCGGAAGGGGCGATGAGGGTGCGGGGGCTGTGCGGGCACTTCACCCGGCCGCCCCGGACGGTCCCGGTCCCGCCCTGCGGGTCGTGACGCAGCCTCCGCCGGGCGGCTTCTCCACCCTGCCCGTGCTGCCCGACGCGGCGACCTGGGTGCTGCCCGACCTGGAGCTGCTCCGCGCCGGGCTGCTCCGGCCGGGGCAGCTGCACCCGCTGGTGGCCGCCGCGCTGTCCCCCGGGTGGGAACCGGCCGACCCGGTGCGGGACGACGACCCGGCCGCGGGAGCACGGCGCGTCGAGTGCCGGGGAGCCACGCACCGCATCGGCCTGGTCGACGGCGCGCTGGCCCCGCTGGACCACGATCCGGCCGAGATCCGGCGCGAGGAACTGCTGGCCGCGCTCGGCGGCCCGCCGCTGCCCTGTCTGCGCGCCGTCGACGAGGCGCACCGGCGTCCGCACTGTCTGGCCGGGGCCCGGGAACGGCTGGACCACGGCGACGTCCCCGGCGCCCTGGCCGTGGTCGAGGGGCTGCTGGGCCCCGCCGCGGTGCTGCGCGACGGCCCGCTGCGGGACGAACTGGCGGCCGCCGCCGAGCGCCGCATCGCCTACGGCCTGTACCGGGCGGGCTTCACCGGCACCGGTCACACCGGCTCCGGCCTCCTCGGCACCGGCCGCGCCTCCGTCGACCGGAACACCTCCGCCGGGCGGAGCACCGCCGACGGCCGCCGCACCTCCGACGGCCGCCGCACCTCCGACGGCCGCCGCACCTCCGGCGGCCGCCGTCCCTCCCGGCGCGAGACCCGCCCGGTCACCTTCTTCTGAACCTCCCGTCCCGCTCCACGACTTCACACCACAGGTGATTCCTCCATGACCTCTGCCCTCTCCCCCGCCCTGCCCGTGGACCAGCCGGAGCCCTCCCGACTGGTCGTCGCGGACGCCCTGTTGACCCTCCTCCGGGACACCACCACCGAGCCCCGCGCCGACATCCAGCTGGAGGCGCTGACCCTGGCCGTGACCGCCGACCTGCCGGTGCTGCTGTGGGGTGAGCCCGGCATCGGCAAGACGGCGGCCCTGAACCAGCTCGCCGCCGCCCTGGACCTGCCCCTGACCACGGTGATCGCCAGCGTCCACGAGCCGTCCGACTTCTCCGGGCTGCCCGTCGTAGGAGACGATCCGGCGGTGCAGGGCGTCCCGATGGCCCCGCCGGACTGGGCGGTGCGGCTGGTGCGGGCCGGGCGCGGGCTGCTGTTCCTGGACGAGCTGTCCACCGCTCCCCCGGCGGTGCAGGCGGCCCTGCTGCGGCTCGTGCTGGAGCGGCGGATCGGCGCGCTGCGGCTGCCGGACGGCGTGCGGATCGTGGCCGCCGCCAACCCGCGGTCCTCGGCGGCCGACGGCTGGGAGCTGAGCCCGCCGCTGGCCAACCGGTTCGTGCATCTGCAGTGGGCCCACGACCACGACGTCGTCGTACGGGGCCTCGGCGGGACCTGGCCGCGGGCGACCCTGCCCCGGCTCGACCCAGGCCGGCTGTCCGAGGCCGTGGCCTTCGCCCGGCGCGCGGTGTGCGCGTTCCTCGTCGCGCGGCCGGGGCTCGTGCACCGGCTGCCCGCCGGAGAGAGCCGGCGGGGCGGTGCGTGGCCGTCGCCCCGGAGCTGGGAGGCCACGCTGCGGCTGATCGCGTTCGCGACCGCCGCCGGATCCTCGCGGGACGTGCTGTCGCTGCTGGTCAGAGGCACCGTCGGGGACGGTCCCGGCCTGGAGCTGCTGGCGATCCTGGACCGCATGGACCTGCCCGACCCCGAGACGCTGCTCGCCGACCCGGCGGGCGCCGAACTGCCCGAACGCGGAGATCTGCGGCAGGCCGTGCTGGACGGGGTGGTGGACGCGGTCCGCACCCGTCCGGAGCGGGACCGCTGGGACGCCGCCTGGGCGTTGCTGGTGCGGGCGATGGAGACCGGGGCACCGGACGTCGTGGTCGTCCCGGCGACCACGCTGGCCTCCCTGCGCCGGGAGGACTGGGACGTGCCGGCCGCGATCGAGCGGCTCGCGGGGGCGGTGTCGCTCTCCCGGCGTGCCGACGACGCCGCCCGCCGCGCCGTGCGGAGCGCCGGGGCCGGCCGATGACGGCGGACGCGCCCGGCGCGCTGGACCGCGGCAAGCTCTTCGCCGCGCGGCTGCACGCCGCCCGCGCCCGGCCGTATCTGGCGACGGCGCTGTTCGCCCTGCGGCCGGTGGAGTCCCGGCAGGTGCCGACGATGGGGGTCGACCGGTACTGGCGGTGCTACGTCTCCCCGGTGTTCGTGGACCGCACGCCGCTGGAGGAGCTGGCGGCGGTGTGGGTGCACGAGGTGGCGCACCTGCTCCGCGACCACCACGGCCGCAGCGACCGGTACGCCCGCGAGCACGGGCTGACCGGGCCCGCGGAGCGGCTGCGGATGAACATCGCCGCGGACTGCGAGATCAACGACGACGTCTACGGGACGGGGCTGGTGCGGCCCGAAGGCGCCGTCACACCGGAGCGGCTGGGGCTGTCGGACGGTGAGCTGATGGAGGACTACCTGCGGCAGTTCCGGCTCGGTCCGCAGCTGGAGCGGCTGGCCTGGCTGGACTGCGGCAGCGGCGCCGACGGGCTGGACCGGGCGTGGGAGCTGGGGCCGGAGGGCGCGTACGGGCTGAGCGAGCAGGAACGGGACGCGATCCGCTTCCGGGTGGCGCAGGGCATCAACGGCCGTCCGGGCGACGCGCCGCGGGGCTGGCGGCGGTGGGCGCGGGAGGTGTTCCATCCGCCGCAGCCGTGGCGCCAGTTGCTGGGCTCGGCGCTCCGCTCGGCGGTCTTCGCACCGGGTGCGGGCGAGGACTACCACTACGGCCGGCCGGCGCGGCGTTCGTCCGGGCTGCCCGGGGTCGTCCTGCCGAGTCTGCGGCGCAGGCCGCCCCGGGTGTGCGTGGTCGTCGACACCTCGGGCTCGGTCAGCGACGACGAACTGGGCAGCGCGCTGCTGGAGGTGACCGCGATCTGCCGGGCGGTGGGCGGGCGGCGGGACCTGGTCTCGGTGCTGTCCTGCGATGCCGCGGCCCGGGCCGTGCAGCCGCTGTGCCGTACGGAGGGCATCGAGCTGGTGGGCGGTGGCGGGACGGATCTGCGCACCGGCTTCGCCCGGGCGCTGCGGTCGCGGCCCGACGTGGTGGTGGTCCTGACCGACGGCCAGACCCCCTGGCCCGAGGCGCGCCCGGCGTGCCGCACGGTGGTGGGCCTGTTCCCCCGGTCCGGCGGCGCGTACGACGAGGACGACCCCGACTACCGGCCGGACGAACCACCACCGTGGGCACGGGTGGTGACGATCGGGGCAGCCACGGGGTGAGCGACGGGCCGGGCGCGGGACACCGGGCGGGGCCGGGGCGCGGGTGACCGGCGGAGGCGGGGGCGGGGGCGGGGTACCGGGCGGAACCGAAGGCGCGGGTGACCGGCCGGGGCGACAGCGGGACACCGGGCGGAACCGAAGGCGCGCTGACGGGCCGGGGCGGCGGCAAGGTGACGGGCCGGGCCCCCAGTGGGGTGGTGGGCCGGCAGGGAGCTCCGCCCTGCCATGGGCGTGCTCCCTGTCTCCGGTCGCGTCCGGGGTCAGACGCCGACCGTCTCCTCGACCTCTTCCTCGGCCCTTGCCGCGGCCGTCTCCGCGGCGGCCCTCTCCGCGGACTCCTCGTCGGCCGCCCGTGCCGGCTCCCGGTCGGGCCCTGCGGCGGCGGGGGTGGCCGCGGGCTCGGTCTCGGGTGCGGTTCCGGCGTGGCCGGCCGCGTGCCGGGCCTGCCGGGGCCGCTCGTACAGGGCCGCGATCCCGGTGACCACCAGGCCCACCAGCAGCCAGGCCACGAGGGTCCACACGGTGCGCGAGAGACCGTCGTCGCCGAAGTACAGCAGGCTGCGGACGCCCTCGACGAAGCCGGCGCCGTTCCAGAAGGCGTGCAGGGTGCCGAAGAAGCCGTTCTGCAGTTCGGGGCGGAACAGCCCGCCGGAGCTGGTGAAGTTGAGCATCACGAACAGCACCATCATGGTCAGCGTGGTCCACCGCTTCAGGAAGGTGTGCAGCCCGACGCCGAGGAAGAGGATGCCGGCCGCGTACAGCCAGGCCATGCCCCACACGCCCGCGAGGTCGTGGTGGGCGAGGTGGAACACCGGTCCGGCGAGCAGCGTGCCGATGCCGCTGACCGCGGCGGAGACACCGAGCGTGAGCAGTGCCCTGATCCGCATCGGCAGGGTGGCACCGGCGGCACCGAGGGCGGCGACCGAGGCGTAGGAGCCGATGCTGAGCGCGATCAGCAGGAAGAACAGGCCCTGCCCGGTGGGGTCGTCGGCGACCGGCTCGGCCACGTCGGTGATCTTCAGCGGGACGCCTTCGTGGGCGGCGACCGGTGTGAAGACCTTCTCGACGGCCGTGGCACCCATGTCGGAGGCGGCGCTCGCCACCAGCAGCTCGGGTGCCTTGGCGCTCGGCACATAGGCGCCGGTCACGTCACGGGACTTCAGCAGGCCGACGGCGTCGGCGCGGGTGGCGACCGTACGGACGTCGAGCTCGTCCCCCGCGGTGTCCTTGACCGTCTGCGCGAAGACCTTGGCCTGCGGGGCGGTGCCGACGACCGCGACCGGCAGGTGGTGCGGCTCGGGGGTGACGAAGGCCCCCATGTACGCGAGCCCCATGCCCAGGCACATCAGCAGCGGGGTGATCAGGTGCGTGAGCACATGGCGCAGGGCCGGTGACCTCATCGCGTGCGACCTCCAATGGTTGGCTTATACAACTTTCGGTTCAAGTTGTACTATACAACTAGAACGCCGGAGGAGGTAATCCCGTGAGCGCAGCGGAGTCGGCCGTCGAGACGATCCAGCGCGAGATGACGATCTTCGCCCGCCGGGCCCGCGCGTCGGCGGGACGCATGCACCCCGAGCTGTCGCTGGTGTCGTACACGCTTCTCGGCCACCTCGAGGAGCGTGGTGGCTGCCGGGCGACGGACCTGGCGGCGCACTACGCCCTGGACAAGTCCACGGTGAGCCGCCAGGTCGCCGCGCTGGAGCGGTCCGGGCTGATCGAGCGCCGGCCGGACCCGGAGGACGCCCGGGTGCAGGTGCTGCATCTGACGGAGGCCGGTGAGGAGATCCTCGCCCAGGTCACCCGCAGCCGCCGGGCCGCCTTCCGGGAGCGGCTCGCGGACTGGCCGGAGGAGGACCTGGTGCGGTTCGCGGCCTATCTGGAGCGCTACAACGCGGACCCGGGCGGGGCCGGCGCCGGCTGACGGAGCCGGGCCGGCCTCCCGGCTACGGCACCGGCACCGCCGCCCTGTCGTCGGTCAGCCGCTCGGGCGTCTTCGCGGCGAGGAACGCCGTGCGCAGACGCAGCCGGAAGCCGAGGGACTCGTAGAGCCGGATGGCACCGGTGTTCCGCGCGCCGGTGTGCAGGAACGGGGTCTCGCCCCGCTCCCGGATGCCGTGCGCGACGGCCAGGACGAGCCGGGTGGCCAGTCCCTCGCCGCGGAAGGCCGGGTCGGTGCAGACGGCGCTGATCTCGGTCCAGCCCGGCGGGTGCAGCCGCTCCCCCGCCATGGCGATCAGCGCGCCCTCGCGGCGGATGCCCAGGTAGGTGCCGAGTTCGATGGTGCGCGGCAGGAAGGGGCCGGGCTGGGTGCGCTCCACCAGGTCCATCATCTCGGGTACGTCCGCCGGGCCGAGCCGGACCGCCTCCGGGTCCGGGGCGGCGGCGAGGCCGTCGTCCACCAGCTGCACGCCGTCGACGCGGAAGGTCACCTCCCAGCCGTCCGGGACCTGCCCGCGGAAACCGGGCAGCGGCACCTCGGCGCCGGGGCCGGCCAGCGCCGCGAGGTCGTCCCAGTCCCGCGCGTCCGGCTCGTCGGGCAGCGCGAGCCACGGGGAGACGTCGACGGGGTAGCGCAGCACCCGGCCGCGCCGCTCGGCGAAGCGGGCGTGCGGGCCGGTCAGCGAGGCGAGGGCGGGGTTGTCGAGGAGGTGCGGGGTGTCTGCGGCACCGCTGCCGGGGCCGCCCGGAAGGGTCGGGCGGCTCACCCCGTCACCTCGGTCACGGTCCTGGAGTTGTACGCCTTGGGCATCCTCGTTCCACACTCCTTTCGTACGGGTGCCGGCGCACCACCGCCGGCACCGATCGCCAAGGAGCGGCGGCGAGCCGGTATTCCCGGCCCCGGGAAGACTTCGTACGGCCGCAACAATCCGCCCGGCGACCTGGGACGGAGCATCCGGAACGACAGCGTACGGTTGAAGCATGAACGTCACGCGAGGCTTCACGGGCCGCCCGCGCGTCCACCACCCCGGACTGCTGCCGGGGCAGTACGACGCGGGCGACGACTGGCCCGTCCTGTCCGCCGAGGTCACCCCCGACCTCGCGGCCACCGACTGGTCCTTCCGCATCGACGGCCTGGCCGAGCGGCCGCACACCTGGGACTGGGCCGCGGCACACGCGCTGCCGGCCTCGGCGTACGCCGGCGACATCCACTGCGTGACCGGCTGGTCGAAGTTCGGCGTGCGGTTCGGCGGCGTCTCGCTGGACGCGTTCCTCGATGTGGTCCGGCCCCATGGGTCGGCCACCCATGCGCTGGCCCGCTCCCACACCGGCTACACCACGAACCTGCCGCTCGCCGACCTCACCGGCGGGCGGGCCTGGATCGCCTGGGAGTGCGACGGGGAGCCGCTGCCGCCCGAACACGGCGGTCCGGCGCGGCTGCTGGTGCCCCATCTGTACTTCTGGAAGAGCGCCAAGTGGATCGCGGGCATCACCCTCCTCGACCACGACGAGCAGGGCTTCTGGGAGCACAACGGCTACCACGCGCGCGGCAACCCGTGGGAGGAGCAGCGGTACTCCGGTGACTGAGACGGTGACGACGCAGACGACCGCCTCCGCGGCGCGTTTCGCGGTGCCGGGCCGCATCGCCGTGAGCGGCCAGGTGGCCACGGAGTGGCAGACCGCCACGCTGACGGAGATCCGGCGCGAGACACCGCACGCGGCCACGTTCCGGCTCGCGGTGCCGCACTGGGCGGGGCATCTGCCCGGCCAGCATCTGATGCTGCGGCTGACCGCGCCGGACGGGTACACCGCGCAGCGCCACTACTCGATCGCCTCGGCGCCGGACGACTCGGGGCACATCGAGCTGACCTTGGACCACGTTCCGGACGGCGAGGTCTCGGGCTGGTTCCACACGGTCGCGCGCCCCGGTGACACGGTGCAGGTGCGCGGCCCGCTGAGCGGGTTCTTCGCCTGGCCCGGCGACCGGCCCGCCCTGCTGCTCGGCGCCGGCTCCGGCGTCGTACCGCTGATGTCCATGGTGCGGCACCACCGGGCGCGCCGCCTGAGCGTGCCGCTGCGCATGCTGGTGTCCGCGCGCAGCCCCGAGGAGCTGTTCTACGCGGGGGAGCTGGGCGCAGAGACGGCGCCCGTGTTCACCCGCAGCGCCCCCGCCGGGACGCCGGTGGGACGTATGGCGGCCGCACATGTGGCGCCGCTCCTGGCCGAGCAGCCATCCGGTGGGTGGGAGGCCTATGTGTGCGGGTCCAACGGGTTCGCCGAGCACGCCTCCCGGCTGCTGGTCGCGGCGGGCCAGCCGGTGGACCGGATCCGCATCGAGCGCTTCGGCTGAGCTTCCCGCGCTCGGGTCGCGCGGCGGGGCCGACCGCGCGATCGTGGGGCGCATGGCGCGTTCCGCGCTTCAGAAGGGCCTGAACTCGCGGGCAACAGCGTGAGCGAGGGACGCCGTACGGGGTACGAGACGGATGTGGACGCTCGTGTGCGTGAGCGGCGGCGGGGGTGACGGGCCGGTGCTCCGGCTCGTCCGGCTCTCCGGCTCCGGCGGCGGCGAGGAGGTGGACATGCGTACCCGGGTGCGTGGCTGGCGCTGGCGGCGCAATCCGCTGCGGCGCCGGTCGGACGTGGTGGAGGCATGGACGGTGCTGGTCGTGGCCGTCCTGCTGTGTGTCGTCGTCCCCCTGGCCGGAGTGGCCGCCGGGCTGCACGCCCATGACCAGGCCCGCGCGCTGGCGGCGACGGAGCGGGCCACCCGCCACCAGGTGCGGGCCCTGGTCGTCGGCGACCCGCCGGAGCGGCTGACCGCGATGAAGGGCGACCGCGAGCACCCCTACCGCGCCCAGGTCCGCTGGACCGAGCCGGGCAAGGGGCAGCGGACCGCGTGGGCCCGGGTGCCGTCGGGGACGCACACCGGTGACACGGTCCCGGTGTGGTTCGACTCCCGGGGCCGCAACGTCCTGCCGCCGCCGGACGGCGCGGCCGTCTGGCAGCACGCGATCACCGTCGGCCTGAGCGCGGTGGGCGGCGCGGCGGCCGTCGTCCTCCTGGGGCACGCGATCGAACGCCGCATCGCCCTGCGCCACCGGCTGGCCGAGTGGGAGCGGGAGTGGGCCCGGACGGGGCCGAGGTGGACCCAGCCGCGCGCGTGATCGCGGGGTGGCCGGCCGCCGGGTGACGCCGGTCGGTCCCTCGGTGGGCCGATCGTCCGGCGGCGGTGAGGGGTCCGCCGCACGGCGGGCAGGCACTGTGGGCACGCACCGGGACCACGCACTGTGGCACGCACCGGGGAGCAAGCGCTTACCAGGACCCTGGTCAGGCCCGCGATCGCCCACGTACGGTGAGCGGACGCAGTCTCCCTCCACCAAGGCGGTCGCAGATGGCCCTGTTCGACCTTCCTCTCGATGAACTCCGCGCCCACCGCAGCGAATCCACCGAGCCCGAGGACTTCGACGCCTTCTGGGACAAGACCCTGCAGCAGGCGCGCGAGCACGGTCTGGACGCCCGGTTCGAGCCGGTGGAGACCGGGCTGTCCACGGTCGAGGTGTACGACGTGACGTTCGCCGGGTTCGGCGGCCACCCCGTCAAGGGCTGGCTGCGGCTGCCCGCCGGCGCCACCGAACCGCTCCCGCTGGTCGTGGAGTTCATCGGGTACGGCGGCGGGCGCGGACTCCCCCACGAGAACCTGCTGTGGTCCTCCACCGGCCGGGCGCACTTCACGATGGACACCCGCGGACAGGGCAGCGCCTGGGGCGCCGGCGGCGGCACGGCGGACCCGGTGGGCGCGGCGCCCGCGTACCCCGGATTCATGACGCGGGGCATCGACGCGCCCGAGAACTACTACTACCGCCGCGTGTACACGGACGCCGTGCGCGCGGTCGAGGCGGCCCGCTCGCACCCGCTGACCGACGCGACGCGCACGGTGGTCCTCGGCGCGAGCCAGGGCGGTGGCATCACCCTCGCCGTCGGCGGTCTGGTCCCGGACCTGGTCGCGGTCGCCCCGGACGTGCCGTTCCTGTGCGACTTCCCGCGCGCGACGACGCTGACGGACCGTCACCCCTACCGTGAGATAGGCCTGTTCCTCAAGACGCACCGGGGCCGCGCGGCGGAGGTGCGGCGCACGCTGTCCTACTTCGACGCTGTCCACTTCGCCGCGCGCGGCCGGGCCCCGGCCCTGTTCTCGGCGGCTCTGGAGGACCAGACCTGCCCGCCGTCGACGGTGTACGCGGCGTTCAACGCCTGGGCGCACGACGACAAGGCCATCGAGGTGTACGACTTCAACGACCACGAGGGCGGCGGCCCCTTCCACGAGGCGCGGAAGGTGCGCTGGCTGGACTCGTACGCCTGACCGCGCCCGAGCGGGCACCGGCCCTTCCCTCCAGTCCGACCAGTCGGTACGTTCGGGGTGCCCGGGCCGCGGCGTCGCGTCCCGGGTTTCCCGGCGACGAGGGAGGCCCCATGTCCGTGCAGGACCCATCGCAGACCGAGCGGCCCCGGATCCACGGCCGGTGCGACGCGCGCTTCGCGGCGGTGCGGGAGGCGTTCGAGGAGAACGTCCGGACGCGGGGCGAGCTCGGCGCCGCGGTGGCGGTCACCGTCGACGGTGTCACGGTGGTGGACCTGTGGGGCGGGTGGGCGGACGCGGCCCGCACCCGCCCCTGGGAGCGGAGCACGCTGGTGAACGTCTGGTCGACCACCAAGGGCCCGGTGGCGCTGTGCGCGCATCTGCTCGCCGACCGCGGCCTGCTCGACCTCGACGCACCGGTGGCCCGGTACTGGCCGGAGTTCGCGGCGGCGGGCAAGGAGAAGGTGCTCGTGCGCCATCTGCTGTCGCACCGGGCCGGGCTGTCCGGCCTGCGCGAGCCGCACTCGCTGGACGCGCTGTACGACTGGGAGCTGACCACCGCGCGCCTCGCGGCCATGGAGCCCTGGTGGGAGCCGGGCACCCGGTCCGGGTACCACGCGCTGACGTACGGCTTCCTGGTGGGCGAGGTCGTGCGGCGCGTCTCGGGCCTGCGGCCCGGCGCCTTCCTGGAGCGTGAGGTGACCGGACCGCTCGGGATCGACTTCACCGTCGGCCTGCCCGCGACGGAGGCCGGGCGGGCCGCCGAGCTGGTGCATCCGCCGGCGGTGCCGAGCAGCGAACGGGCCTCTGCTTTCAGCCAGTTGACACCGGCCGCGCTGGCGGCGCTGGCCAATCCCCCGGTCGGTGCGGCCGAGGCGAACACCCCGGAGTGGCGGTCCGCGGAGATCCCCGCGGCGAACGGGCACGGCACCGCCCGGGCGGTCGCGGCCCTCTACGGCGTCTTCGCCGGGCGCGGTTCCCACGGCGGCCGGCGGATCCTCTCCCCGCAGGCGGCGGAGCGGGTGCGCGAGGGGCAGGGGCCCTGCCGTGACCTGGTGCTGGGCGCGGGGCTCGAGGGCGAGACCGAGGTCGGGCTCGGTCTGTGGCTGAGCGGCCCGCGGGGGTCGTACGGCCCGAACCCGCGGGCTTTCGGTCATGACGGGTTCGGCGGTTCGTGCGGGCTGGCCGACCCGGAGGCGGGGGTGTCGCTGGGCTACGTGATGAACCGGATGGGGCCGCGCATCGCCGACGATCCCCGGAAGATGGCGCTGATCGACGCGCTCTACAGCGCCCTGTGACCCTCTCGCCGGCACCTTCGCCCCGCGGCACGGCACCCTGAGCACGCGGGTGCGTTTCGGCCGAAACGGGTGGGCCGCTCTTCCCTTGTGGTTTAGACCAATGCTAAGTGTGGTCGCGCAATGAGCCCGCACGGCTACGTCTCGTGACCAACAGGAGGGCGCGGCATGGCCCGCACCACCCCGCACGAACCCCCGCACGAACCCCCGCAGAGCGACGACCGGCCCCTGTACGGGCGGGTCGCGGCCCTGCTGCTCGACGAATTGCGCGCCGGCACCATTCCGCCGGGTGAACGGCTGCCGGGTGAACGGCATCTGGCCGCGTACTTCGGGGTCAGCCGGGAGACCGTCCGGCAGGCGCTGGAGGTGCTGCGCCGGGGCGGTCTGGTCGCCACCGACCGGCGCGGCAGCCATGCGACACTGCCCGGCCGGCCGGTCGAGACGCCGGGATCGCTGGCCTTCCCGGTGGGCGTCCGCTCGGTGGACCCGGGCACGCTGGACCGGGCGACGGTGACCTGGGAGGCGCCGCCGCCGGAGCACGCACGGGCACTGGGCCTCGCCCCGCACCGGCCGACGCTCATGCACCGCTACCGGTCGGCCTCGCCGGACGGCCGGTCCCTGCGGACGGCGGTGACCTCGTTCTCGGCGGTGGCGCTGAACGAGGTCGCGGAGCTGGCCCGGTACCGCGACCGGGCCGACGGGGCCACCCCCGCCCAGCTGTGGCGGGCCTACGACTGGATGCGCAAGGCCGGTCTGACCCTGCACCACCGGGACGCCATCACCCAGGTCGGCGACGCCCCCTCGGTCCGTGTGACCCGGCGGGTGCACGACCAGTACGCCCGCCCGCTGGAGATCACCGATCTGCTGGTGGACGCCGAACGGGACGCGCTGGTCTACGAGTTCACGCTGCCGTCGGCGGGGTGAGCCGCCGGGCGACCACCAGCCGGGCCCGGGGGCTGCCGTCGTCGCGCCTGCCGAACCCGGGCAGCGCGGACAGTTCGACCGTGAAGCCCGCGCGCCTCAACTCCCGGGTGACCTCGGCCAGCCGGAAGGCCCGGTAGTACATCACGAACGGCGGACGCCACAGCGCGTTGCGCACCCGCATCACCGCGTCGAAGCCGAGCAGCGCCCAGAAGGCGGACTGCGTCGGGCGGGGCGGCGCGAGCACCGGGAAGGCGAAACGGCCCCCGGGCCGCAGGACCGAGTGGACCTGGGTGAAGAGTCCGGGAAGCTCCCGGGGCAGGAAGTGACCGAACGCCCCGAAGGAGACCACCAGATCGAAGGCGGCCCCGAACGGCAGGGCCCGGGCGTCGCCGCGTACCCAGACGGCCTCGGGCCCGCCGGCCGGGCGGAGCCGGCGCCGGGCGACGTCGAGCATGCCCGCGCTGAAGTCGACCCCGGTGACGCTGTTGCGGCACAGTCCCGCCAGCGTCTCCACCCCGGCGCCGGTGCCGCAGCACAGGTCCAGACCGTCCTCGAAGGGACCGAGCGGGGCGAGCGCGTCGGCCACGGCCTCCAGCACCGCGTCGGACGTGCGGAACGGGGTGCGGTCGAACTTGGGGGCGAGCAGGTCGTAACCGCGCTCGACGGACGACAGCGCCTGCACGGCGAGCTCACGCACGCTGGGACCACCGGGACCGAACATGCCGTCAGCCCAGGGCCACGCGCTCGGCCAGCACCGTGAGGACCCGTTCGCACCAGCGCAGGTTCTCCTCCTCGAAGGCGATCCCGGCCAGGAGGGTGAGGTACGGGCCGACGCGGTCGGCGGTGCGCAGGTACTCGTCCTCGGTGCGGCCGTCGAGGAGCCGGTCGCGCAGGCGGTGGTAGCGGTCGAGCTTGCCGCGCGCCCAGCCCCTGCGCTCCTCGATCAGCGCCCGGGTGGTCTCCGGGTCGCCGCCGTCCATCGCCTGGACCTTGATGAGGAGCTCGTCCCGGATCGCGGTCGGCCGCTTCGGCGGCTCGGCGGCGAACGCGCCCAGCTCGGCCCGGCCGGCCTCGGTGAGCGTGAACATCCGCTTGTTCGGGCGCCGCTCCTGCCGCACCGTCCGGGCCCGGACCAGCCCGTCCTGCGCCAGGCGCTCCAGCTCCCGGTAGAGCTGCTGCGGGGTGGCGGGCCAGAAGTTCGCGAGCGAGACGTCGAACCCCTTCGACAGCTCGTAGCCCGAGGCCTCGCCCTCCAGCAGGGCGGCCAGGACGGCGTACTTGAGCGACATGTGGACACGCTAGCAGTCGTTGACTACTCTCACCCGCACCTATTCAATTAATTGACTATGCGGGGTGATCCGATGCGCGCGTTCCGCGAGGCGGTCGAGGCCGGGGACATGGCTGCGGCCGAGGCGCTGCTGGCCGAGGACGTGGTCTTCACCAGCCCGGTCGTCTTCAAGCCGTATCCGGGCAAGGCGATCACCGCGGCGATCCTGCGCGCGGTCGCCGAGGTGTTCGAGGACTTCCGCTACGTCCGGGAGATCGGCGACCCGGCCGGGAAGGAGCACGCGCTGGTCTTCACGGCCCGGGTGGGCGACCGCGAGCTGACCGGCTGCGACTTCCTGCGTGTGAACGAGGACGGCCTCATCGACGACTTCATGGTCATGGTCCGTCCACTGTCGGGCGCCCACGCCCTGGCCGAGGCCATGGGCGCCCGGTTCGAGCAGATCGCGAAGGAGGCGGAGGCGCGGTCGGCGTGAGCCCGTGCCCCCCGGCCCGCGCTCAGCCCCGCAACTGCCCCAGCGTCGCCTTGGCGTCCTTCTTCAGCCACTCGTCCACATCGCTCAGCGCGGGCGGGCTCTTGTCCTCGTCGTAGGAGGACAGGTAGACGCTGTAGCTCATCGTGTACGTCACCCAGCCGTCGCGGACGGCGAGCGTGGCGTAGCGGGAACCGCTGCTGGACGAGCCGCTGGTGGTGTCCTGACTGACGAGGTAGGCCTCGTCACCGATGCCGCTGACCGGCGAGACGTCGTAACCGGTATGGCTGTCGCCGTAGTTCTTCCAGGTGGCGGTGAACTCGGGTCCCGGGTCGGACTTCTTGTGCAGGTCCAGTTGCATGGTCAGATACGCGTCGGCGTACGAGGAGCCGGTCTTCTTCAGGCCCAGGCTGCAGTAACTCTCGTCCAGCGCCTTGTCCTTGAGGGAGTTCTTGGTGGGCGTGGAGTCGTCCGCGGGATACTCGGCCTTGAAGGAGGAGTAGTCGGCGCCGGAGCACATGTTGGCGGGCGCCGCGTAGCCGCGCAGGTCCGCGCTGTCCGACGTGCCGCCGACGAGGAAGACGCCGGCCGCCCAGGCGGCGGAGGCGACGACCGCGCCGACCGCCGCCCACAGCACCGCCTTCCCGGCCCCGCCGCCACCGCCCGGCGCGGCGACGGGCACCGCCGGGCCGTACTGGGGTGCCTGCACGTAGGGGTTCCCCGGCTGCGGTCCGCCCTGCTGCCCGAACTGGCCCGCCTGTCCCGGCTGTCCGGCCGCGGGCTGGGCCGCCGGCTGGCCGACCAGTGTGGGCTGGGCGTAGAAGCCGCCCGGCGGCGGGGACTGCGGGTTCGGGTACGGGTAGGCCGTCGGCTGCGGCGGGACGGCCGGCTGCGGAGCGGGCTGCGGAGTCGGCTGGTCGGCCGGCTGCGGGGGCTGCGGTGGCGTGGACATGTCCTGAACATAGTCCACGGTTGACGGTCAAGTCCCTGGACGTCCGGGATCGTTACTGCCTGGGGACGTCTGGTGCGATTCCGCGACCCCGGCAGGCGGCTCGGTCCCGAGGGCTCGGTGACGGAGTCGCCGTCGGAGTCGCCGTCGGAGTCGCCGTCGGCGGCGGGAACACAGGCCGACGATTCCGTGTTGACGGGATCGGAAGCACCGGTATAGTGCCGAACAGCGCTTGCGGCGCCCCCTCGTACGGGCACCGGCACCGCTTCTCTCTTCATCCAGCCCCTCGGCCGAGGTTCCGACCGGCCCGGGCTTCAGCTCAGCACCACCTCGTGACCAGGCCTTCCGTGCCGTATCCGGGGTGTCGTTCCCGCCGCCCGGAGGCCGTGTGCACGCCTCCCTCCCGCGGCTTCTCCCCCCTTCCCTCCCGCTTCGCCCCGTCCGTGAAAGGACCCCCCCACCATGACCACCACACTCGAACACCCTCCCGTGGTCCAGCAGGACCCCGCCGCCCGGCTCGTCACCGGTGTCCTCGACATCGACGCGCACGGGAAGGGGCACCTGCGCGGCCCGGGTCTCCTCCCCTCCCCCGGTGACCCGCAGGTCCCCGCGGCCCTGATCCGGCGCCACGGACTGCGCAAGGGCGACCTCGTCGAGGGCCTCCGGGGTGCCCAGCGCGCCCTGACCGAGGTCGCGCGCGTCGACGGGCGTGCCCCGGCGGAGCTGCGCTCCCGCCGCCACTTCCGTGACCTCACCCCGCTCCACCCGCACGAGCGGCTGCGTCTGGAGCATCCCGCGTCCGGACCGGCCGGGCGCGTCACCGATCTGTTCGCGCCGGTCGGCAAGGGCCAGCGCGGTCTCCTCGTGGCGCCGCCGAAGAGCGGCAAGACGGTGCTCCTCCAGCAGCTGGCCGCCGCCGTGGCCGGAAACCACCCCGAGTGCCGGCTGATGGTCCTGCTGCTGGACGAGCGGCCCGAGGAGGTCACCGAGATGCGCCGCTCGGTGCGCGGCGAGGTGTACGCCTCCACCTTCGACCGGTCGGCCAAGGAGCACATCGCCCTCGCCGAACTCGTCGTCGAGCGGGCGAAGCGCCTGGTCGAGGCCGGTACGGACGTCGTGATCCTGCTGGACTCGCTGACCCGGCTGTGCCGGGCCCACAACAACGCCTCCGCCGCCGGCGGCCGCACCCTGAGCGGCGGGGTCGACGCGGGCGCGCTGCTCGGCCCCAAGCGGTTCTTCGGCGCCGCCCGCCGGGCCGAGGAGGGCGGCTCGCTCACCATCCTCGCCACCGCGCTGGTGGACACCGGCTCCCGTGCCGACGGCTACTACTTCGAGGAGCTGAAGAGCACGGGCAACATGGAGCTGCGCCTGGACCGGGAGGCGGCCGCCCGCCGGCTGTTCCCCGCCGTGGATCTCGACGCCAGCGGCACCCGGCGCGAGGAACTGCTGCTGTCCCCGGCCGAGTTGTCGGCCGTCACCGGTCTGCGGCGCGCCCTGCGGGCCCGGGAGGGCGGACCGGCCGGTCTGGAGACCCTGCTGGAGCGGATGCGCGCCACCCCGGACAACGCCGCGTTCCTGCGGCAGGTGCGGCCCACCCTGCCCGGCGGCTGACCCGGCTGCGGCATCCGGGTTGCCCCGGTACCCGAACGGCCCGGGCGGCGTGGCGAACAGCCGTCACGTTCGTACGTTGATCATATGATCACCGGATTCTCTTATCGGGCGGCTGTGTCGGTCTGCTCCCTGTGCGTGGCGGGTGTGCTGGTGCTCACCCCGGCTGCCGCCGCCGCGTCCCGCGCCGGGGAGCCCGCACCGCCGGGGCCCCGGGCAGCGGTGCCCGGGCCGTCGCTTCTCTACCGGTCCGGCCCCCAGGTCAGGCCGCACCGGGGCGTGCCCGAGGTGCCGGAGGTCTCGGCGCTGTCCTGGCTGGTCGCCGACGCCGACAGCGGCGAGGTGCTGGCCGCGAACCACGCGCACCGCCAGCTGCCGCCCGCGAGCACCCTGAAGACCCTGTTCGCCCTCACCGTGCTGCCGAAGCTGCCCAGCGGCATGCAGCACACCGTGCGCTACGAGGAGCTGGCGGACGTGGGCGAGGGCAGCAGCCTCGTCGGCGTCGAGGAGGGGCACTCCTACCAGGTGGCCGACCTGTGGCGCGGAGTCTTCCTGAACTCCGGGAACGACGCCGTGCACGTCCTCGCCTCGCTCAACGGCGGCTGGCAGACCACCGCCCGGCGCATGCAGGACAGGGCCCGCGACCTCGGCGCCCTGGACACCCATGTCGTCTCCCCCGACGGCTACGACGCCCCCGGCCAGGTCTCCTCGGCCTTCGACCTGGCGGTGTTCGGCCGGGCCGGGCTGCGCAACCCCGACTTTGCCCGGTACTGCTCCACCGTCGAGGCACAGTTCCCCGGTGACGGGGCGTCGTACGCGATCGAGAACACCAACCGGCTGTTGTCCGGGGAGGACGGGGTGGCGCCGTACCCCGGGCTGATCGGCATCAAGAACGGCTACACCAGCAACGCGGGCAACACCCTCGTCGCCGCCGCCCGCCGGGGCGGGCGCACGCTCGTGGTCACCGTGATGAACCCTCAGGAGGGCGGCGGACTGGCCGTGTACGAGGAGGCCCGGCGGCTGCTCGACTGGGGCTTCGCGGCGGCCGGGCGGGTGGACCCGGTCGGCTCGCTGGACGGGCTGGCCAAGCCGGCGCCGTCGGCCGTCCCGGTGGCGGCGGCCGCCGCCTCCAGCACCACCGGCGACGACTCGGAATGGTCCGGCACCGCCCTCGTCGCGGGGCTCTCCGGGCTCGGCGCGGGCGCCGTGGCGCTGGCCCTGCGGGCCAAGGGCGGCCGGAACCCGCGCGGCTGACCCACCGGCAGGCCGAGCAGCAGCCCCAGGGTGATCCACGTGTAGGCGTTGCTGCCGAGGAAGCCGCCCACGCCGGAGGCGTCGTCGAACCACAGCCACACGACGCTGGTGCACAGCACCGCGTACAGGGCCCCCGCGATCCGCGGGTGCCCCGCGCGCAGCAGCACGGCGAAGGACGGCAGCAGCCACACCAGGTGGTGCACCCAGGTGATCGGGCTGACCAGGCAGGCCGCGGCACCGGTGAGCGCGAAGGCCGCCGTCCAGTCGCCGCCCGCCACCGCACGGCGGGTGCGCCACGCCCAGACGCACAGGGTCAGCAGCACCAGCGTCGCCCACAGCGGGCGGCCCGCCTCGCCGAGACGGGCCAGGACGCCCTGCAGCGACTGGTTCGACACATAGCCGATGCGGCCGACCCGGCCGGTGTCCCACAGCGCCTCGGTCCAGTAGAAGCGGGACGCCCCGGGGTCCGCCCAGGCGGCGAGCGCGGTCGCCGCGACGGCGACGGCCGTGGCGACGCCGGCCGCGCGACGGCGCCCGGCGAGCAGCAGCAGGCCGATGAACAGGGCGGGCGTCAGCTTCACGGCGGCGGCGAGTCCGATCCCGGCCCCGGCCCAGCGGCCCCGGCCGCTCGCGAGCAGCCGGAGGTCGACCAGCACGAGGGCGAGCAGCACCAGGTTGACCTGGCCGAAGCTGAAGGTGTCCCGCAGCGGCTCGAACAGCGCGAGCAGGCACAGGCACAGCGCCCAGCGGTACCAGCCGTGCCGCCGCCCGGCTCCGGCCAGGATCCGCAGGACGATCGCCAGCGCGGCCGTGTTCACCAGCAGGGAGGCCACGATCGCCGTGGTCCGGCCGAGCAGGGCCAGCGGCAGCATGGCGACCGCGGCGAACGGCGGATAGGTGAAGCCGTACGACGTGCCCGGCACCCGGTAGTCGTAGATCCGGCCGCCGTGGTGCGCCCAGGTGTGCACGGTGCCGTAGTAGACACGCAGGTCGAAGAAGCCGCGCAGCAGCGGCACGGTCGCCGTGAACACGGTCACCGCGGCGGCGAGCGCCAGCACGAGCAGCAGGCGGCCCCGGTCGGTGCGGGGGCGCGGGAGCCGGATCATGCCGTGCGTCCCGCCGCCGGAGCCAGGGACGCCTGGTGCGCCTGCCACAGCACGACCACGCCGAGCACCCCGCCGGAGACCGCGAGCACCAGCTGCGCGGGGTCGGCGGGGCCGCCGCTGGGCAGCACGGCCAGGGCCAGCACGCCCGCGAGGGCCGCCACCCGGTGCCGTATCGAGGTGTCGGGCGCGGCGGCGGCGATGAGGAACAGGCCCCACAGCACGTACCAGGGGCGCAGCGCCGGCCCGAACACGGCGACGGCCAGCAGGCTCAGCCCGAGCGCGTACTCCGGCCGGGGGCGCAGCCGGACCCAGATCAGCAGCACGGCGACCGCCGTAGCCGCGAGGCCGAACAGGTGCCAGGCCGGTACGGCGAACGAGGCCAGGCCGCTGCCGAGGTGCTCCAGCAGGGCGGCCGTGGCGCGGCCGAGCAGGCTGGTCAGGGCCCAGTTGTGCGGGGAGACCGGGGTGGCCAGGGCGCCGATCCAGCCGTAACCGGTGCCGGCCACGGCGGTGGCGGCCACCGTGGTCACGGCGGAGACGGCGGCCGTCGTCAGGGCCGCCGGCAGCGGGCGGCGCCCGGCGTGGACCTGGAGGATCACCACCGCGGGCAGGCCGAGCGCCGCCGGGGCCTTGACCAGCGCGGCGAGCGTGACGAGGACGGCGCCGAGAGCGGCCCACCGGCCGCGGGCGGCGACCAGGCCGAGCCCGAGCAGGCCGAGCATGAGGGCGTCGTTGTGCGCCCCCGCCACCAGGTGCAGCAGGACCAGCGGGTTGAGGGCGCCGAGCCACAGCGCGGCGGCCGGGTCGGCACCGCTGTGCCGGGCCAGGCGGGGCAGCGCCACCGCCATCAGGGCCACGCCCAGCAGCGCGAGCAGGCGCATGCCGATCAGGCCCGCGGGCAGCTCGCCACGGGTCAGGCCGGACAGCACGGAGGCCAGGGCCAGGAAGGCGGGGCCGTACGGGGCGCCGGTGTGCTGCCACATCGGGGCGACCTCGTCGGCGAGCGGTCCGCCGAGCTGGGCGGGCCCGTGGCCGTACACGTCCATGTGGGCGTCGACCATGGCGCCCTGCGCGAGATAGCTGTACACGTCCCGGCTGAACAGCGGCGGTGCGAGCAGCAGCGGGGCGGCCCAGACCGCCAGCACGAGCAGCAGGGCGCGCGGGGTGGGGGGCCGCGGTCCGCGCACCAGGCGCCCGAGCAGCACCCAGGCCGCTATCAGCAGCACGACGCCGAAGTACACCCCGACCAGACCGAGCGCCGCCCGCGCCGAGGCGGGGGCCAGCAGGTACTGGACGGGCAGGGCACCGGCCGTCTCCCCGCCCAGCGCGAGGAAGGCGGTGCCGGCCAGTCCCAGTACCTGGCAGCGGCGGAGATCGACGGGGAAAGCCATGGCCAACACTGGGTCAGCGTGTCAACGCCGGGTGGCCGGAAGGCGACGGCAGCCCTGCCGGACGAGGGCCGACGTGTGACCGGCGCGTGGTGTGTTCCGGCCGGGCCTCAGAACACCGAAAGCCCGGTGAGGGTCGTGAAGCGGTCCAGCGCCGCCACGCCCGCCACCGAGTTCCCCCGTTCGTCCAGCCCCGGGCTCCACACGCACAGCGTGCACCGGCCCGGTACGACCGCGATGATCCCGCCGCCGACCCCGCTCTTGCCGGGCAGGCCCACCCGGTAGGCGAAGTCCCCGGCCGCGTCGTACGTCCCGCAGGTCAGCATGACCGCGTTGACCTGCTTGGCCTGGCTGCGGGTGAGCAGCCGGGAGCCGTCGGCGCGGATGCCGTGCCGGGCGAGGAAGCCGGTGGCGAGGGCGAGGTCGGCGCAGGAGGCGGCGATGGAGCACTGGCGGAAGTACTGGTCGAGCAGGACCGGGATGTCGTTGTCGATGTTGCCGTAGGACGCCATGAAGTGGGCGAGCGCGGCGTTGCGGTCGCCGTGCGCGGTCTCGGAGGCGGCGACCTCCTTGTCGAAGTCCAGCGCGGGGTTGCCGCTCTCGGCGCGCAGGAACGCCAGCAGCTCTCCGGCCGCGTCCGAGGTACGGGTCTGGAGGCGGTCGGTGACGACGAGGGCGCCCGCGTTGATGAAGGGGTTGCGCGGGATGCCGTTCTCGTACTCCAGCTGCACCAGGGAGTTGAACGGGTTTCCGGACGGCTCGCGCCCCACGTGTTCCCAGAGCTCGTCGCCCTCGCGGGCCAGGTCCAGGGCGAGCGTGAAGACCTTGGTGATCGACTGCGTCGAGAACGGCTGCCGCCACTCCCCCACCCCGTACACCGTGCCGTCCAGCTCCGCGACGGCCATGCCGAAGCTGCGGGGATCGCGGGCGGCGAGGGCCGGGATGTAGTCGGCGGGCCGGCCGCGGCCGGGCGTGCGGCCCATCTCCTCGGCGATGCGCTCCAGGATCGGCAGGAAGGTCAGGGACGACGTCGTTGTCATGATCACCATTCTCCCTCCGGCCGGTCCCGGAGCGTAATCGTGGCCGTGTCGCCACAGGTCAGGCGAGGGGTGCCCCGCTGCCCGCGACGACCTCGGGACGCAGCAGGCCGGCCAGCCGGTCGGCCGGCAACAGGCCCTTCTCCAGGACCAGTTCGGCCACTCCCCGGCCCGTGGCGAGGGCCTCCTTGGCGATGTCGGTGGCGGCCGTGTAGCCGATGTGCGGGTTGAGCGCGGTGACCAGGCCGATGGAGTTCTCGACGGTGGCGCGCAGCCGCTCGGTGTTGGCGGTGATGCCCGACACGCAGCGCTCGGCCAGGGTGAGGCAGGCGTTCCGCAGGTGCGTGACCGACTCCGACAGGGAGTGCAGGATGACCGGCTCGAAGGCGTTGAGCTGGAGCTGTCCGGCCTCGGCGGCCATGGTGATGGCGACGTCGTTGCCGATCACCTCGAAGGCGACCTGGTTGACCACCTCGGGGATCACCGGGTTGACCTTGCCGGGCATGATGGACGAACCGGCCTGCACCGGCGGCAGGTTGATCTCGCCGAGGCCCGCGCGCGGACCGGAGGACAGCAGACGCAGGTCGTTGCAGCTCTTGGAGAGCTTGACCGCGATCCGCTTGAGCACGCCGGACATCTGGACGAAGGCGCCGCAGTCCTGGGTGGCCTCCACCAGGTTGGCGGCGGTGACCAGCGGCAGCCCGGTGATCTCGGACAGGTGCCGGCGGGCGGCCTCGGCGTAGCCGGCGGGAGCGTTGAGGCCCGTACCGATGGCCGTGGCACCCAGGTTGATCTCATGGATCAGCTCGACGGCCTCGGCGAGCCGGCTGCGGTCCTCCTCGATCATGACGGCGAAGGCGGAGAACTCCTGGCCGAGCGTCATCGGCACCGCGTCCTGCAGCTGTGTGCGGCCCATCTTGAGCACGGCTCGGAACTCGACGGCCTTGCGGGCGAACGCGTCCTGCAGGACGGCCATCGCCTTGAGCAGGCCACGGACCGCGAACACCGTCGCCACCTTGACGGCGGTCGGGTAGACGTCGTTGGTCGACTGCCCCAGGTTGACGTCCTCGTTGGGGTGCAGACGCGCGTACTCGCCCTTGGCGTGCCCGAGGAGTTCCAGCGCGCGGTTCGCCACGACCTCGTTGGCGTTCATGTTGGTGGACGTGCCCGCGCCGCCCTGGATGACGTCGACGACGAACTGGTCGTGCAGCTTGCCGGCCCGGATCTCCTGGCAGGCGGCGACGATCGCGCGTGCCTTCTCGGGCGCCAGCAGGCCGAGTTCCTCGTTGGTGAGGGCGGCGGCCTCCTTGACGGCGGCCAGGGCGTCGATCAGGTGCGGGTAGGCGGAGATCGGGGTGCCGGTGATGGAGAAGTTCTCCGTGGCGCGCAGGGTGTGGACACCCCAGTACGCGTCGACGGGCACATCCCGGTCGCCGAGCAGATCGTGTTCGCTGCGGGTGAGGGCGGCGGTCATGGGGAGACGGTCCTCTTTCCGAGGTACGGAGGTGACGACGCCCCGTGAGGGGGGCGGGACGGTACGGATGTGCGGCTGCCGCCGCGTGGGCGTGATCGGCCGCGAAGGACCCGCGGGTCCGGACGGCCGGTCCGGACGGCCGCTACGCGCAGGCGGGAAGCGGAACGGGGTCCAGCGCGCGCACCGCACGCACGCACCCCACCGGCTCCCCGCCCCCGAGCAGCGGCTCTCCCGCGAACTCGGTCAGCAGCCGGGGGTCGACGCCCGCGCGGGCGAGTGCCGCCGCCGCGACCGGGATCCTCGCCCGGTTCGCCCCGTCGGCGATCTTCACGGCGACGGCCCGGCCGTCGGGCAGCGCTGCGACCTGCACGCCCTCGAAGCCGTCCTTGGCGAGCAGCCCCGGCACGGCCCGCATCAGCGCGGCGACGTCCCGCCCCGCGCCGGAGGCCATCTCGGCGTGCGTGCGCATCGCGTCGGCGACCTGGGCCTCGGGCGTGCCCGGTGCGGCGGAGGCGATGCGGGACAGGGCGCGGGCGAGGCCGTGCAGGGAGATGGAGAAGAGGGGCGCGCCGCAGCCGTCCACGGAGACCCGGGCGACCCGCTGGCCGGTCAGGTCCTCGACGATCTCCTGGATCGCCTGCTGCAGCGGGTGCCCGGGGTCGAGGTAGTCGTCCAGGGACCAGCCGTTGAGCTTCGCGGTCCACAGCATGGCCGCGTGCTTGCCGGAGCAGTTCTGGGCGAGCCGGGACGGCGGCCGGCCCTCGCGGACCCAGGCGTCCCGTACGGCGGGGTCGAACGGCATGTCGGGGACGTTGCGCAGGTCGTCCTCCGTGAGGCCGGCGAGGTCGAGGATGCGCCGGGTCCCGGCCAGGTGCCGCTCCTCCCCCGAGTGGCTCGCGGCGGCCAGCGACAGCAGTGCGCCGTCGAGCGGAAGCCCGGCCCGGAGCATGGCCACGGCCTGGAGGGGCTTGACGGCCGACCGGGGGTAGAAGGCGGCCTCGATGTCGCCGAGCTGGAACTCCACCCGGCCGTCGGCGCCGAGGACGACGACGGAGCCGTAGTGGAGGCCCTCGACGACTCCGCCGCGGACGAGGTGGGCGACGGGAGCGTGCAGGGGTTCGCGGACGAGGGGTGCGTCGGCGGGGGAAATGCTGTACATCACTGCCTGTATCGGGGGGTCGGGGTCGGCCGGTACGCGGGTCACGCGTCGGCGCCGGTGGACGTGCGGGATATCCGGCCGCGGATGGCGATCATGTTGACGTGCCGGTGCTTCGGGCGCTCGCTGTAGCCGGCGTCTCCGGCGTCGACATGGCCGGACGAGGGGCGCCTGCCGTCCTTGAGGTGCCGTTCGCTCACGCCTCGGGTCCGCCTTCCGTGGGGAGGTCCGTCCGCCGGGGACGCACGATGTCGGTGAGGGTGGTCTCGACGCGGTCCAGGTGGTGGCTCATGGCCTGGACCGCGTCGTGCTCGGAACCGTCGGTCAGCGCCTCGACGATCGCCCGGTGCTCGCGGTTGGACTGCTCGCGGCGTCCGCCCAGCTCGTTGAGGAAGGCCGACTGACGCGCCAGTGCGTCACGGATCTCCTCGATGACCCGGCGGAAGACCGGGTTCTGGGCGGCCTCGGCCACGGCGAGGTGGAAGAGGGTGTCCATCGCGACCCAGGCCGTGGTGTCGGTCTCCCGCTCCATGCGGTCGAGCAGGTGGGCCAGGTGGTCCAGGTTCTCCGGGGTGCGGCGCGCGGCGGCGTACCCGGCGACCGGGATCTCGATGTGCCGGCGCACCTCGAGGAGGTCGCTGGCCGCGTAGTCGCCGAAGGTGGGGTCCTCGACGGCGCTCGCGACGACGAAGGTGCCCTTGCCCGTCCGGGAGACCGTGAGGCCCATCGTCTGCAGCGCGCGCAGCGCCTCGCGGAGCACGGGCCGGGACACCTCGAGGGTGCGGCACAGCTCGGCCTCGGAGGGGAGTTTGTCGCCTATGGCGTACTCGCCGCGCTCGATGGCGCCGCGGAGGTGGGCGAGGACCGCTTCCATGGCGCTCACGCGCCGAGGGGTCCGACCACCTGTCTGGCTGTCTGACAGGTTCACGGGAGCGATCCTGCGGGTTGCGGGGCAGGACTGTCAAGGCGTTCGTAAGGAAATATTCACGGGGTGCGGCGCCCGAATGCAGGCATCCGCACCCCGTGGGTGTTCAGCGGGTTCCGGTCAGGCGTTGAGCACGCCCGTGGCGAGCAGGCCGAGCAGGCCGGCGCCGATGACGATCCGGTAGATCACGAAGGCGTTGAAGGAGTGCTTGGCGACGAACTTCAGCAGCCAGGCGATGGAGGCGTAGGCGACCACGAACGACACGATGGTGCCGACGGCCAGCGGGGCGGCGCCGACGCCCGCGCCGAGGGCGTCCTTCAGCTCGTAGATGCCGGCACCGGTCAGGGCCGGGATGCCGAGGAAGAACGACAGCCGGGTGGCGGCGACCCGGTCCAGGTCCAGGATCAGCGCGGTGGACATGGTGGCGCCGGAGCGGGAGAAGCCGGGGAAGAGCAGGGCGAGGATCTGGGAGCAGCCGACCCACATCGCGTCCTTGAAGGAGGTGTCGTCCTCACCTCGCTTGTGCCGGCCCATCTGGTCGGCGGCCCACATCACGCCCGAGCCGGCGATCAGCGAACCGGCGACCACCCACAGCGAGGCCAGCGGGCCGTCGATCAGCGGCTTGGCGGCAAGACCCACGACGACGATCGGGATGGTGGCCGCGATCACCCACCAGGCGAACTTGTAGTCGTGGTGGTAGCGCTCCTCGCGGTTGGTCAGACCGCGGAACCATGCGGAGACGATCCGCTTGATGTCCTTGAAGAAGTACACGAGCACGGCGGCGATGGCGCCGACCTGGATGACGGCGGAGAACCCGACGACGGACTTGTCGTCGACGGGGATGTTCATGAGCCCCTCGGCGATCTTCAGGTGGCCGGTGGAGGACACGGGGAGGAACTCGGTCACCCCCTCGACGATGCCGAGGACGACGGCTTGACCGACGGAGATGGCGCTCATGGGATCCAGTTCTGAGGAGAGTTGGTCGACAGTGGTGTAGACAGTAACGACTATGCCCGGCCGTATGGCAAGCGCCTAGGCCCACAGGAGGCCGGCGAGTGAAACCCCGGCGAAGGCCGCCGCCAGCCCCGCCGCCAGGCTCGCGACGACGTTCACGGCAGCGTAGAGGCCGGAGCCGGCCTCGGTCAGCCTGAGGGTCTCGTAGGAGAAGGTCGAGTACGTCGTGAGCGCGCCGCACAGCCCGGTGCCCAGCAGGAGCTGCAGATGGGGTCCCGCGGCCCCGGCGGAGACCGCGCCGGTGAGGAGCCCGAGGATCAGGGAGCCGGTGACATTCACCACGAAGGTGCCCCAGGGGAAGACGGAGTCGTGGCGGGCCTGCACGGCGCGGTCGGTGAGATAGCGCAGGGGTGCCCCGACCACGGCCCCCGCGACGACCAGCAGCCAGTTCACAACGACCTCTCACCCTTCGGTTCCGCTCCGCGCGTGCCGTGCCGGGTCACGGCCGCCTCCCGGTCAGCACCCGGCGGGCGGCGACCGAGGCCAGCCACACCGCGGCCAGCGCCGCGGCCGGCGTCGCGGCGAGGTACGCCAGCCCGGTCCCGGGGCGGCCGGCGTCGACCAGCCTGCGGATGTCGACGGCATAGGTGGAGAAGGTGGTGAAGCCGCCGAGGACACCGGTGCCGAAGAAGGGGCGTACGAGCCGGTGCGCGGCCCACACCTCGGTGATCACCACCATGAACACGCCGATCACCGCGCAGCCGATGACGTTGGTCCAGAACGTCGCCCAGGGGAAGTGGCCGGGGGGCGTGGGCCAGGCGAGCGTGAGCCCGTAGCGGGCGCAGGCGCCGAGGGCGCCGCCGGCCGCGACCACCGCGACGACGGGCGCCTGGGTACGCCACTGGGACCACCGCCGCGGCGAGGGGCGGACACGGATGCTCTCGGCTTCCGGGGCTGTCATGCTGGTGCGTCTCCTGTTCGGCCCTGCCCCGACGGGTGATCTAGGCCGGGCACCAGGGTACCGCCGGGCCCCGGCCGGCCTTCACCCGGCGGCGGGCCGGGCACACACCGCGACGCCCGGCTCCCACAGGCTGCCGAGCACCAGATGACCGCCGGTCACGCAGACGCTGGTGACCATGCGGAAGCCCGAGCGGCCGCGGGTGAGGTGGTGCAGGGTCCGGCCGTCGTCGTCCAGGGCCAGCACGCCGATCGTGCGGCCCGGCCGGAACGGCGCGTGGACGGCGGTCCGGGCGGCGGCGGCCCGGACGGCGGGCGGGGTGCGGTGCAGGAGGTCCAGCGGAGGGATGCGCGGGGCCGCGACGGCGACCCAGATCGGGCCATCGGGACCCTCGCGCCAGAGGTTGTCCGGCATGCCGGGGACGGCGGCGAAGAGGTCGGTGCGTCCGGCGCGGGGGCCGGTGAGGTGGAAGCGGGTGAGACGGCAGGCGCCGGTCTCGGCGATCACCAGGAAGGATCCGTCGGCGCTCGGAGCCAGGCCGTTGGCGAACTGCAGCCCCTCCAGGACGACTTCGGGGGCGCCGCCGCCGGCGGGTATCCGGAGCAGCCGCCCGGTACCGGTGTGTTCGACGATGTCGCCGATCCACCGGTGGAGCGGGTAGCGGCGGCTGGAGACGGTGACGTACACGGTGCCGTCGGGCAGGGCGACGGCGTTGCTGCAGAAACGGAGCCGCTCCCCCGCCACCGAGTCCGCGAGGACGTGGACGGTGCCGTCGCCGGTGCCGTCGCCGGTGCCGACGCGCAGCAGGCCGCGTTCCGCGTCACAGACCAACAGGGCGCCGTCCGGCAGGAGTTCGAGCCCCAGCGGGCGGCCTCCGGTCTCGGCCAGCACCTCGACCCGGGCGGTGAGCGGGTCGCCGAGGTGGTGGACCCGCAGGATGCGGCCGTCCTCCACGCCGGTCAGCACGCGCCCGTGCGGATCGGCGACCACGTCCTCGGGGCCGCGGGCGCCCAGGGAGACGTAGTGGAGGGGAACGAGGTCAGTGCGCCGGTCCATGTTGCGGTGCCCTTCGCCGTCGGTCGGCCCATCCTGGCAGGTCACCGCCGGCTCTCCGGCCGCTTCCGGACAATCGGCCGCCGTCGGCGGACGTCCGGCGCCGGGCGAGGCCCGTCGGACACGGGCGCCCGCGAGGCCGCAGCGCCGGCGCGCAGGCCGGTCCCGCGGCCGGCGGTCGCCGCTCTCACCAGCCCTTCTCGAACATCCGGGCCACCTCGGCGATACGGATCTCGTCGCGCCGGTAGTGCGTGCGCCAGCGGACCCGCCGGGTGCGCAGCACTCCGAGGCGGGCGAGGAAGTCGAGGTGGGCGGCGGCGGTCCGGCGCGGCACGCCGAGTTTGGCGGCGACGGCCCGGGCGGTGACGCCGGTCTCGACCGGGTCGCCGTGGCCGCGTGCCGGGAAGTGTGCCGCCGGATCCTTGAGCCAGTCCATGATGTCCCGCCGTGTGCGCCCCGAGGGATTCCTCAGCATCCGTCCCCTCCGCCCGCCTCCGTCCCGCCCGCTCAATGGCTGTTTTGCCCACTGTCGGGCCCGCGACGCGACTCCGCCCGGAACTCCCCGAGCGTTGTCCGATACCGAACGGCAGTACGACCGGGATCATGCGCCGGCGAGAGCGGCCCGGCCCACGCGGCGGAGCGGCACCTTCAGCCCGGCCCCGCGCCCCTGCGGGGCGCCACCAGCCCCGTCTCGTACGCCAGCACCACCGCCTGGGCCCGGTCGCGCAGGCCCACTTTGGCGAAGATGCGGGCCACATGGGACTTCACCGTCGCCTCGCTCAGGGTCAGTTCGGCGGCCAGTTCGGTGTTGGACAGGCCGCGGCCCATCAGGGTCAGCACCTCCCGCTCGCGCGGGGTGAGAGCGGCCAGGTCGGCGGGCACGGCCGCGCCGGTCCGCTCGGCGTCGGCCGCGTATCGCTCCACCAGGCGGCGGGTGATCTGCGGCGCAAGCAGTGCGTCGCCGGTGCCGACGAGCCGTACGGCCGCCGCCAGGTGCTCCGGCGTGACGTCCTTGAGCAGGAAGCCGCTGGCCCCGATCGACAGCGCCGTGTACACGTACCGGTCCAGGTCGAAGGTGGTCAGGATCAGCACCCGGCAGCCGGGCGTGTGGGCCAGGATGCGCCTCGTGGCCTCCAGACCGTCCATGCCCGGCATGCGGATGTCCATGAGGACGACGTCCGGCCGCAGTTCCCGGACAGCGGCGACCGCCTCGGCGCCGTCGGCGGCCTCGCCCGCCACCTCGATGCCCCGGGCGGTGAGGATCAGCCGGAAGCCGGTCCGGATCAGCGTCTGGTCGTCGGCGATCAGCACGCGGGGCGCCCGCTCGGGCACGTCCGGTGTCACGGCGGTTCCGTCGGGTGTCACGGCGGTTCCGTCCGGTGTCATGGGCGGTCCAGGGGGATGCGGGCCCGGACGCGGTAGCCGCCGCCGAGTCTGCGCCGGGCGTCCAGGTCACCGCCGTGGAGGGCGACCCGCTCGCGCAGGCCCAGCAGGCCCCGCCCGGTGCCCGCGTGCCGCTGCGGCCGGGGCGGCGGGGCGGTCCCGGTCAGCACGCTGGCACCGGTGTTGAGGACCTCGACGCGCAGGGCGTGCTCGGCGTAGCGCACCGTGACCTCCGCCTTCCCGCCGTCGCCGTGCCGGAGCGCATTGGTCAGGGCCTCCTGGATGATGCGGTAGGCGGTCACGTCGATGCCCTGCGGGAGCGGACGGGGCTCACCGGAGATGCGCACCTCGACGGGCAGCCCCGCGAACGATATCCGGTCCACCAGCGGGCCGAGCCGGTCGAGCCCGGGCTGCGGGCTGAGCGGCGTGCCCGGCGCGCCCTCTCCCGGGGCCGGGTCGGTGTCCGTGCCGTCCTGGGCGGGCGCCAGCAGGCCCAGCAGATGTCTGAGGTCGGTCATCGCGCCCCGCCCGGCCTCCTCCACCGCTCTGAGCGCGGTCGCGGCCTCGTCCGGCATCGTGCCGAGCACCTCGCGGGCGGCGCTCGCCTGGACGACCATCAGGCTGACGGTGTGACTGACGATGTCGTGCAACTCCCGGGCGATCCGGTCCCGTTCGGCGGCGACCGCCGCCTCCGCGGCGCTCTCCCGCTCCCGCTCCAGCAGCCAGCCCCGCTCCCCCACCGCCGCCTGCCAGCGGCGCCGGGTGCGCAGCAGCGCCACGGTCAGCCCCAGGACGGCCGCGCACGCCACCACGAGCGCCACGGCCGGCACGTCGTACTCCCCCATGCCGTTCATGGTTCCAGACGGCACTGACATCCGCATCGGCCCGGGGATTCAGCGCTCTGCGTCCAGAGGATGAGTCGGGCGGCCCAGTGCCGTCCGGGGAGGGATGCCGGGGGCGGCGGCGCACGTCTAGCGTCCTGGCCATGGTCACTGAGGTGGGAACGGCAGACACCGTCGTACGGCTCGACGGGGTGCGCAAGGAGTACGGCGAGACGGTGGCGCTCGACGGGGTGTCGCTGGAGATCCGCGCCGGGGAGGCAGTCGCGGTGATGGGACCCTCCGGGTGCGGCAAGTCCACGCTGCTCAACATGATCGCCGGTCTCGACCGGCCGACGGCCGGCAGTGTCGTCGTCCACGGCGAGAGCGTCGGGGAGTTGAGCGAGAGGCGGCTCGCGCTGTACCGGCGGCGCCGGATCGGCATGATCTTCCAGTTCTTCAACCTCGTCGACGACCTCTCGGCCCTCGACAACGTGGCGCTGGCCGCCCAGTTGACGGGCACTCCGGCGCGGCAGGCCAGGCGGCGCGCGCTGGAGCTGTTCGAGGAGCTGGGTGTGGCGGACCGCCGCAACGCCTACCCGTCGGTGCTCAGCGGTGGTGAGCGGCAACGGGTCGCGGTGGCAAGGGCGTTGATGAACCGGCCGGCGCTGCTGCTGGCCGACGAGCCGACCGGAGCGCTGGACAGCCGGGCCGGCGAGCAGGTGATGGACCTGCTGATCGACCTGAACCAGATCGGGCAGACGCTGGTCATCGTCACGCACGACCGGCATCTCGCCCAGCGGTGTGCGAGCCGCCTGGTGGAGCTGGCGGACGGCCGGGTCGCCGGCGAGCACACCCTGGAGCCGACGGCATGAGGGCGGTGTGGAGGGCCGCGCGGGCGGCGGTGCGCAGGCGGAGGCTGCAGACGCTGGTGATCTGGCTGGTCACGCTGGTGTCCACGGGGTCCATCGTGGTCGCGCTGGGGCTGGTGGACGCGGCGTCGGCGCCGTTCGACCGAGTCTTCGGCGCACAGCACGGGCCGCATGTGGTGGCCGAGTTCGATCCGGGCAAGGTGTCGGACGCCCAGCTGGAGCGCGCTTCGCGACAGCCCGGGGTACAGGCGGTGGCCGGGCCGTTCGCGCAGGCCACGGTGTCCGTTCCGCGTGACGCGGCGGGTCTGGGTCTCGGCGGCGACGTCAGGGTCGTGGGCCGCTCCGGGCCCGGCGGTCCGGTGGATCGCGTCGATCTGTGGGCGGGCCGGTGGCCGACGCGGCCCGGTGAGATGGTCATGAACCGGCCGTCGGCCTGGACCGCCGACGACCTCGGCAAGAAGTTCCACGTGCCGTCCGGCCCCACGTTGACCATCGTCGGATTCGCCTTCGACCTGAGCGACACGGCGGACGTGTGGGTCGCCCCGGAGCAGATGGCCGCCCTGCACCCGAACGCCGCGCAGATGCTGTACCGGTTCGAGGACGCCTCGTCGCAGCGCACGCTGGGCGCGGGTCTGGCCCGGGTCGCCGGGAGGCTGCCCCGGGGCGCCCTCGCCGGTTCGCACACCTATCTGTCGCTCAGGCACCAGGTGGGCAGCAGTGCGCGCGCCTACGCCCCGTACCTGCTGGCCTTCGGTGTGCTGGGCATCCTGGTGGCGGTGCTGATCGTCGCGAACGTGGTCGGTGGCGCGGTGGTGTCGGGGTTCCGGCACATCGGCATCCTCAAGGCCCTCGGGTTCAGCCCGGGGCAGGTGCTGGGCGTCTATCTCGTGATGGTGTCCGTACCGGCCGTACTGGGCTGCGCGCTCGGCACGCTGACCGGGAATCTGCTGGCCCGACCGTTCTTCCGGTTCGTGTTCACCGGCCCGGACGCGGGAGTGCTGCACGACAGCGTCGGCATCGCCCCCTGGGTGAACGTCCTCGCCCTGGCCGGGATGCCGCTCGTCTGTGTGCTGGCCGCGCTCGGCCCCTCGGTGCGTGCGCAGCGGCTGTCGGCGGCGCGGGCGATCAGCGCGGGCAGCGCGCCGCGCGCCGGACGGGCCCTCGGCGTCCAACGGCGGCTCGCGGGTCTGCGGTTGCCACGGTCGCTGACCCTCGGGGCGGGGCTGCCGTTCGCCCGGCCCGCGCGCAGCGCGCTCACCATGGCCGCGGTGGTCCTGGGTGTGACGACGGTGACGTTCGCGACGGGTCTGGCGACGACCATGACCCGCTTCGGAGACGCCGGCAAGGGCGCGTACGACGTCACGGTGTACGCGAGCAACGACGTGGACGGCAAGCAGGTACTGCCGGTCCACGGCGACCGGGAACTCCAGTCGGCGCTGGCCTCGTTGCCGGGCGCGGCCGGGGTGACGGCCCAGAGCGACGAGGACGCGCGGCTCGTGGGCTCCACGCAGAAGATCTGGATCGAGGGCAGGCGCGGGCCGGACCTGCCCCTGGACAACGTGCTCCTGCGGGGCCGGTGGATGCGCAGCCCCGGGGAGGTCATGGTCGGCTCGGCCTTCGCGCGCCGCAAGGGGGTGAACGTCGGTGACCGTCTGCGGCTGCGCAAGGACGGCCGTGAGGAGGAGGTGACCGTGGTCGGTGAGCTGATGTGGCAGAACGACTGGACCGTCGTCGGCACGTGGCCGACGTTCGCCGCCCTGGTCCCCGGCGGAAAGGCCTTCTCCTACCACGTCAAACTGCGCCGGGGCGCGGATCCGGCGGCGTACGCGCGCGCGGCCCGCGCCGTCGACCGGGGGCTCGCCGCGGAGTTGCCCGGCCCGGACAGCACCACCCGGACCGTCAACGACTCGGCGGCCGCCCTCACCCTGATGCTGACCCTTGTCGCCGGCCTCGGCGTCTTCAACACGGCCGTCCTCAACACCCACGACCGGCGCCGCGACCTCGGCATGCTGAAGTCGATCGGCATGACTCCGCGCCAGGTGACGGCGATGACGGTGACGTCGATGGCGGTGCTCGGCGCGGCCGGATCGGCGCTCGGTGTCCCGCTGGGCATCGCCGCCTACGAGGCGGTCGTCCCACGGATGGCCGCGGGGGTCGACATCGTCCTTCCGGCCCGCATGACGGACGTCTGGCACGCGGCGCAGCTGGCCGGGCCGGCGCTGACGGGGCTCGTGATCTCCGTGCTCGGCGCGTTCGTCCCCGCCCGGCGTGCGGCGCGCCTGACCGTCGCGGAGGTCCTGCACAGCGAGTGACCGCGCCGCCGGGGAGTTCGCCGCGACCGGTCAGGATCCGAGAAGCCGTGGTGGGCCCCCCGGCCCTAGCGTGGAGGCACCGACGAGGAACCCGTCGGCCCCCTGCCAAGAGGAGTGAATGCCATGACCGCCGGCCAGCAGACGATCATCTACCCCGTCAAGGACAAGGACCGCAGCAAGGCCCTGTTCACCGCGTTGCTGGGCGTCGAGCCGTACGTCGACGAGCCGTACTACGTCGGTTACAAGGCCGCCGGTCAGGACATCGGCCTCGACCCGAGCGGGCACGCCAAGGGCATGACCGGGCCGGTACCGTACTGGCACGTGACGGACCTGCGGGAACGTCTCGCCGCCCTGCTCGACGCCGGGGCGGAGCTGCTCCAGGACGCGCAGGACGTCGGCGGCGGCCGGCTGATCGCCTCGGTGAAGGACCCCGACGGCAACCTGGTGGGCCTCCTCCAGGACGGCGCCGCCTGAGCACTCCGCGGAATCGACTGCACAGGCCACTAGTTGCACACTCAACAATTGGCGAAATCGGTGCTACGGTGCCGGTATGGCAGTCAAGACGGCCGACGCCCGGCTCGAGGAGCGGTGGCGGGGCATCCTCGCGGTCCACGCGCGCACGATGTGCGAGATCGACCGGGCCCTGCACCCGTACGGGCTGGGCGCCAGCGACTTCGAGGTGCTGGACATCCTGGTGGCCGAGCCGCCCGGGCACGGCGACCAGTGCCGGGTGCAGAACCTGGTCGGGCGGGTCCATCTCAGCCAGAGCGCGCTGTCCCGGCTGATCGGCCGGCTGGAGAAGGACGGCCTGGTGGAGCGCTCGGTGTGCGCGGAGGACCGGCGTGGGGTGTGGGTCGCCCTCACCCCCAGGGGCCGCGAACTGCACACCGAGGTACTGCCCCTGCAACGGGCGGTGCTGGAGCGGATGCTGGCCGAGCAGGAGCGCTAGAGCAGAAGCGCCGGAGCAGGAGCGCTAGAGCACCAGCTCGGCACCGTCCGGCAGAACCTCGACGCCCTCCTCGGCGACCCGCGCGCGTGCCGGTGAGGCGGGGTCGAGCAGCGGGTTCGTGTTGTTGAGGTGGGTGTAGATCCGGCGTACGCCGAGGTGGCGGGCGATCGCCGCGAGGGTGCCGTCCGGGCCGGTGACCGGCAGGTGGCCCGTGGCGCCCTGCCAGGCGCCGGAGCGTACCGCCGTACCCAGTTCGTCGTCCGCGTAGAAGGTGCCGTCCAGCAGTACGCAGTCGGCCTCCGCGCACAGCTCGTCCAGGGCGGGGCTCCAGGCGCCGACGCAGGGCGCGTACACCAGCACTCCGCCACTGGCCAGGTCCTCGATGCGGTACGCCGTCACCCAGGGGGCGGCGGGCCCCGGGACCTGCGCCGGCACGTACTTCGGGATCTTCACGCCGACGGGGTGGGCGGTGACGACCAGCCCGCCGGCCAGCACGAAGCCGCCGTCGCCCAGACTGTCCGCCCACTCCCAGGTCGTGTAGCGGTCCAGGGCGGCGCGGACCGGCGCCAGGACGGCGCGGACCGTCGGGGGCGCGTAGACCTTCAGGCCCACCGCTCCGCGCAGCTCGGTGAGGCCGGCGACGTGGTCGGCCTCCGCGTCGGTCAGCAGAACTCCGCGCAGCGGGGTGGCCCGGGGCCCCGGGCCGGGCCAGAGGGCCGGGGTGGCGATGAGCTGGGTGCGCAGGTCGGGCGAGGCGTTGAGCAGCCACCAGTCGCGGCCGTTGCCCGTGACCGCGGCACATTCCTGGGTGCGCGAGGGCAGCTCGCCGGCCCGGGCGGCGGCGCACAGCGCGCAGGCGCAGTTCCACTGCGGGAAGCCGCCCCCGGCGGCGGTGCCCAGCAGGACGACCCTCACGACCATCGGCTCCTTCGCGCTCGCCCGGACGTCTCCCGCTGGGATCTTCCCTGTGGGAGCCGGGCACCCACCCCGGAGCGGGGAGCAGTTCCGGCCGTCCTGGGCCGCCCACGGCCGATAACCGACCCGACCGGGCCGCGTGCACGCACGCCGTGTACGCCGCGCAGTCGCCGCGGGGGTGAGCGGAGGCCGGCGCCGCTCACCCCGGCCGGGTCGCCGGATCAGCGGGCGAGCAGCGTGCGCACCCCTTGCGAGGTGAGCGTCAGCCCGTGTGCGGAGCTGCCGTCGATGGCGAGGGAGAGGTCCTCCTCCGGCCACTGGGAGGCCAGCGCGCCCAGCGGGATGAGGCGGTAGCGCGAGACGAACGGCAGCAGCTCGGCCATCTCGCCCTCCGAGGTGAACACCGGGACGACGGGGTCGCCGTCGGCTTGTTCCAGGATGGGCAGGGCCACCGTCGTCGCGTCGGCACCCTCCCCGTCGATCGCGTCGTCCGGCACCGGGACGAGCACGTCGCTGTGGGCGAGGGTGTCCAGGGCGCGCTGGTCCTCGGCGTTCACGGCCAGTGCGTCCAGCGCCTGCTGGGCCGGCGTGGGCAGGTCGTCGTGTGCAGGTGTGTCCATGGCAGATCCCCAGGTAGCGGCGGTCGTACGGCCTCCCGGGCGGCTGCGCGCCCGGGTGTGCTCCGCCTCGCGTACCCGGGGCGCCGCGGGACCATGCGTGAGGATCGGCGGGAGGTCCGGTGGCGGGCCGGTGGCGGGCTGATGGCGGGCTGATGGCGGCGGATGGCGGGGACGGACCTGAGGGGCGCGTCCGGGTCCCCGGGACGGCGGGGACGGACCTGAGGGGCCCGCCCGGATCTCCGGGAAGGGCGGGGACGGACCTGAGGGGCCCGCCCGGATCTCCGGGAAGGGCGGGGACGGACCTGAGGGGCCCGCCCGGGTCTCGGGGATGGAGGGGACGGACCTGAGGGGCGCGTCCGGGTTTCCGGGTCCGCGCCACGCCCGCCTCAGGGGGCCCGGGGCCGCGTCCGGCGGCGGGCACGCCGTCCCGCGTCTCCTGTACGGCGACGTGCGACGGTCCGCACCCGGGGTGGGCGGCCCCGCAGGGCCGGGGCACGGCCCGAGCGGGGTCGGTCGTGCGGGCGGCACCGAACCGCCCGGCGGGGCGCGCGTTCGTCCCGCGGCCCCTCCCCCGCCGGGGCCGGGGGTGTCCGGGTGAGGGTGGGGCCGGTCCGCCGGAACCTCGGCGGGGTTACGGGCACGGTTCGGGCGGCGTGAGCAGGTCGCTGATGACGGTGACCCTGATCAGGGGCCGGGACAGCTCCATGATCTGCAGGGCCTTCAGGTGGGAGTCGTCGTCCACGCCCGCGCAGGCGTCGGCCACGACCAGCACCTCGGCGCCGGCGTCGGCCGCGGCCAGGGCGGTGGACAGGACGCAGCACTCGGTGCTGACGCCGGCCAGGACCAGCCGGCCGCCGGGGGCGACGCGGGCGGCGAGGTCCGGGGTCCACTTGCCGAACGTGGGCGCGTCCACGACATGGCCGGCCAGGCCGGTGAACTCGTCGGACAGGTCCCAGAGTTCGGCGTCCGGTGGCTGCAGGGCGAAGGGCCACCGGGCGTAGTAGGCGCGCCAGGCTCCGGCCGGCCGCTCGGGGGCGAGGAAGCGGGTGAAGGTGACGCGGCCGGCGAAGGCCGGCAGCAGGCGTCGTACGCCCTGAGCGGCGTCGGCGTAGCGCGGGGTGGCCCACGGGCTCGCCGGATCGGCGAAGACGCGCTGCATGTCGATGACGGCGAGATGTCCGGGTACGGCGGTCATGTGCGGCACACCCCCTCGTTCGGGGACGGGCTCGGCGCCTGGGCCTCCTGTTCACGGACGGGTGCCCGGCCCGGCAGCAAGGTGCCCGCGAAGGCCAGGGCCAGGGCGGCCAGCACGCCCAGGTTGGCGTAGGCCCAGGCACCGCTCCTGCCGCCGAGGCCGAGCGGCCCCAGCAGGTATCCCTGCCAGCTCAGCCAGTGCGCGGCGGTGTTGGTGACCAGGCCCCAGCCGACGGCCGTGGCGGCGAGGGTGAGGAGCAGGGGCCGCAGCGGGACGTCGCCGTAGCGGCCGTGGGGGCGGTACAGGTCGGCGTCGTCGTAGTCGCGGCGGCGCAGGGCGATGTCGGCGAGCATCACGCCGCACCAGGCGGCGATGGGGACGCCGAGCGTGGTGAGGAAGCCCGTGAACGGGCCGAGGAAGTCGCCGGCGAAGAACACGATGTAGACCGAGCCGGCGGTCATCAGGACACCGTCGAGGAGGGCGGCCAGATAGCGGGGCACCGGCAGGCCGGCGGAGAGCAGGGCCAGCCCGGAGGAGTAGATGTCGAGGACCGCACCGCCGACCAGGCCGAGGACGGCGACCACGGCGAACGGCACCAGGAACCAGGTGGGCAGGATCGTCGTCAGCGCGCCGACCGGGTCGGCCGCGACGGCCGTGCTCAGCTTCCGCGAGGAACCGGCCAGCAGCAGCCCGAAGACCAGCAGGAGCAGGGGGGCCACCGAGGCGCCGAGCGCGGTCCATCCGATGACGCCCCGGCTCGACGAACTGCGGGGCAGGTAGCGGGAGTAGTCGGCGGCGGCGTTGACCCAGCCGAGGCCGAAGCCGGTCATCATGAACACCAGCGCGCCCACGAACTGCTGGGCGGAGCCGGCGGGGACGGCGCTGACCGTGTCCCAGTGGACGTGGTCGGCGACGAGCGCGACGTAGGCGAGCGTGAGGACTCCGGTGACGACGGTGATCAGGGTCTGCAGCCGCATGATCAGGTCGAACCCCATGACGCCGCCGGTCACGGTGAGTGCGGCGACGACCAGCAGCGCGACCACTTTCGTCCCGGTGCCGCCGCCCCAGCCGAGGCGGGTGAAGACGGTCGCCGTCGCGAGCGCGGCGAGGGCGGTGAGGACGGTCTCCCAGCCGACGGTGAGCATCCAGGAGATCAGCGACGGCAGCCGGTTGCCGCGCACCCCGTACGCGGCCCTGCTGAGGACCATCGTCGGCGCGGAGCCGCGCTTCCCGGCGACCGCGACGAAGCCGCACAGCAGGAAGGAGGCGACGATGCCGAGCACGCCCGCGGCGAGGGCCTGCCAGAAGGAGATGCCGAAGCCGAACGCGAAGGCGCCGTAGCCGATCCCGAGGACGGAGACGTTCGCGCCGAACCAGGGCCACAGCAGCGCCCGCGGGGTGCCCTTGCGCTCGGCGTCGCCGATCACGTCGAGGCCGTGCGTCTCCACCCGCGGGGGGCGGCCGGGGGATCCGGTGTCGGAAGGGTCCTGCGGGAGCGTCATCGCGACCTGCCTGTCTAGACGTGTTCACGTCACGCTAGGAAGGTGCGCACGGAGCGTCAAGGCGGCCCGGTCCGGCCCCGCCCGGAAGGGACGGTGCCGACGGGCCGCTCGCGCGCTCAGCGGTCGAACTCCTCCTGGATCGGCGTCCGCGGCTCCTCGCGCAGGTGCTGGGCCAAGCCGGGTTTGCCGCCCTTCCGGGCCCGCTCCGCCCGCTGCGCGGCATCGCCCGGGTCACTCTCGTCGGTGTCCGGGACCGCGGTGTCCTCTCCCTCCGCCTGGGACGGAGTGGTGCGGGGCGGCTGCCGTCCCTGCGCCTCGCCGGGCTCCGGCTCGCCCTCCGCCTGGGAAGGGGTGTGTTCGCTCATCGGGGCCTCCGCACGCCTTGCCTGCCTGTTCCGCACGCCTTGCCTGCCAGTCCGGAAGGCATCCGGGTACCCTCCGGCCGGACTCCCATGAGCGGCGTGAACAGGTGAATCGGCTTCCGCCGGGTGGGTACCTGACCGGTCCGGCGCAGCATGCGGCGCCGGTGGAACAGACCCCCTGTCCGGCGCGGAGTACCCGGCCGGCTCGGAAGTGGCGGGAGCCGCTGGTGGACCGGCCGTGGAGGGCGCCGGGGAGTGACGGCTGGAAGGAGACGGGCGCCTGCGGCGTGGCGCGTGCCGTGCCGGGCGGTGCAGCATGAGGATGGCGCCCGGGAGCAGCCGACGGGGAGGTGCCCATGACGGTGAGCCGGATCGGCCTGGTCGTGCACGGCGGCCGGCCCGAGGCCGTGGCGGCCGCGCGGACGGTGCGCGAGTGGTGCGCCGAGCACGCGGTGGGATGCACGGACATCGACGTGTGGCAGGAGGGCGCGCGGCACAGCGCCCGCGAGGAGGTCGACTCCGCGGGAGATCCGGACCTGATCGTCACTCTCGGCGGCGACGGCACCTTTCTGCGCGGCGCCCGGCTGGCGGCCGAGAACGACGCCCTGGTCCTCGGCGTCGACCTCGGGCGGGTCGGCTTCCTGACGGAGGTCCCGGCCTCGGCGGTGCGCGCGGCGCTGGACGCGGTACGGCAGGAACGGATCGACGTCGAGAGCCGGATGCTGCTCACCATGCGGGCGTCGTGCCGGCTGGAGGTGCCCGGGCAGATGGAGGCGCTGCTGCGGTACGGCCGCGGGCCGATGCTGCCCCCGCCCCGCGTGCGCGCGGACTGTGTGGCGGGGGACGACTGGGGCGTCGCCCTGAACGTCACCGCGCTCAACGACGTCGTGGTGGAGAAGCTGGCCCGGGACCGGCAGGTGTCGGTCGCGGTCTATCTGGCCGGCCGGCTGCTCGCCTGCTACTCCGCCGACGCCCTGCTCGTGGCCACGCCCACCGGCTCCACCGCGTACAGCTTCGCCGCCGGCGGCCCGGTGGTCTCGCCCCGCGCGGAGGGCCTCGTCTTCACGCCGGTCGCCCCGCACATGGTGTTCAACCGCTCGGTCGTCGCCGCTCCCGACGAGCCGATCGCACTGCGGGTGCTGGAGCGGTCGGGCCAGGCGGCGGTCAGCATCGACGGACAGCTGCGGGGGGTGCTCAGCCCCGGGGACTGGATCGGGGTGTACGCCGCTCCGCACCGGCTCAAGGCGGTCCGGCTGGGACCGATGGACTTCTACGGCCGGCTGCGCGAGCGGATGAACCTCACCGACGCGCCGGCCGCGCTCGCCGACGGCTCGGCCGCTCCGCTGTGGCCGGTGAAGACACCGCCCCCGGGCGACCTGGCCCACCTCGCCCTGCCCGGCGCCTCCGAGCACCGGCTGTGACGCCGGACCTGTGCGGCGTACCTAGCGGCGCTGGGCGGCCAGGCGCACGCCGGCGTTGGCGGCGCCGTAGCCGCGGTAGCCCCCGGTGCGCTGCACGAACTCGAAGAAGACGTCCCCGACGGTCCGTGTGCAGCAGTGCCGGAACCGTCGGTCACGGCGAAGGCCACGTGCTGCGGCCGCGGACCGTCCTCGTCCGCCGAGCCGTGGGCGAGGTTGAGGACCAGCCGGGGTCCGCCTCGCGGGGCGGACAGGGCGCGGCTGCGGAACAGGCCGTAGGGATCGGCGAGTTCGACGGTGCCCTGGGGGCTCAGGCCCAGCACCGCGCGGTGGAAGAGGACGGCTTCGTCGAAGTGGTGCCAGGGCTGGGTGAGCGCGAGGTGGTCGCAGCCGGTGACGTCCGTGGGGGGGCGGGTTCCCGGCCGTACGCTCGAAGTCGTCCGTCCAGTCGGGGAGTCCGAGGCTCCTGATGGCGCAGAAGAGGACCTCGGTGCCGTCCGGCCCCGCGATCGGCTCCAGGGGGACGTCCTCGGCGGTCCTGCGCCTGGGCGGGGCGGGGGCCGGCAGGGGGTCATGTCGTAAACGTCGGTGACGAGCAGCCGCTGTGGGCCGGCGCCTCCTCCAAGGTCCTGCTGCGCGACGCCTCCGAGTCCCGGCTGCGCCGCATCGCGCTGTCCTCGCCGTACGGCGAGGCCCTGACCGGGCAGCCGGGGAGCTGGGCGGCGGAGGCGGCCGAGCGCGGCCACGCGGTCAGCACCGGCGAGTGGGACGAGGGACTGACCGCCCTGGCGGTGCCGGTCACCGCGGGCACCGGCCGGGTCGTCGCCCCGCTCTCGCTGAGCGGCCCCAGCCACCGCTTCCCGCACGAGGCCGTCGAGCGCTTCGCCGCGGACCTCGCCGAGGCCGCCCGCCTCATCTCCGACCAGGGGTTCGACCATCCGCTGGGCAGCGCCGGCCGACCCTCGCGGCGTCAGGGCCGTACGGCGGTGCCGATGATGTGCAGGGTGTTCGGCACGTACGGCGCGAACGAGTAGCCGAACCGCTCGATGTCGGTGACGGTGAACCCGGCGGCACGGATGGCGGCCTCGGTGTCGCGGTTGGGACGGCAGCCGCCGCCGGCCCGGCTCCACAGCGGGGTGAGCGCGTCCTCCAGCCGGCCCGCCCAGCGGTGCGGGGAGCGGACGTGCTCGTAGAACCGCAGCTGCCCGCCCGGCCGCAGCACGCGCTGGATTTCGGCCAGGGCGCCGGCCAGGTCGTCGACCGTGCACAGCACGAGTGAGGCGACGACGGCGTCGTACGCGCCGTCCTCCCCGGGCAGCCGGGCCGCTTCTCCGACGACGAGGGTCACGGGGACCGGCGCCGAGGCCGCGGCCTGCTCGGCGACCGCGCGCAGGGTGTCGTCGGGTTCGAGGGCGACCAGCTCGGTCACCGCGGCCGGGTAGTGCCGGAAGTTGCGGCCCTGCCCGGCGCCGACCTCCAGCACCCGCCCGCGCAGCCCGGCGAGCAGCCGGTACCGGTGCCCGGCACCGCCGCGTCGGTCGGACTGGGCGGCCATCTTCAGGTACTGGCGGGAGAAGTGCGGGTGCTGCAGTTCCTTGCGGCCGGTGAGGGACATCTCGGCCTCCTTCGGGTGCGAGCGGGCCGCGGCCCGGCCCGGGCGGCAGCTGGTTCCATGCTCCACCCGAACGCCCCGGCGCGCCGACCGTGCGGTGCGTACCGCGGGCGGCCTGCCGCGTGCGCGTGCCGCGTACGGCGTCTGTGCCGGCGCGGGCGACCACCCGCCCGCCGGGGTCAGGCGCCGCGCACATGGGCCACGCGCCGCCCGGCAGCCGCACGGCGGTCCGCACGCCGGCCCGCCCGGCGGTCCGTGCGGACGGCCGGGCGGGCCGGGCGGCGTCAGGCGGCCCCGCCCCGTGCTGGGCGGCCCCGCCCCGTGCTGGACGGCCCCGCGGCCGTCAGTTCACCGCCTTCTTGACCAGCTCGGCGATGCGGGCCTCGTCGGCGGCGGTCAGCTTCGTCAGGGCGTAGGAGGCCGGCCACAGGTTGCCGTCGTCGAGGTTCGCCTTGTCGCTGAAGCCGAACGTGGCGTACCGGGACTTGAACTTCTCCGCGCTCTGGAAGAAGCAGACGACCTTGCCGTCCTTGGCGTACGCGGGCATGCCGTACCAGAGCTTGGGGGCGAGCTCCGGCGCGCTGTCCTTGACGACGGCGTGGATCCGCTCGGCCATGACGCGGTCCGAGTCCTGCATCTCGGCGATCTTCTCGACCACGGCGGCCTCGTCCTCCGCAGCCTTGGCGGCGGCCTTGGAGCTGCCGCGGCGCGCGGTCGACTTCAGCTCCTTGGCGCGCTCCTTCATCGCGGCGCGCTCCTCGTCGGTGAACGCCTCGGACGACGTGTCGGTCACGCTCTTGTCGGACATCTGTGGGGGTTCCTTCCCGTCAGCCGGTGCGGCAGGTACATCTTCGTGGTGGAGGGTCGCCGCGGGGGCGGCTTCGTCGAAGCTGGGCGGTCACGGGGGCGGGCCCCGTACGACTCGATCAGTATCGGATCCGGCTCGAGAACGGCTCGAGCTCGGCGGCGGGGCTCATCCCCAGGCGCCGGCGATCTGCCGGGTCGTGCCGTTGAGCCGGTTGAACAGGTTGGTGACGCCGATCATCAGGACGATCGCGGCCAGTTGCTTCTCGTCGAAGTAGGTGGCGGCGGCGTCCCAGATCTCGTCGCTCACCGCGTCGGGACGGTCGGCCATCCGGGTGGACGCCTCGGCCAGGGCCAGGGCCGCGCGCTCCTCGTCGGTGAAGTACGGGGCCTCGCGCCAGGCGGCGACCGCGGCCAGCCGCTCGTCGCTCGCGCCGGCCTTGCGGGCCGCCTTGGCACCGCCGTCGACGCAGGCGCTGCAGCCGTTGATCTGACTGACCCGCAGATGAACCAGTTCCAGCGTCTGTCCGTCCACGCCACCGGTGTGCACGGTCTTGAGGATCTCCTGGATGGGCTGCATCGCGCCGGACAGCACGACGGCGGGGTTCTGCATGCGGGACTGCATGGGGTCCGCTCCTCTTTCCGGGTCGGTGCCCCGCTGTCGTCGGGGCATGACTCGATCACAGCGGACCGACTTGCCATCGACCACGGCGATGGGACACCGTGGGACAGCTGAAACGGCTTTGACCAGCGGCGACTTGGCCCGGGAAAGTTCTTCCGGGGCGGGACGGAAGGCCGGGGACGTTCCGGAGCGGGACGGGAGAGCGGGGAACGGTGGACGTACAGGACCGGTCGGGGAAGACCGGACCGCAGGAGGAGCTGGCCGCCCGGCTGCGTCTGCTGCAGGAACTGTCCGGGCTCGGCGTACGGGCCCTGGCGCGGGACGCCGGTCTCAGCTCCTCCTCGCTGTCCCGTTACCTCACCGGCCGGACCGCGCCGCCCTGGCCCGCGGTGGTCGCGCTGTGCCGGCTCGTCAAGCGCGATCCCCGTCCGCTGCGTCCGCTGTGGGAGCGGGCCTCCAACCCGTTGCCGGCGCCCCCGAGGAGCAGCCGTCAGGTGCGGCCGCTGCCCCGCAACGACCTGCCGCGCGACGTGCCGGACTTCACGGGGCGCGCGGAGCAGCTCGCGGCCGTGTTCGCCGCGATCGGCAGCCATCGGGCGGTGTCCGTGGACGGCATGGCGGGCGTCGGCAAGAGCTGTCTGGCGGTGCACGCCGCGCACCGGCTCGCCGCCGACTTCCCGGACGCCCAGCTCTACGTGGACCTGCACGGGTTCACCGAGGGCCGGCCCCCGCTCGATCCCGACTCCGCGCTGCGGATGCTGCTGGCCGCGCTCGACGTGCCGTCCGAGCGGGTGCCGCAGGAGGGGCTGGAGCAGCTGGCCGCCTGCTGGCGGTCGGAACTGGCCCGCCGCCGGGTCGTCGTGGTCCTCGACAACGCCGCCGACGCCGACCAGGTACGGCCGCTGCTGCCCGGCGCCGGCCCGTCCGTCGCCCTGATCACCAGCCGTAACCGGCTCCTCGGCCTGGACGAGGTGCCCCCGGTCTCGCTCGACGTGCTGAGCCCGCGGGAGAGCGCGGAGCTGCTGGCCCGCGCCAGCGGGGACCCCGGCGGCCCCGACGGCAGGCTGGGCCGTGACCCGCAGTCCGCCGCCGAGGTGCTGCGGCTGTGCGGCCATCTGCCGCTGGCCCTGCGGCTGGCCGCGGCCCGGCTGCGGCACCGGCCGGGGTGGACGGTGGGCATCCTGGTCGAGCGGATGGCCGAGGGGGCCGGCGAGTTCGACACCGCGTTCGCCATGTCGGTCCGGCAGCTGAACCGGTCCCAGGCCCGCCTGTTCCGGATGCTGGGCCTGCTGCCCGGGGCGTCCTTCGACGAGTACGTGGTGGCGGCGCTGGCGGACGTGCCCTTGCCGAGCGCCCGGGCGATGCTGGAGGACCTGGTCGACGCCCACCTCGTCCAGCAGCCGACCGCGGGCCGCTACCGGCTGCACGACCTGGTGCACCAGCACTCCCGGCGGGCCGCGGAGGAACAGGACTCGGCCGCCGAGCGGGAGCGGGCACTGAACCGGGTGCTCGACTACTACGTGCACGCGGCGGCCGCCGCCGACGCCGCGATGCCGTTCGTGTCGTCCGGCCGGACGGCCTCCGCGGGCCGGCGCCCGGCCGAACTGCCGCGGTTCGAGGACAAGAACGCGGCCTTCGCCTGGCTCGTCACGGAGTACGGCAATCTGCTGGCCGCCTTCGAGACGGCCGCCGCCGTCGGCGCCGACCTGCACGTGTGCGAGCTGCCCCGCTTCCTGCGGGCGTACTTCGCGCGGCGCTGCGGCACGACGCACCTCAACGTCCTCTTCGAGCGTTCGCTCGCCGCCGCCGAACGCCTGGGCGATCCGCTTCAACTGGCGGAGGCGCACAGCGATCTGGGCTTCGCGCGCTACAACGCGGGCCGGATGGCGGAGGCCGCCGCCGCGTACGAGGCGGCCGGACTCCGGGTGTCCCAGGCGGGGGACGTCCGGGCGGAGGCCGAACTGGCCATGCGGCGCGGCTGGATGAGCTGGGACGAGGGCCACGTCGAGGAGCCGCTCGCCCTGTTCCGCCTGGCGGGCACGTTGTACGAGCGGGCGGGCTGCCCCACGGGCGTGGCCGACGCCGCCGCGTCGGAGGCCTGGACGATGCTGCAGCTGGGGCACCGCGCGGAGGCGGCGCAGCGGGCCCGTGAGGTGCTGGACGTCCCGCACTCCGACCCCGCCTGGCCGCCGGCGCTGACGGCCAGGATCACGCTCGGCGTGGCCATCGCCGGGGACGAACCCGGGGAGGCGGTGGAGCACCTGCACCGGGCACTGGAGCTGGCCCGCGAGGACGGGCACCTGCACAACCAGGCGTGGTGCCTCAACTGCCTGGGGGTCGCGCTGCGGCAGATGGGCCGGTACGAGGAGGCGCTGGCCGCCCACCGGGAGGCGTTCGCGCTGCTCGACGAGTTGTTCGAGGAACACTGGAAGATCCATTTCCTCAACGGCTATGCCGAGACCTGCCGGCTCGCGGGCCTGCCCGAGGAAGCACTGCGGCTGCACCGGCAGGCGCTGGAGCTGGCCCCGGGGCTGGGCAACCGGTACGAGGAGGCGCGGGCCCACGACGGCATCGCGGTCGTCCTGGACGCGACGGACCCGGCCGCGGCGGCCGGGCACCGCGCGGCCGGGCAGGCCGTCCTGCGGGAGCTGCACGCGCGCTGACCCCTCGGCGGCCGGCCCGAAAGGCGTGCGGCCGACCGGGGGACGGCCTCGGGGGGCATCGGTGCAGCGGTCCGCGGTCCGTAGCGCGCCGGTGGTGTCCGCATCGGCTCGCGTTCTCGCGCCGGCCGCCGTCAGAGGCTGCGGGCGGTGATGTCGCCGTGCGAGGTGGTGGCGCGGATGTCGAGTCCGGTGGTGCCGTCGTTCTTGAGCGCGTTGCTGATGCGCCCGTAGGCGGTGTCGGCGTCCAGGGCGGCCGAGACGCCGACGGCGGCGCCGACCGTGATGTCGCCGGACCGGGTGCGGAGCACGACCGTGCCGCGCACGGCCTCGGCGATCCGGATGTCGCCCCTCGCGGTGCTGATCTCCGCCGGGCCGCCCAGCCGGCCGACCTCGACGTCGCCGTCGACCGCGGTGAGGCGCAGGCTCGCGGCCTCGTCGACCTTGATCCGGCGGTACGCGCCGTCGAAGGCGACGTCACCGAGGCGGCCGACGCCGCGCAGTTCGCAGCCGGCGGTCCTGGCCTCGACGGAGGAGCCGGCGGGCAGCTTGACGGTGACCTCCAGGGAGCCGGAGGGGCCGAAGAGCTGGTTCTTGGGCTCGGCGGTGCCGATCCGCAGGACGCCGTCGGCGTAGGTGACGGTGGTCTGCTCGGCGCTCTGGACGTCGCGCCGCTTGCCGGGGTCGGCGGGCAGGACCTCGACGGTGGTGTCGGAGCGGTCGGCGGCGATGAGCTGGATGCGTCCGGCGGGGATGTCCAGGACGGCGGTGATCGTGGCGGGGGTGTTGAACTTCTGCATCGCGCTCTCCCTTGCGTGCACCTTGTTTCTGACACCGGAAACGCTACGTTGCTTTCCAATTCACGGCAACACTGTCGTTGCAGACTTTCTGTATTTGCACAGCTCAGATCCATAAAAGCGTTGCAACAGCCCTGAAGGCAACGCAACGAAGCACGACCTTCCGTTGCAATGGATGAGAAGTGAACGCTATGCTGGGGCAGGAACCACCGCGTACGACCACCGAGGAGACCGCGATGCCGGGAGGCAGGCTCACCCAGCAGGAACGCCAGCAGATCGCGCTGGGACTGGCCGACGGCCTCGCCTATGCCGAGATCGCCCGCCGCCTCGACCGTCCGACCTCGACGGTCACCCGTGAGGTGATGCGCAACGGCGGTCCCACCGCCTACCGGGCCGACCTGGCCCACCGCGCCACCGAACACCGCGCTCACCGGCGCAGGCCCGCCTCCCCCCGGGGGCCGGAGCCGGTCCCCCGGTCCGGCGGCCGGGACGACGAGGTCGTGACCGAGTACCAGGAGAGGCTCACGACCGTCTTCATGACGTCGGGTCTGCCCAAGATGACGGCCCGGGTGCTGGCCTGTCTCTACGTCACCGACACGGGCAGCCTCACCGCCTCGGAACTCGCCCAGCGGCTCCGGGTCAGTCCGGCGTCCGTCTCCAAGGCGATCACGTTCCTCGCGAACATGGACCTCGTCCGCCGGGAGCGCGACGAACGCCGTCGCGAGCGCTACATCGTCGACGACGACCTGTGGTACCAGTCGATGCTCCGCAGCGCCCGGGCCAACGACGAGCTGGTGGAGACGGCCCGGCAGGGCGTCGCCGTCCTCGGTCCCCACACCCCCGCGGCCACCCGCCTGGAGAACGTCGCCCGCTTCCTCGACTTCGTCTCCGAGAGCCTCGTCCGCGCCGCGGAGCAGGCCCGCGAGATCCTCTACACCAGGCCCGGAACGGCCTCGCACGCCGAGACTCCGCCGGGGTCGTGACCGTGCCTCACCCGTGCGCCGTGTGGTGCACGACGAGGAGGGCGATGTCGTCGGTGCGCTGGGCGCTGGGCCCCGCCTCGCGCACGAGCGCGTCGATGAGCAGGTCCAGGTCCCGGTCGTCGGCGCGGGCGAGGTGGTGGGCGAGGCCGGCGATGGAGTCGTCCGGGTCGGCCCCCGGTCTCTCGACGAGACCGTCGGTGTAGAAGGCCAGCAGGAGCCCGGGGGTGAGCGGCAGCTCGGTCACGGGAAAGACGGCGTCGGGGTCGATGCCCAGCGGCGGACCGGGCAGCACGTCGACGGGCCGGGTCTCCCGGCCGGGCAGCCGCATGAGCGGCGGCGGATGGCCGGCGCCGGCCAGCGTCACCCGGCGGCCGGCGAAGTCGATGGAGGCGTAGAGACAGCTGGTGAACAGGTCCGGTCCGAGATCGGTGAGCAGCCGGTTGGTCCGGGACAGCACCTGGTCCGGGGGGACGCCGAGCGCCGAGTGCGCGTGGACGGCGGTGCGGACCTGCCCCATGAGGGCGGCGGCGGCCGCGTCGTGCCCCTGGACGTCGCCGATGACGGCGGCGACGGCGCTGACGCCGAGCGGGATGAGGTCGTAGAAGTCGCCTCCGATGTCCATGCCCCGGGTGGCGGGCAGATAGCGGGCGGCGACCCTGAGCCCGGGAACGGCGGGCAGGGTGCGCGGGAGCAGCGCCTGCTGGAGGCTGTGGGCGAGGTCGTGCTTGGCGTCGTAGAGGCGCGCGCGGTCGAGGGCCTGGGCGATGAGGCCGGCGAGCGACGTCATGACGGCGCGTTCCTCGGCGGTGAACGTGTGCGGCCGGTCGTAGGACAGCACGCAGCAGCCGACGGGCCGGCCGGAGACGATCAGCGGCAGGAAGGCCCAGGCCTGTTTGGAGCTGATCAGCAGGGCGTCGGGGTAGACGCGCCCCATCTCCTCGCGGTTGTCGAAGAACGCGGGGATGCCGGTGGCGAGGGTCTGCCCGGCCGGGGTGAAGCCGGTGTCGAGCGACAGACCCTCGAGCCGCTCGATGGACCGGGCGTCGTAGCCGCGGTGCCCGGTGATCCGCAGCCGCCCGGCCTCGGCGGTGGACAGGACCAGGGACTCGGCACCGAAGGCGGGCATGATCTGGTCGGCGACCAGATCGATGACGTCCTGGACCCCGACGACCTCGGTCAGCGCCGCGGCCAGGTGCATCAGCTGGTGCAGCCGGCCCGCGCGGGGCGGCACCGGGTTGCCCGGGACCCGTTCGACCAGGGCGGGCGGGGCCTCCGTCTCGCTGGGGACGACGCGGACACTGATGCCGCTGGCGTCCGGATAGAGGTGGAAGTCCAGCCAGCGGTCGGGCGGGCGGCACGCCGTGAAGACGACGGGCTCGCGGCTGATCACCGCGGCGCGATAGCGGTCCTCGTAGACCGGATCGTCGAGCCAGCGCAGGGAATGCCAGGGCAGGGTGCCGAGCAGCTCACCGGCCTCGCGGTCCAGCAGCTCGCAGGCGCCCGAGCTCAGATAGGTGAAACGCCCCTCCAGGTCCAGGGCGCAGCTGCCGCCGGGCAGCCGTTCGACGAAGTCGGCGGCCGCCATCGCCGGGGTGGTGGGACGGCGCCCCGCCCCGGCCGCGAGGACGTGCGGCGGGTCACCCGGAGCCGGGAACCTTCCGTGCTGGACGGCCTCCTCGAGCATCCGGGCCAGCCGTCCGCAGCTGGCGGCGACGTGCCCGCGCTCCCGCCGGGTCATGTACGGCGGACGGGTGGCCGGCCACATCAGCACCAGGGAGCCCCAGCGGCGGACACCGGTGACCGGCGCCGTGACGAGCGTCAGCGGATACGGCAGCGCCATCGCGGTGCGCGGATAGGCCCGCGCCATCTCCTCCTGGCTGGCCACCCACACCATGCGGTCCTCGCGCACCGCCTCGGCCACCGGAGCCGGGGCGGTCACCGGGATCGTCGACCAGGGCTCGGCGAAGTCGGAGGGGGCCCCGTACAGCACGTGCAGGAACAGCCGCTGCTCGTCCGGTGCGAGGAGGTACAGGGCGCCGATGGTGGCGCCCGTGCGGCGCACCGTCTCCGCGAACGCGGCATCGAGCGGGTCCGTGCCCGTCGCCCCCTCGCCCACACCGGTCACGAGGCACCTCCCGCCTGGCACCCGGCCTCGTATCGGACGCTACGCCCCTGCGCGGCGGTCGGCACGTCTGCCGCTCCGCCGCAGGCGCCGGTCCGCGCGGCTGCCTCCCCCTGTGACCCGCCCTCCGCACGGGGCCCCGAGGGTGGTTAGCTTGCCCCGGCCGTCACCCGGCCACCGGCCCGGCAGTCAGGAGGACTTCGCAGCATGAGCAGCGCCTACACCTACGAGTACAAGGTCGTCACCTTCCGGGAGTCGCTGATCGGCGACGCGCTGGACAGCGACAAGCTGGAGAAGGTCCTGAACAAGCACGCCGAGGACGGCTGGGCCCTGAAGGCCCTCACCTCCGCCGACGTCAAGGGCCGCATAGGCCCGGGCGCGGTCGAGGGCCTGCTGCTGACCTTCGAGCGCCCGCGCTCGTAACTCCCGCGGAGTCAGCCGCCCTCGGGCACGGTGTCCGGCAGGCCCAGGGGGCCGGCCACATGGCGCCAGACGGCCCCGAGGGCGGTCTCCAGGGTGACCGCCGGATCGCGCAGCATGAGGCGGATGCCGTAGCCGTCGCTGAGGGACAGCACGAGCGTGCACAGCTCGTCCACGTCGGTCGGCGTGAACTCGCCGGAGTCGATGCCCCGGCGTACGGCGCCGGCCACCCAGGCGTGCAACTGCGCGTACAGGTCCACGGCGTAGGTCCGGGTGGCCTCGTCGCGCAGCGCCCGCACCCACAGCTCCTGCCACAGCCGCCAGTCCTGGTGCAGTTCGGGGTCGGTGGGCAGCAGGTTGCGCACGATACGGGCCAGGATGACCGCGGCCGGCGCCGTCTCCGCGTCGCGTTCCACGTCGACGGCGGTGTTGGCGAAGGAGTGGGTCATCGCCTCGGTGAACAGCTTCTCGCGCGTGTCGAAGTGGTAGTGGAGCAGCGCCGTGGACACGCCGGCCCGCTCGGCGACCATGCGCATCCGGATCTTCTCGAAACCGATCTCGGCGATGGCCTCGCACGCCGCGGTCAGGATGCGCTCGCGCGTGTCTGCCGTGCGCACCTTGGTGGACACCCTGCGGCTCCCCTCGTTCGGTGGTCGTACGCCATGACCATTTTCCCTCACCTGTGGCTCACTGTTCGTCGTACGCGTGGAAGCCACGTCCCGACTTCCGCCCCAGCAGTCCGGCCTCCACCATCCGGGACAGCAGCGGGGGCGGCGCGTACTGCGGCTCGCGGAACTCGGCGTACAGGGACTCGGCGATGGCGCGTGTGGTGTCCAGGCCGATGAGGTCCGTCAGGGCCAGCGGGCCGAGCGGGTGCGCGCAGCCGAGGACCATGCCGCGGTCGATGTCCTCGACGCTCGCGCTGCCGGACTCCACCATGCGGACGGCGGCCAGCAGGTAGGGCACGAGCAGCGCGTTGACGACGAACCCGGCCTTGTCCCGGGTCCGCACCACCTCCTTGCCGAGGGCGCCGGTCACGAAGGCCTCGGCCCGTGCCGCGGTGGCGGGCGAGGTGAGCAGCGACGGGACGAGTTCGACGAGCCTGAGGACCGGTACGGGGTTGAAGAAGTGCACGCCGACGACGCGCTCGGGGCGGGCGGTCGCGGCGGCGAGCCGGATGACCGGGATGGAGGAGGTGTTCGTCGCGAGGACGGTGTCGTCGCCGCCGACCACGGAGTCGAGGCGGGTGAAGACGTCGAGTTTCAGCCGCTCGTCCTCCGCGACGGCCTCCACCACCAGGTCCCGGTCGTCCAGGGCCTCGATCTGGTCGGTCACGGTGATCAGGGCGGCGGCGGCCTCGCGCCGGTCGGCGCCGATCCTGCCGTGGGCGGCGGCCCGGTCGAGCGAGCGGGTGATGCGCAGGCGGCCCGAGCGGACCGCCTGCGCGTCGCGTTCCACCACGGTCACCGGCAGGCCGGCCCGCGCACAGACCTCCGCGATGCCCGCCCCCATCAGGCCGCAGCCCACGACTCCGACGCGTTCGATGCCGGTCATCCGAGCTTCCCTTCGATCTGTGTCTGCATCGCTCTGTGTGCGCATCGCTCTGTGTGCACATCGATCTGTGTGCACATCGACCTGTGTGACGCGCTCTGCGTGTGAACCGTGGTGTCAGGCGGTGGGCAGGTCCAGGACGCCCGAGCCGCGCTTGATCAGCTCGTTGGCGATGATCAGGCGCTGGATCTCCGAGGTGCCCTCCCAGATCCGGTCGACGCGCAGCTCCCGGTAGAGCCGCTCGACGGCGTAGGAGCGGTCGTAGCCGCGCCCTCCGTGGATCTGCAGACACCGGTCGATCACCCGGCCCGACGCCTCGCTCGCGGCGAGCTTGGCGATGGACGCCTTGGCGTGCAGCGTCTTGCGGTCCTCGGCGGCGGCCCGGTCGACCTCCCAGGCGACCTGGTGGGTGTAGGCGCGGTTGACGGCGATGTCCACGGCGCAGTCCGCGAGCATGCCCTGGATCAGCTGGTACGAGGCGATCGGCGCCCCGAACTGCTCCCGCTCCACCGCCCAGTCACGCGCGAGTTCCAGGGCGCGTTCGGCGGCGCCGGTGGTGCGGGCCGCGATCATCAGGCGCTCCTCGGTGAACCACGAGCGCGTGATGTCGTAGCCCTCGCCGAGGCCGCCGAGCACGGCGTCCTCGCCGACCTGGACGTCGGTGAAGGTGAACTCGGGGTGCTCGTAGACGAAGGTGTGCATGAAGCGCGGCACGCGCGTCATCTCGATGCCGGGGGTGTCCTTGTCGACGAGGAACAGCGTCGGCGCGCGCTCCGGTCCCGCCGCGGCGAGCACGATCATGAAGTCGGCGTGGTCGCCGACCGTCACGAACCACTTCTCGCCGTTGAGCACCCAGCCCCGGTCGTTCTTCGTCGCCGTGGTGGCGATGTTCTGCGGGTCCGAGCCGGCGCCGCGCTCGGTGACGGCGTAGCAGTCGCGCCGCTCGCCCTTGATCACCGGGACGAGGAAGCGCTCGCGCTGCTCCGGGGTGCAGAAGCGCAGGGCGTTGGCGGGCCGCCACACCATGTCCCACAGGGCGCCGGTGAGCCGGCCCAGCTCCTCCTGGACGGTGACCTGCTCGGCGATGGTGAGTCCGGCGCCGCCCCACTCGGCCGGCATGTTGACGGCCTGGAGGCCGGAGTCGAGCACCGCGTCACGGATCTTGGCGTGGACGTCGGCGGGCAGGCCGTTGTTCTCCTCGCACTGGGTCTCGTAGGCGGTGATGAAGTCGGTGAGGGCGCGGGCGTCGGCCTTGAGCTGCGCCTGGCGCGGGGTGAGACGGAAGTCCATGGAAGTCCTCGCTCAGTGGTGGTGCGGGGGCGGTTTCAGTGGGTGGGCAGGGCCAGGGCGCGGGTGCCGCGCTTGATCAGCTCGTTGGCGATGATCAGGCGCTGGATCTCGGAGGTGCCCTCCCAGATCCGGTCGACGCGCAGCTCCCGGTACATGCGCTCGACGGGGTAGGTGCGGTCGTAGCCGCGGCCGCCGAAGATCTGCAGACAGCGGTCGGCGACCCGGCCGGCGGCCTCGCTGGCGGCGAGCTTGGCGGTGGAGGCCTTGGCGTGCAGCGTCTTGCGGTCGGTGCCCGGCCGGTCGGCCTCCCAGGCGACCTGGTGGGTGTAGGCGCGGTTGACGGCGATGTCCACGGCGCAGTCCGCGAGCATGCCCTGGATCAGCTGGTACGAGGCGATCGGCGCCCCGAACTGCTCGCGCTCCACCGCCCAGTCGCGGGCCAGCTGGAGCGCGCGCTCGGCCGCTCCGACGGTGCGTGCGGCGATCATCAGGCGTTCGTCGGTGAACCACTCCTTGGTCAGCTCGTAGCCGTTGCCGACACCGCCCAGCACGTCCTCGTCGGCCACGAAGACGTCGGTGAAGGTGAACTCGGGGTGCCCGTTGACCGCGGAGTGCATGAAGTGCGGCACGCGCGTCATCTCGACGCCGGGCGCGGCCTTGTCGACGAAGAACAGGGTGGGCAGCCGGTCGGGTCCGGCGTCCGCCTGCACCAGCAGGAAGTCGGCGATGTCGCCGCAGGTGACGAACCACTTCTCCCCGTTGAGCAGCCAGCCGCCGTCCGTGCGGGTGGCCGTCGAGGTCCCGGCGGAGGGATCGGATCCCGCACCCGGCTCGGTGACGGCGAACGCGTCGAACTTCTCGGCGCGGATCACCGGCAGCAGGTACTTCTCGCGCTGCCGCTCGTCGCCGTACGCGAGGACGTTGGCGGGCCGCCAGGGGATGTCCCAGAGGCAGTTGGTGACCTTGCCGAACTCCTCCTCGACGATGACCTGGTCGAGGAGGCCGAGGCCGGCTCCGCCCCACTCGGCGGGCATGTTGATGGCGTAGACGCCGGCGTCCATCGCGGCCCGGGTCAGTTCGGTGACGAGCTGCTGCGGCAGCGGGCCGCCGGCCTGCTCGGACTGGTCCTCGTAGCGCATCAGCAGGCGCGCGTAGTCGGCGGCGCGGCGCTTGAGGTCGGCCTGCTCGGGGGTGTAGCGCATGTCCATGGGGGCCTCTTCGGGTTCGGTGCGCGAGGGGTCGGTCAGGCGAGTACGGCGCGGGAGTCGAGGGCGAGGACGCCGTCCGGGCGGACGAGCAGCGGGTTGACCTCGATCTCGGCGATCTCGGGGTGGGCGGCGGCGAACGCCGTGATCGTCTCGACGGCCGCCGCGGCGGCGGACACGTCGACGGCGGGCCTGCCGCGCGCCCCGTCGAGCAGGGCGGCGGTGCGCAGGTGGCGCAGCAGGCGCAGGGCGCGCTCGGCGGGCACGGGGGCCAGGGCGAAGGAGACGTCGCGCAGCGACTCGGCCAGTACTCCGCCGAGTCCCACCATGGCGACCGGGCCGAAGCGGGGGTCCCGGTTGACGCCGACGATCAGCTCGATGCCGTCGGTCAGGTCCGCCATGGCCTCCACGGAGTAGGAGGGGGCGCCGAGCCGGGCGTGCATCTCGCGGAAGGCGGCGAGCAGTTCGCCGGGTCCGGCCAGGCGCAGCGCCACGCCGCCCGCGTCGGACTTGTGCAGGAGGTGGAGTGCCTTGAGGACGTACGGTCCGCCGAACTCCTCTGCCGCCGCGAGCAGTTCGGCCTCGTCGTGGATCTCGCGGGCGGCGGGGAAGGAGAGTCCGGCCGCTTCGAGGGCCCGGCGGGTCCGAAGGTAGCCGGTCTCGCGCAGCGGGGCGTCGGGGCGGGGCAGGGGTGTGACGCCGGTGTGCACGGCGGCGGAGGAGGCGGCGGGGGCGGTGGCGGCGAGGGCGCGGGCGGCGTCCTCGGTGGCGGAGAAGACCGGGATGCCGGCCGCGGCGAGGGTGCGGCAGCTGGGCGACCCGGGGTACATCGACTGCACCACGAGGGGCTTGGCGGTGGCCCGGTGCCGGGCGGCGATGAGGCGCGCGGCCTCCTGCTCCCCGTCCGCGAGCGCGGTACCTCCTCCCCCGAGCCCGTCCTCGGCCGCCGCGTAGCCGCCGAAGTAGCCCGTCATCAGGACGGCGTCGACCTCCTCGGCCGCGAGCAGCGCGGTGACGGTGTCCGCGTAGGAGCCCGGGTTCTGCTCGCCCATCCCGGCGAGGTCCACCGGGTTGGCGACGGCAGACTGCTCCCACAGGCCGTGCCGGAGGCGGTCCTGGGTGGGCGGGCGGAGTTCGGGCACGGTCAGGCCGGCCGCCTCGACGGAGTCGGCGGCGACGACGCCGTGACCGCCGCCGTCCGTGAGCACCGCGACCCGGCGGCCGGCCGCGCGGCGCGCGCCCCGCAACGCGGCCAGGACGACGGTGAGTTCGCGGGGGGTGGCGACCAGTTCCACCCCGGCGTCCCGGCACGCCGCGCTCACCACGTCGGCCGAGGTGGTCAGGGCCCCGGTGTGCGACTGTGCGCTGCGCGCGGAGGCGTCGCCGCGTCCGCCGGTGAGCAGCACCACGGGCTTGCCGGCGTCGGCGGCCGCCTCGGCGAAGGCGCGTCCGTCGGCGAAGTCCTCCGCGTAGACCGCTATGGCACGGGTGCCCTCGTGCCGGGCGCAGTCGGCGAGCAGGTCGACGAGGGTGACGTCGGCCTGGTTCCCGAGGGAGACGAAGCGGGAGAAGCCGAGCCCGTGCGGCCGGAAGCGAAGCTGGAGTTCGAGGGCGAGGTTGCCGCTCTGGCTGAGCAGGGCGACACCGCCGGGGTCGAAGGTGTCGGAGGCCAGGAAGAGGCCGGTGGTGTTGTCGGCGAGGCCGAGGCAGTTGGGCCCGACCATCACGGCGCCCGCGGCGCGCACGCGTTCGGCGACGGCGCGCTGGCGGGCGCGCCCGGCGTCGCCGGTCTCCGCGAAGCCCGCGGTGATCGCGACGATCGCCCGGGCCCCGCAGCGCAGGGCCTCGTCCACGGCCTCCTCGAAGCCGGCGGCGGGCACGGAGACCACCGCGAGGTCGACGGGTTCGCCGATCGCGCTCAGGCTGGGTGCGGCGGTGCGTCCGAGCACCGTGCCGCCACGGCGGTTGACCAGGTGGACGGGGCGGCGGCCGTTCGCCCGGAGGGCCTGGGCGGCGATGGCGTGACCGTACTTGGCCGGGTCGTCGCTGGCGCCGACGACGGCGACGCAGACGGGGTCGAAGAGGGCGGAAAGGTCGCGTCCCATGTCACTTCACCAGCCGCAGGGCGGAGTTGGGGCAGGCGGCGACGGCGGCCTCGGCGCCGGCTTCGGCGCCGGGCGGCACGTCGGCCGAGCGCACCTGGGCGTAGCCCCACTCGTCGAGGTCGACGAGGCCGGGTGCCGGTTCCTGGCAGAGGCCGTAGCCCTGGCAGCGGGTGGAGTCCAGCAGGAGTTTCATGGTGCGGTCCTTTCGGTGCTCGGGGTCTTCGGAGGCGGGGCGGGGCGGGGTCAGGGCACCGGCACCGTGAAGCGGCGCCCGTCCTCGGATGCCGCGTCCGCGCACGCCGGGCAGGCGGCGCCGCGGTGGGTCTCGATCCGGCCGGGGAAGTGGGCGAGCAGGCTGGCGACGACGCGGGCGGCGGCGTCGAGAAGTCCGCAGGCCCCGCGGCCGGGCAGCTGGCCCGACCAGCGGCGCAGCCGGTCGGTGGTGTCGTGGGCCACCGCGCCGCGGGCGGCGGCGGTGAGGGTCCGGGCCAGCGCGCCGGTGCCGGAGACGCACACCCCGCACTGCCGGGCGCTCTGCGCCGCCAGGTAGCCGACCGCCTCGGCGGCCACGGCGACCGGGCAGTCCCGCGGGTGCAGGAAGTGCAGGGCCCCGCAGCCGAGGGCTCCACCGGCCGCGTTCAGGCGGTCGTGGTCCAGCGGGAGGTCCGGCCAGCCGTCGCCGTACAGCCCGCCGAACAGGCCGCCCAGCAGGACCGCCGCGGCCCTGCCGTGTCCGCCCAGGTCGGCGAGGACCTTCAGGTGGGTGCCTGCGGGCACCTCGGCCAGCGCGGCCACGGACCCGACCGGTCCGGAGACGGTCACCAGATGGGCACCGGCGACGGCGGCCGCGGCGTCCGGGCAGGCGTGCAGCACCGCGATGCGCGCCAGTGTCTCCACGTTGGCGACCAGGGTGGGCGCGCCGCCGACCCCCGCCTCGAAGGGGCGCGGGGGCTTGGCCGTGGGCAGGGCCGGACCGCCGTCGACGCGCCGTACGACCGCGGTCTCCTCCCCCGCCACGTAGGTGTGTTCCGTGCGGACGACCTCGACGGGCAGACCGGCGGGGCGTTCGGCGAGGGCGCCCCGGACGGCGTGCTCGGCGGGGGTGTCGGAGAGGTAGACGACGCCGCGTGCGGCACCGGTCAGGGCGGCGGCCAGCCGCAGTCCGTCCAGGACCAGGTGCGGCCGGTGCCGCAGCAGCCACCGGTCCTTGACGGAGCCCGGCTCGCCCTCCTCGCCGTTGGCGACGACGACGGGCGGGCCGGGGGCGTCGCGGACGGCCCGGAGCTTCACGGCGGCGGGGAAGCCGGCGCCGCCCCGGCCGCGCAGTCCGACGGCGGCGATCCGGTCGAGCAACCGGTGGCGCGGGCTCAGTGGCCCGTAGCCGCCGGTGGCGAGGTAGCGGGCGAGATCCTCGGCGCCGCGGTGCGGCTCGGGACCGAACACCGGCGACACGAGCAGGCCGGGCTGTCCTTCGGGGAGGAGGGAGAAGACGCCGGTCATACGGTGCTCCTGAAGTCGCGGTGGCCGGACGGGGCGGGGCGCGGGCGGTCGCGCAGGCGCGCCAGTGCCCGTTCCAGGTCGTGGCGCTGCGGGGCGGTGCAGGCGTAGGCGGCGCCGGGCAGGCCGATCAGCATGCGGTGGTGGTCGAGCACGACCTCGCCGGCGAGGAGTGCCGATTCGGGGTCGGCGGCCGGGGAGGCCGTCGCGGCCTCGACGACCAGGTCGGTTACTTCGCGGAGGTAGCGCAGCCAGCCGCGCTGGGTGCCGCGCAGCACCAGCCGCTCGACGCGGCGCCGCTCGGCGGTGACCAGGGCCGCGGGTGGCCGGCCCGGCGCGGGGGTCCGCAGGGCGGCCACCGCGGCGGGCAGCTCCTGTTCGGGCTCCGGTGTGAGGCCGAGCCATACCAGACTTCGGCGAGCGCTCATGCGTGCCTCCGGGGTCGCGCCGTTCCCGGACGGCCGGGAACGGGGTGGCGCGGCGATGGCGTGGGTGGGAGGTGCTCCGGCGCCCGGAGGGGAGGACGGGGCGGGGAGCGGGTGGCGGGGAGAGGGTGCGCGGTGCAGGCCTCGGGGCCGTGCACGGGGGACGAGAGCTGTCCGGACCAGTGCGAGGAGCGCGGCCGGGGCCGTAACCCCTGGCCGTCGGCCTGCCACGACACTAACTAACTAATTAGTCAGGCCACAAGTCTTGACTTGCCCTCCCGCCGGTCCCACTCTGACTAACCAATTAGTCAGCCGAAAACGCGGCAGACCCGGCGCGGTAGCGCGCTGCCGGCCCCGCCGCCCTTTGCTGGTACAGCCTCACCGCCCATCGCCGCCGCCGCGGCGCGGAGGAGGACTCCATGAACCCCTCGACCACACGGGCAGCCGCCGTCTCCCCTGCCCCGCCGGGGCCGCCCCCCGGGCATCCCGGGCAAGCGCTGCCCGCCCGCTACTACACGGATCCGGCCGTCGCCGAGGCCGAGACCGCCCGCATCTTCGCCACGTCCTGGCAGCTCGTCTGCCACGAATCCGACCTGCCCGGCCCCGGCGCCCGGCTGACCGCGACCGCGGCCGGCCGGGAGGTGCTGGTCGTGCGCACCGAGGACGGCGGCCTCGCCGCCCACCTCAACGTCTGCCGGCACCGCGGCACCCGCCTGGTGACGCAGCCGGAGCCCTCCGGCAAGGCGATCCGCTGCCCCTACCACGGCTGGACCTACAAGCTGGACGGACGGCTGGTCGGCGCCCCCGAGGCGCGCCGGATCCCCTGCCTGGACAAGCCGGGGCTGGGGCTGCACCCGGTCAACGTGGAGTCCTTCCTGGGCTTCGTCTTCGTCAACCTCGACATGGAGGCGACACCCCTCGCCGAGTCCTGCAAGGGACTCGCCGAGGCCGTCGGCCGCTACGCCGGGGCGGACCTCGTACCCGTCGGCAAACACCGCATCCACGACCTGGCGGGCGGCGAGGAGCAGAACGCCAACTGGAAGGTGATCGTCGACAACTACCTGGAGGGCTACCACGTCCCCGTGGCCCACCCGGCGCTCATGCGGCTGCTGGACTACCAGGCGTACACGGTGGACGTGCAGGAGAACTACGTCCTGTTCGAGTCACCGCTGCGCGACAAGCCCTCCTCGAACTGGACCGAGCGGCTCTACCAGCGGCTCGCGACCCCCATGCCGGGGCTGGCCGAGGCCGACCGGCGCGTGTGGCGGTACGCCGTGATCTACCCGAACACGCTCATCGACTTCTACCCTGACCACGTGCTCGCGTGGACCGCCCTGCCCACCGCCCAGGACCGGGCGGCGATCCCCGGCGCCTTCTACACGAAGCACGGGGAGAGCGTCCGCACCCGGCTGGCCCGCCGGCTGAACATCCACATCGGCTGGGTCACCAACGACGAGGACGCCGAGCTGGTGGAGCGCGTGCAGGCCGGCCTGAGCACGCCCGGCTTCGAGCCGGGTCCGCTGTCGCAGCGCGAGGCCGCCGTCGGCTGGTTCGCCCGCCGGGTCCGGGACGACCTGGAAGGGGCGGCGCAGTGACGTCCTCCCGCGCGCCCCACCCCGCATGCCTCCGCACGGGCTTACCCCTCGCCCGCTGACGCACGCTCGCACCCTCCCCAGACCGGTCATTCCCATGGAGTCAGGGCCTCCGTGAGCCGCACCGCCGGTCCAGCCCTGGAGTCGTGCCGTTCCTCGACGAAAGAGGACGTTCCGTGTCCCCCGAGGTACTCCCACCGACCCGACGCGCCATGCTGCGGGCAGGCGCCTTCGGCCTGTTCGGCGCCGCGGCCGGCGGCTGCGGGTTCATGCCCGCCAAAACGCCCGACGCGCAGGCGCTCGCCCCCGTGAAGGCGCGCGTCGACGGCGATCTCGTCTACTTCAACTGGGCCGACTACGTCGACCCGTCCGTGTTCAAGGGCTTCGAGAAGGAATACGGCGTCCAGGTCGTCCAGTCGAACTTCGACTCGATGGAGGGCATGGTCGCCAAGCTCAACGCCGGCAACCGCTACGACATCGTCTTCCCGACCGCCAAATGGGCCCAGCGCCTGGTCCGCGGCGGCCGGCTGCGCCGTATCGACCACGCGCAGCTCCCGAACGCCCACGCCATATTCGGCACCTACGACTACTTCACCGACCCCTGGTACGACCCCGGCTCCGCGCACACCGTCCCCTTCACCGCGTACAAGACCGGCATCGGCTGGCGACGCGACCGGATCGGCGAACTGACCGGGTCCTGGAAGGACCTGTGGAGCGACGAGGTCAGGGGGAAGGTCTTCCTGCTGGACGACCGCGACGAGGTCCTCGGCATGGGCGCCCTCGCCCTCGGCATGGACGTCAGCACCGGCGACCGCCGCGACCTCGACCGCATCACCTCGCTCCTGGGCACCCTGCGGCCCCGGCTGCGCGGCTTCTCCAGCGACAGCTACAACAACCTGCTCAACGGCAACGCGCTCATGACCCAGGCCTGGAGCGGCGACATGGCCGCCATGCTCAACCAGGCCAAGGACCCCTCCGTGTTCGGCTTCGAGGCCCCCAAGGAGGGCACGCCGATCAACTCCGACTGCTACGCCATCCCCTGGAACGCCCCCCACCCCGGCACCGCGATGCTGTTCATCGACTACATGCTGCGGCCGGAGAACGTGAAGAAGAACATCGAGTACATCGGCTACCCCATGCCGGTGGCCGGCACCGAGAAGACCTACGCGGAGCTGGTCAAACCCTTCCCCGAGTGCCTCGTCACCCAGGCCGACCTGAAGGCGGACCTGTTCTTCCGCAACGGCAGCCGCGCGGCGGAGGACGCCCGCGACACCGCCTGGACCCATGTGAAGGCGGGCTGACATGGCACTGCCGCGCCCCTCCTCGCGCACCCGCCGGCGCCGCGCCGACGGCACCCGCATGTGGACCTGGTTCATGCTGCCCGGCACCCTGTGGATGACCGGGTTCCTGATCGCCTCCCTGGTGCTGGTCGCCGTCCTCGCCGTCGGCACCACCGACGAACTGGGCAACCCGCGCTTCGGCTTCGACCTGGCCGGCGTGCGCGCCCTCGCCGACCCCGCCTACACCGAGGTCATGCTCCGCTCCCTCGGCTACGCCCTGCTGACCTGCGTGATCTGCCTGCTGATCGCCTACCCGGTGGCGTACACCGTCGCCCTGCACGGCGGACGGTACAAGCACGCGCTGATCGCCGCGATCGTGGTGCCGTTCTTCGCCAACTACCTGGTCCGCATGTACGGCTGGTCGGTGGTCCTCTCCGACGACGGGCCCCTGCTGCGCGCCCTGCGCGCGGTGGGTCTCGCCGACGGCGACACGAAGATCCTCAACACCGGCGTCGGCGTGGTCGCGGGACTCGTCTACGGCTTCGTCGTCTTCATGATCATCCCGCTGTACGCGGCCCTGGAACGGCTGGACGTCTCCCTCATCGAGGCCGGCCGCGATCTGTACGGCGGCCCGGTCCGCACCTTCTTCTTCGTCACCCTGCCCGCCACCCGGCAGGGCGCGGCGGCCGGGCTCGTCCTGGTCTTCCTGCCCGCCATGGGCGACTTCGTCAGCGCACAGCTCATGGGAGGCCCGGACCAGATCATGATCGGCAACCTCATCCAGGACAAGTTCTTCCAGGGCCAGAACTGGCCGCTGGGCTCCGCGCTCACCATGCTGCTGATGCTGGTGCTGCTGATCGGGATGTTCGGCTATCTGCGGCGCACCCGCAAGGACGAGGCGGAGGCACGCCCATGACCCTGCTCCGCGAACCCCCCGCCACCGCCCCCGCGCGGCGCGCCGTACGGTCCCGCGCCCGACGTGGCCGCGCCGACCGCAAACCCCGCCTCCTCGTCGCCGTCACCGCGGTCTTCTTCGCGCTGCTGTACCTGCCCATCGGCGTCGTCGCCCTGTTCTCCTTCAACTCCAAGAAGTCGCTGACCGTCTTCGGCGGGTTCAGCCTGCGCTGGTACCGCGCCTTCGTCCACGACGACGTGCTGATCTCCTCACTGGGCACCAGCCTGCGGATCTCGCTGGTGGCGATGGCCGGTTCGGTCGTCCTCGGGGTGGCGCTCGCGCTCGGCCTGGTCCGCTGCCGCACCCGGCTCGGCTCGCTGGCCGGCCTGGTCATGCTGGTGCCGCTGATCACTCCGGAGATCGTCACCGGCGTCGCGTCGATGCTCCTGTTCAAGGGCCTCGGCGTGGCGCTGTCCACCGGCACGGTGATGCTCGCCGAGATCACCTTCTCGATCTCCTACGTCACCGTCATCCTGCGCTCCCGGGTCGCCGCGCTGAACCCGGAGGTGGAGGAGGCCGCCATGGACCTCGGCGCCACCCGCTGGCAGGCGGTCCGCCTGGTCACCCTGCCCGCCCTGCTGCCCGCCGTGCTCGCCTCCGCCGTCCTGATCTTCGCGCTCGTCTTCGACGACTTCGTCCTCGCCTACTTCACCACCGGCGTCGACCCCCAGCCGCTGTCGGTGCGGATCTACTCGGCGATCCGCTTCGGCGTGCAGCCCACCATCAACGCCGTCGGCACGCTCATGCTCGCGGGCTCCGTCGTCCTGATCGCCCTGGCCCTGTTCATCCCGCGCCTCTTCGGCCGCCGCGGCGGCCTCGACATCCTCTCCGGGGAGTGACTCCTATGGACGCGACCGCAACGACCCCGGCCGTCCGGCTCGACGGTGTCTCCAAGCGGTTCCAGGACTCCTACGCCGTCCACCGCCTCGACCTCGACATCGAGGCCGGCCACTTCTTCTCGATGCTGGGCCCCTCCGGCTGCGGCAAGACCACCACGCTGCGCATGATCGGCGGGTTCAGCGACCCGACCGAGGGCTCGGTACTGCTCGCCGGCGAGGACGTGACGGCGCTGCCGCCCAACCGGCGCAACGTCAACACGGTCTTCCAGAGCTACGCGCTCTTCGATCACCTCGACGTCGCCGACAACGTGGCCTTCGGCCTCAAGCGCAAGGGCGTCGACAAGGCCGAGACCCGCCGGCGGGTCGGCGAGATGCTGGACCTGGTCCAGCTCTCCGGCCTGGCCGACCGCAAGCCCCGTACCCTCTCGGGCGGACAGCGGCAGCGGGTCGCGCTGGCCCGCGCGCTCGTCAACCGCCCGGCCGTGCTGCTCCTGGACGAGCCGCTGGCCGCCCTGGACCTGAAGCTGCGCCGGCAGATGCAGGTGGAGCTCAAGCAGATCCAGCGCGAGGTCGGCATCACCTTCGTCTTCGTCACCCACGACCAGGACGAGGCGCTGACCATGTCCGACCGGATCGCCGTGATGAACGAGGGCCGCATCGAGCAGTGCGGCACACCCGAGGACGTCTACGAGCACCCGGCCACCCGGTTCGTGGCCTCCTTCATGGGCACCTCCAACCTGATGACCGGCACCTACCGGGACGGTGCGGTCGCCCTCGACACCGGTCCCGCGCTGCCGGTCGGCCGCCGCGGCGGCATCGCGGACGGCACCGCCGTCAGCGTCTCCGTGCGCCCCGAGAAGATCTGGCTGTCCGACTTCGAACCGGGCATGTCGATGCTGTCCGGGGTGATCCGCGAGACCGTCTACAGCGGCCCGACGACCACCTACCTCATCGAACTCGCCCCCGGCGTCACGCTGTCCGTGCTGGAGCAGAACACGGCCCGCGCACGCATGGAGGACCGCTGGAGCGGCGGGGAGACGGTGGAGTTCGGCTGGCGGCCCGAACACTGCCTGGTCCTGGCCTGAGCGCCGTCCCGACGAGATGACGAAAGCGAAACCGATGCATCACGACGTGATCGTGCTCGGCGCCGGGCTGGCCGGACTCGCCGCCGCCCGGGACCTGTCGGCCGCCGGCACCGACGTGCTCGTCCTGGAGGCCCGGGACCGCGTCGGCGGTCGGGTCGAGCAGACCCGCACCCCCGACGGCCGTACCGTCCAGCTCGGCGGCGAGGTCGTCGGCCGCGCCCACACCGCCTATCTCCGGCTCGCCGAGGAGCTCGGCCTGGAGCTGGTGCCCAGCTATGTCGCCGAGCCCGGCCGGATCACCCGCGCCACCCCCGAAGGGCTCTCGGCCGGCGATCCACCGCACTGGTTCGGCCCGGGCGACGCGGCTCAGCACGAGCGGCTCGGCCGGGAGTTCAGCGACCTCGCCGCCATGGTCGATCCCGACGACCCCTGGTCCCATCCGGAGGCGGACGCCCTGGACCGGCTCTCCGTGGCCGGCTGGCTGCGCTCCCGCCACGCCACGCCCGCCGTGGTCCGGCTGTGGGAGATCGGCCAGCTGGGCCTGGCCGGAGGGTCGTACGAGCGGATCTCGCTGCTCGCCGCGCTACGCAAGAGCGCGGCGGTGCCCGGTACCGGCGACTACGACTACGACGACTGGGAGGGGCTGCGCCTGGCGGCGGGGTCGGCCACGCTCACCGAGGTCATGGGCCGCGAGCTGGGCCCGCGGGTCCGCCTCGGCTCGCCCGTGGCCGCGGTCGACGTACGCCCCGGCCGGTGCACGGTACGCCTGGTCACCGGCGAGGCCGTCACCGCGGGGGCCGTGGTGAGCGCCCTGCCGGTGGGGCCGCTGCGGTCGGTCGCCGTCACCGGTGTGAGCGAGGCCCGCCTGGCCTCCCTGCACCGGCAACGGCAGGCGGTGGCCGCGAAGTTCGCCGCCGTGTACGACCGTCCGTTCTGGCGTGCCGACGGCCTGAACGGCCTGTCCGAGAGCGAGGGAGTGCTGGGCAGCACCTGGCCGCAGAACGAGGGCGTGCTGTCGGCGCTGGTCCCGCCCGAGCGGTACGGCGTCCTGCTGGGCACCCCGCCGCACGCGCGCACCCCGGAACTGCTCGCCGAGATCGCCCGCATGTTCGGCACCGAGGCGCTGCGGCCGACCGCCTGCCACCTGCGGCTGTGGGGCACCGATCCATGGACCCAGGGGTACGTCACCCAGTGGCCGCCGGGCGAGGTCATGGCGGTCGGCCCGTTGCACGGCCGCCACGAACCGCCGTTCTACGTCTGCGGCTCCGACCAGTGGGTCGCCGGGTACATGGAGGGCGCCGTCCGCACCGGCCGCGCCGCCGCCGAGGAGGCGCTGCGCCGTGGCTGACACCGCCCGCCCCACGACGGTCCTGAACCACATCGGCGGCAAGGACGTACCGGCCGCCTCCGGCGCCACCCTGCGGCTGGTCGACCCCGCCACCGCGCTCCCCCACGGGACGGCCCCGCTCTCCGGTCCCGAGGACGTGGACGAGGCCTGCCGGGCGGCGCAGGAGGCGTTCGGGAACTGGTCCGCCACGACCCCGGCCGAACGGCAGAGCGCGCTGCTGCGGATCGCCGACGCCATGGAACGACAGGCCGGCGCGGTGGCGCGCGCGGAGGTCGCCGACACGGGCAAGCCGCGCGCTCTCTTCCTCGCGGACGAGCTGCCGGCGATCGTGGACGTGCTGCGGTACTTCGCCGGGGCCGCCCGGAACCTGCCGGGTGCCGCGGCCGCGGAGTACACCCCGGGCCGCACCTCCGTCCTGCGCCGCGAGCCGGTCGGCGTGTGCGCCCAGATCACCCCGTGGAACTACCCGCTGATGATGGCCGTGTGGAAGGTCGCTCCCGCGCTGGCGGCCGGCAACACCGTCGTGCTGAAGCCGTCCGACACGACGCCGTCCTCCGCCGTGCTCCTGGCCCGGCTGGCCGCCGAGCACCTGCCGCCCGGTGTGCTGAACGTGGTGTGCGGCGAACGTGACACCGGGCGCTCGCTCGTCGCCCACCCGTACGTCCGGCTGGTGGCCGTCACCGGCAGCGTCCGCGCCGGGCAGGAGATCGCCGCCGCGGCGGCCGCCGACCTCAAGCGGCTCCATCTCGAACTCGGCGGCAACGCGCCCGTGCTGGTCCACGAGGACGCCGACCTGGACGACGCGGTGGGGCAGTTGTCGTCGCTGGCCTACTACAACGCGGGCCAGGACTGCACGGCCGCCACCAGGATCCTCGTCCACGACCGGATCCACGACCGCTTCCTGGCCGCCTTCGCCGAACGAGCCGCGCGGCGCAGACCCGGCGCCCCGGACGACGCGCACGCCGACTTCGGCCCCCTCGCCAACGCGGCTCAGCTCTCCGCCGTCAGCGGGCTGTTGAGCCGGCTCCCGGGACATGCCGAACTGATCACCGGCGGCACTCCCCTGGACCGGCCCGGCTACTTCCACCCGGCAACAGTGATCGCCGGCGTCCGGCAGGGGGACGAGATCGTGCAGAGCGAGGTGTTCGGGCCGGTCGTCACCGTCCAGCGGTTCACCGAGGAGACCGAGGCCCTGCGGATGGCGAACGGTGTCCCCCAGGGGCTGGCGGCGAGCGTCTGGACCCGCGATCACGACCGCGCCATGCGCGCCTGCCGGGCGCTGCGCACCGGCATCGTCTGGGTCAACACCCACGGCACGACGGTCTCGGAGATGCCGCACGGCGGAGTACGCCACTCCGGCTACGGCAGCGACCTCTCCCTCTCCGGCCTGCTCGACTACACCCAGCCGAAGCACGTCATGCTGTGAGGGACCGGAGGGGGCCGGGTACCGGCCGGTGATGCGAGGACACGCCGGATGCCATGTGAGACCGTGGTCTGAGGAAGCCCGCCCGCGGATGGGGCCGACACCATGGGTCTGAAGGATCTGGCCGCCCAGCACCAAGGGGATCCGTTCGGCATCACGTCTGCCGCCGTCGCCCTCGTGGACGCACACGGCCTGATCCGCTACTGGAACGGCCGGGCGGAGGCCCTGCTCGGTTATCCCGCGCCGGATGTCCTGGGACACCCGGCGACCTCGCTGCTCCTCGGCGCAGACGCGCCGGCGTCCACGCTGTCCGCGGCGCAGCGGGCCGGGGACGGCTGGGAGGGCCTGGTCACCGCGCGGCACCGTGCGGGCCACCCGGTCGAGCTGGCGGTGCAGGCGTGTCCGCTGCACACGGACCACGGCTCCGCCTGGCTCGCCGTGGCCTGCGACGTCTCCGAATCGCGCCGGTGGGAGCTCGACGAGGCGGTGCTGCGCGGCCTGCTGGAGGAGTCACCGATCGGCATCGCCGTACTCGACAGCGAGCTGCGCCTGCAGTGGGTGAACCAGGTGCTGGCCGGGATGGAGGGCCTGCCGCCGCACCACGGGGCCGACCGCCTCGCCGCTGCCGCCGGACCGGGCCAGGTCGGCCAGGTGCCGCCGGCCGTGGACTGGCAGGCGCGCCAGGCGCTGCTGTCGGGCCGGGTGACGCCCGCCGTGGAGCACGTGACGCCGCCGCAGGGCATGTCCCGCCGGAACTCGCAGGGGCACCTCAGGCTCCGCTCGTCGTTCCCGCTGCGGGACTTCGAGGGCAAGACGCTCGGGGTGTGCCACACCGCCGTGGACTTCACCGCCCAGGACCGGGCACGCGAGCGGCTCGCCCTGGTCAACGAGGCGGCGCAGCGGATCGGCACCACCCTGGACCTCGACCGCACGGTGCAGGAGCTGGCCGAGGTGCTGGTGCCGCAGCTCGCCGACTTCGTGGCGATCGACCTGTTCCAGGGCGTCCTCGCGGCCCGGGACCTCACGCCCGGACCGATCACCGGCGGCACGCTGCAGCGGGCGGCGCACCTGTCGATCCGCGAGGAGCTGCCGGAGGCGACCATCCCCATCGGGGCGCCCAGCGGATATTCGCCGAAGTCTCCGCAGCAGCGCTGTCTGAACACCGGCCGGCCGGTCCGTGACCAGGTCCTGTCGCCGGCGACCTGGTGGCTCGCCGGCGACGCGCAGCGCCTGTCCCGGCTCATCCATCTGGGGGTGCACTCGCACATGGTGGTGCCGCTGCGGGCACGGGGCGTGACCATGGGGGTGGTGTCGCTGCTCCGCTGGGAGAACCCGAACTCGTTCGACGAGGACGACCTGCTGCTGGTGGAGGAGCTGGTCGCGCGTGCCGCGGTGTGCGTCGACAACGCCCGGCGGTTCGTCCGGGAGCACCACGCGGCCCTCGCCCTGCAGACCAGCCTCCTTCCGCCCGACCTGCCCGCTCACTGCGCCGTCGAGGTCGCCTACCGCTATCTGCCGGCCGACGCGGAGGCGGGCGTCGGCGGTGACTGGTTCGACGTCATTCCGCTGTCCGGAGCGCGCGTCGCCCTGGTGGTGGGGGACGTCGTCGGGCACGGCATCCATGCCGCCGCGAGCATGGGCCGGCTGCGCGCGGCCGTACAGACACTCGCCGACATGGACCTGCCGCCGGACGAGCTGCTCGCCCGCGTCGACGACCTCGTCCTGCGGCTGGCGGACGAGGCGGAGGCGGGCACGTACGGACCGGTGGTGATCGGCGCGACCTGTGTCTACGCGGTGTACGACCCGATCTCGCGGAAGCTCGTCGTGGCCCGTGCCGGGCACCCCACGCCGGCCATCGCCCACCTCAGCGAGCCGGTGGAACTCCCCGACATTCCCGCCGGTCCTCCGCTGGGCCTCGGTGGCCTGCCCTTCGAGTCGGCCGAGATCGAGCTGGAGGAGGGCAGCGTGGTCGCCCTCTACACCGACGGTCTCATCGAGGCCTCGGACCGCGACGTCGACATCGGCTTCGAGCGGCTCTGCTTCGCCCTGGCCCACCCCGACCGGCCACTGGAGGAGATCTGCGACACGATGGTCCGCATCCTCCTGCCGGAGCATCCGCACGACGACGTGGCGTTCCTCATCGCCCGGACCCGTGCGCTCTCCTCCGACCGCGTGGCCACCTGGGAGGTGCCCGCCGATCCGCAGGCCGTGCACGAGGCGCGGGAGAACGCGGTCCGCCGGCTGGCCGCGTGGGGGCTGGAGGACGCCGCCTTCACGACCGAGCTGATCGTGAGCGAACTGATCACGAACGCCATCAAGCATGCCTGCGGGCCGATCAGCCTGCGGCTGATCCACGAGCGGGCCCTCATCTGCGAGGTGTCGGACGCCAGCAACACCTCGCCGCATCTGCGCCGTGCCCACAGCACCGACGAGGGAGGACGGGGCCTCTTCCTGGTCGCGCAGGTCGCCCAGCGCTGGGGCACCCGCTACACCGCCACGGGGAAGACCATCTGGGCGGAGCTGCAGCTGCCGGGCGGCCCGTGCGGCTGAGCCGGAAGCGGGTGTCGTCCGCCTGCTCGACCTGATTAAATGCTGGGGCAGGGTTGGGCGATGCGGGGCGGGCCACCGCCCGGAGGGACGGTTCCGTGACCGGGGGCACGCCGACGTCTGCCATCAAGTACGGTGACTTTCCAGCTCTCTACCGTGCCGCCGACTCCAACTCCCTCAGCGGACAGAGAAGATACTTACGGACCACCCGGCTCCAGCTGGGATCCCTCGTCGCCGCCTCCCTGTTCGCCGTCTTCGCGTGGCGCGTGGGCCGTACGGACGTGGCCGCGGTCCTGGCGGCGGTGGCCTTCGCGACCGCTCTGGTCAGCGAGATCTACATGCTGAAGGAGCGCCCGGACAGGGAGTGGTACACCGGACGGGCGGTGGCCGAGTCCGCGAAGACACTCACCTGGCGTTACCTCGTCGGCGGCACGCCCCTGCGCGTCGACGCGGACGGTACGAGCGCCGACACACTGCTCCTCCAACGCTTCGCCCAGATCGAGGCCGACGTACCGGGACTGTGGCTCATCCCGGACGGCGGGAGCCCCGAACAGATCACCCCCGCGATGCGGCGGATCCGTGAACTGCCGCTCGCCGAGCGTCGCGCCTTCTACCTGGCGCACCGGATCAACGATCAACTCGACTGGTACCGGCGCAAGGCACGCTGGAACGCACGCGTCGCCGTCCGCTGGTCCGTCACCCTGGCCGTACTCGAACTGCTCGGTCTGGCCGCGGGGATCGCCAGGGCAGCGGGAATGATCGACGTCGATCTGATGGGGTTCGCCGCCGCGTTGGCGGCGGCCGGCACCGCCTGGGTCCAGGCCAAACAGCACCAGAACCTGGCGACCGCGTACGCCGTCACCGGACATGAGCTGTCGGCGATCGCCGTCCGCGTGCCGTCGGCGCCGTCGGAGGAGACCTGGGCGTCCTTCGTGGCCGACGCCGAGGAGGCGATCTCCCGGGAGCACACCCTGTGGCGAGCCTCCCATGGCGGCTGACCCCGGACGTCCCCGCCCCTCCCGGGCCTACGACGCGTTCATCTCCTACAGCCACGCGGTGGACGGACGGCTGGCGCCGGCCCTGCAGCGGGGGCTGCACCGGCTGGCGAGACCCTGGCACCGGCCGCGCGCGCTGAGGGTGTTCTACGACCGGTCGAGCCTCTCGGTCACCGAGGACGTGTGGGGCAGCATCGAGAAGGCGTTGCGCGACTCGTCCCACTTCGTCCTCATGGCGTCCGCCGAATCGGCCGCCTCCGAGTGGGTGCGCCGGGAGGTCGCCTTCTGGAGGCGCGAACGCGCGCCCGGCACCTTCCTGATCGCGCTCACCGGAGGAGAGATCCACTGGGACGACGACGCGGGTGACTTCGACTGGGAGCGCACCACGGCCCTCCCCCGGCTGCTCGAAGGCTGGTTCTCCGCGGAACCGCTGTGGACGGACCTCAGGTGGGCGCACAGCGAGGCCCAGCTGTCCCTGGACGACACCCGGTTCCGCAGCGCGGTCGGATCGCTGGCCGCACCGCTCCACGGGATGGCCAAGGACGAGCTGGACAGCGAGGACGTCCGGCAGCGCAGGTCCACCGTCCGGCTCCTGGCCACCGGTGTCGTCGTCCTGGTGCTGGCGCTGGTGGCGACGGTGATCACCGGCTACCAGGCGGAGCAGCGGCGCAAGGAGGCAGTCACCCAGAGTGAAGAGGCCCGGCGCCAGCGCACGGCCGCGGAGCGGGCGAAGACCACCGCGGAGCAGCAGCGGCGGCTGGCGTCGGTACGAGCGCTGCTGGCGGAGGCGGAAACGGCACGCGCCGGCGACCCGCGCAAAGCGCTGCAACTGGGGCTGGCGGCAGACGCGATCAGCCCGACGGCCGAGACCCGCGGCGGCCTCGTGACGACACTGTTCCGGACTCGACGTGACGGTGCCGCCCGCGGGCGCGGGACAGCCGGGCCGCGCAGGACCGCCGGACCGCGCGGACGTGGTGCGGGGACGGCGTCCGCGCGGTCCGGGCCCCCGGATCAGCTCGTCGCGCGTACGGCTTCGCGGATGAGGTCGGCGACCTCCTTCGGCCGGGAGAGGGCGACCGCGTGCGACGCGCCCCCGGCCTCGACGACGGTGGCCCCGGCGCGCTTCGCGGCGAAGCGCTCCACCTCGGGGTTGATCGCGTTGTCCGCACCGGCCACCAGTGCCCAGGACGGCTTGGTCCGCCAGGCGGCGGCGGAGGCCGTCTCCTCGAAGGCCGCGGCGGCGAGCGGGCGCTGCGCCGCCGCGAGGACCGCCGTGACCTCCTCGGGCAGGTCGGCGGCGAAGACCGACGGGAAGGCGTCCTCGGCGATGGTGACCTCGACGGCCGGATCGCCGCCGGCGACGGGGTACGTCCACTGCTTGAGGTGGCTCACCAGCGGCGAGGCGGGGAAGCGTCCCTGCAGTTCGCCCAGGCTCTCGCCCTCCTCCAGGACGTAGGCGGCGACGAAGACGAGGCCGACGACGTTGTCGGCGGTGCCGGCCACGGTGATGAGCGCACCGCCGTACGAGTGGCCGACGAGCACGACCGGACCGTCGATCTGGGAGGCGACGGAGGCGATGTACGCGGCGTCGGAGGCCAGGCCGCGGAGCGGGTTCGGCGGCGCGATCACGGGGATGCCGTGGCTGCGCAGTTCCGCGACGACCCCGGACCAGCCGGCCGCGTCGGCGAACGCTCCGTGGACCAGGACGACCGTGGGCGTGGTGGTCATGTCTGCGTTGCTCTCCTCGGGTTCCCGGCCTCAGGCGGTGTGCAGGGCGGTGTGCAGGGTGCGGACGGCCAGGGCGATGGCGGCTTCGGCGGCGTGGGTGGCGCGCAGGGCGTCGAGCATGACGAAGTCGTGGATGATGCCCTGGAAGCGGACCGCGGTGACCGGCACCTGGGCCTGGCGGAGCTTGTTGGCGTAGGCCTCGCCCTCGTCGCGCAGGACGTCGGCCTCGCCGGTGATGACCAGGGCCGGGGGCAGGCCCGCGAGCTGCTCGGTGGTGGCCCGCAGCGGGGAGGCGGTGATCTGCGCGCGCTCGGAGGCGTCGGTGGTGTACTGGTCCCAGAACCACTGCATGCCGTCGCGGCGCAGGAAGTAGCCGGTGGCGAACTGGTGGTAGGACGGGGTGTCGAAGTTCGCGTCGGTCACCGGGTAGAACAGCACCTGCTGCACCAGCGGCAGGCCGCCGCGTTCCTTGGCCATCAGGGTGAGGGCGGCGGTCATGTTGCCGCCGACGGAGTCGCCGGCGACGGCCAGCCGGGTGCCGTCGAGGCCCTTGGCGGCGCCCTGTTCCACGACCCAGCGGGCGACGGTCCAGTTCTGCTCGATGGCGACCGGGTAGCGGGCCTCGGGTGAGAGGTCGTACTCGGGGAAGACCACCGCGGCCCGCGCGCCGACGGCGAGTTCACGCACGAGGCGGTCATGGGTGTGGGCGTTGCCGAAGACCCAGCCCGCGCCGTGGATGTACAGGATCACCGGCAGGGTGCCCTCGGCGCCGGCGGGCTTGACGATGCGCGCCCGGACGGTGCCCGTGGGACCGCCGGAGACGGTGATCCACTCCTCGTCGACGGCCGGCTTCCCGGTCCCGCCGGACTGCACCTCGTCGACGGCCTTGCGGCCCTCCGCCGGCGGCAGGTCGAACAGGTACGGCGGGCGGGCGGTCGCCTCCGCGAACGCGGCCGCCGCGGGTTCCAGCACCGGCTGGACCGGCGCGAGGGCATCAGACATGGGTGTCTCCTGGGATCTCTTCGGGAACGCCGGTCGGTCCGGCGGGCGACCCGGATCGTCGTGCTGGGCACTCCGGCGCCGTCGATCCGCACAGTAGGACCGCTGCGGGTACGGCAGTTGTCCGGCAGCGCACGCCCGACAGCCCCAGAGCGCACGCCCGACAGCCCCAGAGCGCACGGGCGCCGGCCCGGGGGTCCGGCTCGACCGTGATCGGACCCGGAAGAGGCGGGCGGGCCGCAGCACGACGCCGCACGGCACGGCGTCAGTGACGCGGCGGGTTCCCGCGCGGCTTGATGTGGGCGTGGGGCAGGGCGGGCGCGGGGAGCCGGTCTCCGGGGTACCCCTGGACGGCGCCGAACCGGTCGGACCCGCTCCGCCAGTCCTCACGGGCCTTGACGATGTCCTCGTGGCTCCGGCCGATGAAGTTCCACCACATCACGATCTCCTCCTCGAACGGCGTCCCGCCGAGCAGAACCGTCCGGGCGGGGCCGTCCGACTCGTTCGTCAGCGTCAGGGTGCCGGGGCCCGGCGGGACGTAACCCAGTTCGGCGGGGCGCAGGAGGGTGCCGGCGAGCCGGACGTCTCCCCGGTCGACCAGGAGACCGTGCTCGAAGCCGGGGTCGACGGCCAGCGTGACGGACGAGTGCGCCTGGAGGGTGATCTCCGCGCCGAGCAGGGGCGTGAAGGTCGGCACCGGTGAGGTGACCCCGGCGAGCGCGCCCAGGAAGACGCTGACCCGCGCCCCGTCGAGCCGTACCGGCTCGGGGACGTGGTGCTGGAAGTCCCGCGCGGTGTCCCGGTCCGCCTCGGGCAGTGCCACCCACAGCTGGACGCCGTGCAGGACGGTGGTCCGCGGGGTGGAGACCTCGGAGTGGCTGATGCCGTACCCGCCGGTCATGAGGTTCAGTTCGCCCGGCCGGACGAAGGCGTGGCTGCCCAGGCTGTCCCGGTGCTCGATCTCCCCGCTGAACAGCCAGCTCACCGTCTGCAGCCCGGTGTGGGGGTGCGGGGCGACGTCCATGCCACCGGTCTCGGACACGTCGTCGGGTCCGTAGTGATCGGCGAAGCACCAGGCGCCGATCAAGGTGCGGCCGCGCTGGGGCAGCGTGCGGCGCACGGTCATGGCCCGCGGGCCGCCCAGGGGCACGTCACGCGGGGTCAGCACCTCGACCCGCGCCGCCCCGGCCGGGTGCTCGGCGTCCGCCGGCGTGCCGCACCGCACTTCCACGGGCCGCGTCTCGACGTTGCTCATCCTGGCCACCTCTCAGCCGATTATTGTTCTACATTCAACCATCATGCGGCGGGGAAGGGCGGTCCGCCACCGACGACAGGCCGGGCAGAGAGGCTAGGGGCGGGGGCACGGCGGCCCACGTCCGTGCGCGCACGGACGTCGTCCCGAGAGCGCACGCCCGGCGGGACGGCCGTGCGCCGACGGGCAGGCGCACGTGCGCTCCGGGCCAACGCGCCCGCCGGTCCGGCCCCTGGCGTCGACCGCGTTCCCTTCCGACACCCCCTCGCAGGAGGCGCGTCATGACCACCGGTTCCCGGCCCGCAGGCAGCCGGCCATGGCTGCATCAGAAGGGCGCGGCAGCTGGAGCTCGTCGACACCCTCGCCGAGCGCGTCCAGACCCTGGGCGGCGTCGCGGTGGGCGACCCCCGGCACGTCGCCGACATCACCTCGGTCCCGCGCCCGCCGGACGGGGTGGAGGAGGTCCCGGCCATGCTCTCGCGGCTGCTCGAAGCCCACGAGATCATCCTGACGCAGGCCCATGACGCGGCCGCCCGCACCGCCGAGCTGGGCGACGACGGCACCGACGACCTGCTGGTCTCGCGGATCATCCGCACCGGCGAACTGCAGTCCTGGTTCCTGGCCGAGCATCTGGTGGACACCCCGCTGGTGCGCGCCTGAGCGACGGGCGCCCCACCCGGCGCACCGTCAAGTCCGCGGTACGGCGTGCCGCGCGCCCGAGCGTGTCGCCGGTGACGGATCGTTACCGTGAGGACCGGCCGGCGCTCCCCGTGCCGCCGGACCGCGAGGAAGGGAGTACTCCGATGGCCGACGAGCCGATCCTGGTGCTTGCCGCGACCGGCGGACAGGGCGGGGCCGTGACCGACGCGCTGCTGGCCCGCCGGGCCCGGGTCCGTGCCCTGGTGCGGGACCCCGGCCGGCCCGCCGCGCGTGAACTGGCCGAGCGGGGCGTCGAGGTGGTGGCGGGCTCCCTGAGCGATGCGGGGTCGCTCACGGCGGCGATGAGCGGGGTGTCGGGCGTCTTCGCGTTCACGACCCCCTTCGAGGCCGGGGTGGAGGCCGAGGTGGCCCAGGGTCGCGCCATCCTGGACGCCGCGACGCGGCAGCGCGTACCGCACCTCGTCTTCAGCTCCGTGGCGGGCGCCGACCAGCGAAGCGGCGTACCGCATTTCCACAGCAAGGCACGCGTCGAGGCGGAGCTGGCCTCCGGCGACGTGCCGTACACGATTCTGGGGCCCACGTACTTCTTCGACAACGCCCTGGGCGGGGCGGAGCGCATCCGCGCCGGTGTGCTCGATCTGCCGCTGCCACCCGACCGGCCGTTGCAGCAGCTCGCCCGCCCCGACCTGGGCGCGTTCGCCGCGGACGTGCTGCTCGCCCCCGGCCGCTGGGCCGGGCAGCGCGTCGAGCTGGCCAGTGACGCCCCCACACCCGCGCAGATGGCGGTCGCGCTCGGCGCGGCGCTCGGGCGTGAGGTCCGGTACGAGCGGGTGCCGTTGACGGCGGTCGACGATCCGGACATGCACGCGATGTGGACGTTCCTGAACGGCCCCGGCTACCGCGTCGACATCCCCGCACTCCACGCCGCCCACCCGGACATCGGATGGACCCCCTTCGCCGACTGGGCGCACCGCACGTTCGCCACCGCCCGCTGAACAACCCGGTGAGCGGCGCCACATCCGGATCTCACGGATTCACGCGATGTGGCGGCCGGGGCCCGCTGGCACGGTGTCGCGAAAGCACACCGGCCGAAGGGCAAAAGACCATGTCGCCGTATGTCTCATCACCGGATCCCGGGCTCTCGGGCACCGTCTACAGCACGGACGCGGTGTCCGCCCACCGGCGTCGTGCGTACTGGCGCGAGGCGCTGTCCCGTACCTTCGGCGCCGTGGACATGGCCGTCTCCGACGAGGTCGGCCGCGGCACGATCCGTACGTCGCTGCTGGGCCCGGTGCAGGCCGTCACGGTGGAGGGCGATCCGATGCGGGGGCTGCGCACCCGGCGGCTCATCGCGGGCAGCGACAACGACGACTACGTGGTCGTGAAGCTGCTGAGCCGAGGGGTGGCCCGGGTCGAGCAGGACACCCGTGAGGCCCAGGTACGGCCGGGTCAGCTGTTCGTCTACGACATGGCGCGGCCCGTCCGGCTGACCTTCCCGGAGCCCTTCCGGACGAAGTCCCTCGTCCTGCCCCGCCAGGTGCTGGGCCTGAGCGAGTCGGAGCTGCGGCGGCTCACGGCGTCCCCGCTCGACTCCGAGACGGTGCTCGGCGGTCTGCTGTCGCCGTTCCTGTCCCGGCTCGTGGACACGGCGGACACGTATCCGCACCGCACGGCCGACTCGGTCGCGCGCAACGTCGTGGACCTCCTGCGGACGCTGGCCGACGAGCGGCTGGGCGGGGCCGACGCGGACACGCCGAGTGCCGCCCGGGTGTCGCTGCTGCGGATCAGGGCGTACATCGACCGGCGTCTCGCCGATCCGGATCTGACGCCGCAGACCATCGCCCGGGCGCACCACGTCTCCGTGCGCTACCTGCACAAGCTGTTCCAGCTGGAGGACATGACGGTGAGCCGGTGGATCCAGCAGCGCCGGCTGGAGCGGTGCCGCCGTGACCTGGCCCGCCGGGAGGCGGCGCACGTGACCGTCGCCGCGGTCGCTCACCGCTGGGGCTTCGCCAGCGCCTCCCACTTCAGCCGGGTGTTCCGGGCCGCGTACGGCGTCTCCCCCGCCGAGTGGCGCGACTCGGCCCTGCGAGAGCCCAGGCCTGCCCCCTCCCCACCCGGCCGGCCTGCCGCCGCCACGGTGTCCCTCACCCCACCGCATATGCGCTGAGCTGCCGTTCTTGCCATACTGCAGGTCCCAGTGCGGTACGGAACCAGGGAGGGCGGGCAGTGGCGGGGCCGGACGGATCGCTGTCCCGGAGCGGTCTGCGCGGCCGGGAAGCCGAACTGGACGAGCTGCGCACCCTGATCACCTCGGTGGCCCGCGGCGGAAGCGGCGCCCTGGCCGTGATCCGCGGGGAAGCGGGGATCGGGAAGACCACGCTGCTCGCCGAGGCCGTCGCCCGGGCCGGGGCGGCGGGCTTCTCCGTGAGTCTCGGCAAGGCCGACGAACTGCATCACGTCGTCCCGCTCTCGTCGTTGGCGACCTGCGTCCTGCACGGCGACCGGCCGCTGCTGTCCGCCGACGCGCTGGTCGATCTCGCCCGCCGCCACGATCAGCGGATCTGGCTGGTGGAGCGCCTGGCGGAGGCGATCGAGGCGCGAGCCGGCAGCGTGCCGGTGCTGATCGCCCTGGACGATGTCCAGTGGGCCGACGCGCTCAGCCGGTTCGCGCTGCGGCAGCTCCCCCGCCGCCTGCGGTCCTCGCCGGTCCTGTGGATGCTCACGGCGCGCCAGGGCCTCGGCGGACCTGCCGAGGAGACCGTCGCCGCCGTGCGGGACGAACTCCCCACGCACATCGTGTCCTTGGGCCCGCTGTCCGGCACGGCCATCGGCCAACTCGCCGGTGACGCCCTGGGCGAGGCCGTCGACGAGCGGGTGCGTGACGCGCTCGAAGGAGCCGGCGGCAACCCTTTCCTCGCGGTCGAGTTGCTCGCCGGACTGAGCACCCCCGCCCCCTCGGGGGAGCCCGTGCCCACCGGGCTCGTGGTGGGCGTACGTGGCAGACTGAGCTCCCTGCACCCCGACACCCTGCGCTTCCTGCGGATGGGCGCGGTGCTGGGCCGCGCGTTCGGCTTCCACGACGCCGCCGCGCTCTGCGGCCGGCCGCCCGCCGCGCTGGTCCCGGCGCTGGAGGAGGCGGTGCGCGCGGGGCTCCTGGACGACGACGGCGACCAGCTGGTCTTCCGGCACGACCTGTTGCGCCGGGCGGTGTACGTGGACATCCCGCCCTCGGCCCGCAAGGCCCTGCACCGCGAGGCCGCGGGCCACCTCGTCTCCGCCGGCCACCGGCCGATCGACGCCGTCTCGCACCTCCTCAGGGGCGCCCTGCCCGGGGACGAGGCGGCGGCGGCGCTGCTGCGGCGGGCCGCCGACGACGTCCTGGCGGTCACGCCGGGCCTCGCGGCCGACCTGGTGACGCGCGCCCTGGAACTGGTGCCGACCGCAAGGCCGTCGTGGTTCGCCGTGGGTGAGCACGCCGTCGTCTGCCTGACCCGGGCCGGCCGGAACAGGGAGGCCCTGACGACCGGTGACCGGCTGCTGGCGGTCCGGCCGCCCGTGGAGACCTTCGGCCGGCTGCAGGCCGCCCTCGGCGGGACGCTGTGGAACATGGACATGGCCGACGAGTTGCGCCGCCGCACGGACGCGGCCCTCGCGGTCGGCGGCGCCGCCCCGGAGATCGCGGCGCGGCTGGCCGCCCTGCGTGCGCTGGCCCTGTCCCGGGCGCAGGACCTCGTCCCGGCGCGGGCGGCCGGTGAGGACGCGCTGCGCGCCGCCCTCGCGGTCGGTGACCGGGAGGCGCATGTCCAGGCCCTGTCCGCGCTCGGTGAGATCGCGCTCAACGCCGGTGAGTGCGCCGCCGCACGGGAACGCTTCTCCGCGTTGTGCGCGGTCGATGCGGCGTTCCTTCCCGAGGAGATCGTCGCGCATCAGCACATGGACGACTTCGAGACCGGCGCGCGGCTGCTGCGGAAGGCGGCGGACGAGGGCGGCGGGATGCGTGAGGCGATGCTGCTGTGGGCGCAGGGGCAGCAGCATCTGGGGCTGGGCCGGCTCGACGACGCCGAGGCCGACTTCGTGACGATGGAGCGGCTGGAGCACGCCGTACAGGTCCCCGTCCAGCAGGTGAACGGGCGCGTGATCCGCTCCTGGATCGCCCTGCAGCGCGGCGACCGGGAGGCGGCGGGGCAGCACCTGGCCGAGGCGAGGAAGCGGCTCGCGGCCAGACCCAACCCGGGCAACACGGCCGCGGTGCGGTTCCTGGAAGCGTTGCACGCCGACGCCGACGGGGACGCCGCACCGGCCGTCGACGGGATCCGCCAGGTGCAGGAGCAGGGCCCGTTCATGCGCTGGCGGCTGCTGCGCACCTGGGTCGACGCGGCGATCCGCATGGCCCTGCGCGGCGGGGACCAGGGGCTCGCCGAGGACCTGGCCGCGCAGGCCGAGGCCCACGCCGCACGCAACCCCCGGGTGCCCACGGCCACCGGTCTCGCGGCGCACGCCCGTGGTCTCGTACGGAACGACCTCGGCCTGCTGGAACGCTCCGTCACCCTGCTCCGTGCGGGCCCCCGGCCGCTGGTGCGGGCCTGCGCACACGTGGCCCTCGGGCAGGCGCTCGCGGCAACGGGCCGGAAACCGGAGGCGGTGGCGGCCCTGACGCAGGCCCGGGCCGTGTTCGCGGCGGCCGGCGCGGACGCCGCGGCGGCCCGCCTGCAACGGGACCTGAAGGGTGCGGGGGCCGGGGGTCGCCGGGCGGCGAACGGCGCGCGCCCCGTGCAGGGGTGGGAGGCCCTCACGGCCTCGGAGCGCAAGGTCGCGCGCCTGATCGCCGAGGGACACACCAACCGGGCGGCCGCGGATCTGCTCGTCGTCTCCCCGCACACCGTCAACACGCACCTGACCTCCGTCTTCCGCAAGCTGTCGGTCAACTCCCGGGTGCAGCTGGCCAATCTGGTCAGGGCGTTGCCCGCGGCCTGAGCGGCCTCGTGCACAGGGCCCCCTGGCACAGTGCGTGGCGGCCGGCGCGTACGTGGTGGACGCCCGCCAAGCACTTGATCATCCGATCTGTTGAATAAGGTAATATCCCCGCTCGGACCGGAACACGCCGGTATGGGCCGTCTCGCGTCGCCCGTCCGAGTTCGGCACTCCGGCCACAGATCCAGCCACAGACACCCGTCGGGAAGCCATCATGATGTCAGCGGTCGGCCCGTCGGCCCGGCGCGCGGCCGCACTCCTCGGAGCCGTCGTCCTGGCCCTGACCGCCGGCGGCTGCGGCACCGGCAGCGGGTCCGCTTCGCGCGAGGCGACCGCCATCACGGCCCTCGACTACTACACCGACGCCTCCGAGCACGCCCGATGGGGTGAGCGGCTCACCGCCTGCGGCAGGTCGGCCGGCGTGACGGTCGAGCAGCGGAGCGTGCCGGGGTCGTCGCTCGTCCCGACGGTGCTCCGGGAGGCGTCGTCGCGGACCCTTCCCGATCTGCTGATGCTGGACAACCCCGATCTGCAGCAGATCGCGCGGACCGGTGCGCTGACCCCGCTGGACCGGTACGGCGTCGACTCCGGCGGCTACACCCCGGGCATCCTGTCGGCGGGCACCTACCGGGGAAAGGTGTACGGGCTGGCCCCCACGGTCAGCACGACCGCCCTCTTCTACAACAAGGACATGCTCGCCGAGGCCGGCGTCACCGTGCCGCGGAGCTGGGACGAGCTGAAGACGGCCGCGGCCGCGCTGACCCGCCCGGGACGTCACGGCATGGCGGTGGACGCGAACGCCACGTTCGAGGGCGCCTGGCAGTTCCTCCCGTTCCTGTGGTCCAACGGTGGGGACGAGAGGCACCTGGACAGCCCGCAGGCCGCCCAGGCCCTGCGGCTCTGGGTCGACCTGGTGAAGAGCGGATCCATGTCGGCGTCGGTGCTGAACTGGAATCAGGCGGACGTCCACGACCAGTTCGCCGCGGGCAGGACGGCCATGATGGTCAACGGCCCCTGGCGGATATCCGCCCTGAACGAGGAGAAGAACCTGCACTGGGGAGTGGCCCCGCTGCCCGTCCGGCAGCCGGGGCAGACCCTGGTCACCCCGCTCGGCGGTGAGGTGTGGACGGTCCCGCAGAACGCCTCCCCCGACAGGCAGCGCAAGGCCGCCCGGGTGCTCGCCTGTCTGAACGACTCCGCGCACATGCTCGCCGAGGCCCGGCAGAACTTCACCGTGCCCTCCCGCACCACGGTGGCGTCCCGGTACGCCGAAGAGGTCCCGTCGATGGCCGCGTTCGTCCGGAGCACGCAGCGGGCACGGGCCCGCACCGGCCGGCTCGGCGCCGAGTGGCCCAGGACGGCCACCGCCCTCTACACCGCCGTCCAGGCCGCCCTGACGGGCGAGTCGACACCGCAGGAAGCGCTCAGCGTTGCGCAGCAGACCGCGACCGGTTCCTGACCGCTCGCCACTCCCCCGGGCACGCGGGGGCGGGGCACGCTCGCGGGAGCCGGTCGCCCCGTGGCTGTTCGCCGCACCCGCGGTGGCCTACCTCGTGCTGTTCTTCGGCTACCCGGTCGTCCAGAACGTCGTGATGAGCTTCCGGCGGTACACGGCCACGACGTTCTACACCGGCGCCGCGCCGTTCGCGGGGCTGCGGAACTACTCGGCGGTCCTCTCCTCCGATTGGTGGTCGAAGACCCTGCTGACCACGGTCGTCTTCACGGCCGGTTCGCTGGCGGGGCAGTTCGTGCTCGGTCTGGCCATCGCCCTGTTCTTCCGGCGCAGGTTCCCGCTCGGCGGCGTGCTGCGGTCGCTCCTCCTGCTGCCGTGGCTGCTCCCCCTGGTCGTGTCCGGTACGGCCTGGCGGTGGATGCTCGACACCGACACGGGCGTCGTCAACCGCGCGCTGCGCGACCTCCACCTCGTGTCCTCCGGCGTCCCCTGGCTGACCGGCACCTCGCAGGCGCTCGTGTCGGTGATCCTGGTCAACGTCTGGGTGGGGATCCCGTTCAACACCGCGATCCTGTACGGCGCCCTGCAGGACATCCCGGCGCATCTGTACGAGGCGGCGACGCTGGACGGAGCGGGCCGGCTGGACACGTTCCGGTACGTCACCTGGCCGCTGCTGCGGCCCGTGGCCGGCGTCGTGCTGGTGCTGGGCGCGGTCTGCACGTTCAGGACCCTGGACATCATCCTCGTCGTGACGGGCGGCGGACCGGCCGACGCCACCCAGACCCTGGCCACCCGCTCCTACGACCTGTCCTTCCAGCAGCTGGAGTTCGGGCGCGGCGCCGCCCTGGGCAACGTGCTCATCGTCCTCTCGCTGGTCTTCGCCGTCGTCCACCTGCGCGCCCACCGGCGTGCCCTCGACGCGTGAAGGGGAGCGACCGCGTGAAGCGGGGGCCGGTGAAGCGCGCGCCCGCACGGGGGTGGGCGTCGACGATCGCGGGGATCGTCCTGCTCGCGCTGATGCTGTTCCCGGTGTACTGGACGGTGAACGTCTCCCTGCAGCCGGCCGATGCCGCCGCGCGGGAGAACTGGTTCCCCGTCCACCCGGACCTCGGCGGCTACGCCGCCGCGCTGCGCGACCAGGGGCGCCACCTCGTCACCAGCCTCGTCGTGGCCCTCGGCAGCGCGGCGCTGAGCCTCACGCTCGCCGCACCGGCGGCCTACGCCCTGGCCCGGTTCCCCCTCCGGGGCGGCACCCTCGTCGTCTTCGGCGTTCTGGTCACCCAGGCGGTGCCGGGCATCGCCGTCGCCGACGCGCTCTACGGCGCCTACGCCGGCCTGGGGCTGCTCGACTCCCACCTCGGGCTGATCCTGGCCGACTCGACCGCCGGGGTGCCCTTCGCGATCGTCGTTCTGCGGGCGTTCATGCAGGGCATCCCACGGGAGATCGTCGAGGCCGCCCGGGTGGACGGCGCCGGCGAGCTGCGCGTCTTCCGGTCCGTGGTGCTGCCGTTGAGCACCAACGCACTGATCACGGCCGGGATCTTCGCCTTCCTCCTCGCCTGGAGCGACTTCCTCTTCGCCCTCACGCTCGACACCACGGACGCCGTGCGCCCGGTCACCCTCGGCATCTACCAGTACATCGGCGCCCACACGAACCGGTGGAACGCCGTCATGGCGACCGCGGTCCTCGCGTCCCTCCCGGCGGCGGCCCTGCTCGTGGCCGCCCAGCGCCACATCGCCGCGGGGATCACCGGCGGAGCCGTCAAGTGAGGTGCGCCACCGGCGCCCTGCGTCCTCACGGGGTTTGAGTACCCGTACTCAGGCCCGACCGGCCGGGGGCCGCAACAATCCCTGTCGTGAACAGACCTGTGAAGCTCGGCATGGCCGGGGCCTGCACCGCGCTGCTCGTCGTGGGGGGCATCGGCGCGTACAACATCGTCCACGGGCTGACCGCCGGGGCCTCGGGGGACGACCGGACCGACGCGGCCCGCGGCTTCGATCCGTCCGCCCTGTCGAGCACGCCACCGTCGGACGCCGACGCGGTCCGGCTGGCCCGGGCGTTCCTGGACAGCTGGTCCCGGCAGCGTCTCGACGGAGCGGCAGCGGACACCGACACGCCCGACGCGGCCGCTCGGGCGCTGCGGCACTACAAGGACGGGCTGCGGCTGAAGAGCCTGACGTTCGACCACGTCCTGTCGGCCGGTCCGTCGCCGGTGACGCCCGGGGCCACCAAGGTCACGTTCGACGTGCGGGCCCGGGTGGCGGGCGGCACCTGGACCTACTCCGGCGCCGTGGCCGTCGTGCACAGCACGAACGGCGTGCCGGCGGTGCGCTGGAACAACTCGGTGCTGTATCCGGGTCTCGGTGCGGAGCAGTCGCTCAGCGCGGGCAGACTCCCCGCCGGCGCCACGTCGGCGAAGGTGGTGGCGAGCGACGGCAGGACGGACCTGTCCACGTTCTCCTCGCTGCGGGACATCGCGGCGACCGTCCGCCGGAACGCCAGGCCCACGGGCGGCAGTACCGGTACGGGAGTGGCGGTGGTCGACGACGGCGGAGCCGGGGTCAAGGCCCTGAAGGTCTTCTCCAAGGGCCGCACCCCGGTCGTCAGGACGACCATCGACGCCCGCCTCCAGGCCGTGGCCGAGCGGGCGGTGACGGACCCTCATCTCCAGGACAAGCCGGCCGGTACCGTCGCACTCGACTGGCGCAACGGCCACATCCTCGCGCTCGCGCACACCGGCTCGGACGGGGACATCGCCATCAACGGCATCAAGTCCCCGGGCTCCACCATGAAGATCATCTCCTCGGCGGCCCTGTTCGACCGGGCCGGCCTCACCCCGAACAGCCCCGCGCCCTGCACGGACTCACTGACCGCCAACAGCCAGCAGTTCCACAACGACCCGGGAGTGAAGGCCGACTCCGGCTCCACCCTCGCCCAGGCGTTCACGGTGTCGTGCAACACCTCCTTCATCAAGGACGGCTTCCACTACCTCGTGCACGACGGTGACGCCTCCGCCCTGCACGACGAGGCGGTCGAGGTGTTCGGCATGGGCAGCTGGTCGATCGGCGGCGGGGTGGCCACGACCGATCCGAGCATCCCCACGGACGCCCAAGGCGGCGACCAGGCGGCCCAGTTCATCGGACAGGGCCGGGTCACGGCCACACCGCTGTTCATGGCGTCCGTGGCGGCCACCGTACGAGGCGGCGCGTTCGAGCAGCCCGTCATCCTGCCGGGGCAGCACCAGCAGACCGCGCCCCGGCCGATCACCGCCCGCACCGCGGGCTACCTCCGGTCGATGATGCGCGGCGTGGCCACCAGCGGCACCGCCGCACCGCGGCTCGGCGGGCTGCCGGGCGTCGGCGGCAAGACGGGCACGGCCGAGGAGGGGGACCACACCAACGGCTGGCTCACCGCGTACGACTCCCGCATGGCGGTGGCGAGTCTGGTCGAAGGCGGCAGCTCCGGCGTGGACTCCGCCGGGTACGTCGTCCGGCGACTGCTGACGGGAAGCTGACGCCCCCGGCGGGCCACGACCAGCCGACCGTGCGCTCAGTCGGGCAGGTTTCGCACGAACCCGGCGACCAGCGCCGCCACCGCTTCGGGAGTCTGCAGGACCATGGGGTGGGTGGCGTCGATCCGCTGGACGTCGATGGCCGCCCGGCGGCGGGAGAGCACGGCCAAGTCGTCGGCGACCTCGCGCGCGAACCGGGCACTGAAGTCGCCGAACCACTCCATGCCGGGCGCGGGCGGCAGCCGGCGCCCGGCCTGTACCAGCAGCAGCGGGGAGTCGACTCCGTCCAGCCACGCGGTGACACCGAGCGCGCCGAGCCGGTGGAGCTCGTCGACGATCTGCAGCGCCGTCGCCCGTTCCGGCAGCGTCTGCCACGTGCCGTCGGGCAGCGGGCGTGCGGCCGCGCGGGCGGCGGCTTCCGCGCGGCCGGCGGGAATCCCGAACCGGACGGCGTCGGCGACCTGGTTCTCGATGTGTGCGGGTGGCGCGACGGCCCCGGCCGACGCCAGCAGCCCTTCACCGACCCGTTCGGCGCCGGGGTACTCGCGTCCCCACCAGAAGCCGTCGAGGTTCACGGCGGCACGGGCCCGGCCCGGGTGCGCACGGGCGTACTCGACCGCGACGAGTCCGCCGAGGGAATGGCCCACCACGACGGCCTCCGGCACTCCGTGCGCGTCGAGCGTGTCCGCGATGAGCCGGACCACGGTGGGAATGGTCCACGGAGAGATGCCGGGAGAGCGGCCGTGGCCGGGAAGGTCGACGGCGAGGACGCGGTGCCCGGCGGTGAGCAGGGCCGCCGAGGCGTCCCAGTCGCTCAGCGAGCGTCCGAAGCCGTGCAGGAGAAGCAGTTGCGGGCCGTCGCCCCCATGGTCGTGAGTGTGCAGGAGAGTCATATGGGGTGCACTGTAGTGGGCACCCCCTATGACCGACACCGGACAAGGGGACGTCAGTTGAAGACCACGGTCCGGTTGCCGTGGAGCAGGACGCGGCTCTGGCAGTGCCAGTTGACGGCGCGGGCCAGCGCCAGGCGTTCGGCGTCACGGCCGACGGTGACGAGCTGGTCGGGGCTCGCGCGGTGATCGACTCGGATGATCTCCTGCTCGATGATCGGGCCCTCGTCGAGGTCGGCGGTGACGTAGTGGGCGGTGGCCCCGACGAGCTTCACTCCGCGGCGGTGCGCCTGGTGGTAGGGCTTGGCCCCGGCGAAGCTCGGCAGGAAGGAGTGGTGGATGTTGATGGCGCGGCCTTCCAGCCGCTTGCACAGGTCGTCGGAGAGCACCTGCATGTAGCGGGCGAGGACGACGAGGTCGACGCGGTGTTCCTCGACGAGCGCCAGCAGCCGGGCCTCCGCCTGTGGTTTGGTGCCGGGCGTGACCGGGACGTGCTCGTAGGGCACGCCCTGTGCCGCGGCCAGCGGGCGGAGGTCGGGGTGGTTGGAGGCCACCAGGACGATCTCGGCGTCCAGTTCACCGCTGCGCCACCGGTAGAGCAGATCGGCCAGGCAGTGGTCGAACCTCGACACCATCACCAGCACGCGCGGCTTCGCGGCGGCGTCCCTGAGCTGCCATTCCATGCCGAACTCGGCGGCCACGGGGGCGAAGGAGTCCCGCAGCCCGTGCAGGCCGGTCCGGGCGGAGGTGAAGCTCGTACGCAGGAAGACGCTGCCCCCGTCGGTGTCGTCGAACTGCTGGTGCTCGGTGATGTCACACCCGTGCCGCAGGAGGAACGACGTCACGGCGTGGAGGACGCCGGGGCGCTCGGGGCAGCTGAGGGTGAGGACGAACTCGCTGTTCATGCGGGGCTCCAAGGGCTCCTCGGTCGAAGACGCTGATGCTCATGCGGTGCCTGAGCCGTACTCCGTGCAGGCGTCGACGAGCCAGGTGGCCAGGTAGGACGCGAACGAGGAGCGGACCAGCAGCCAGACGGCGGAGGCCGCCTCGCCCCGCACCACCAGGGTGACCGGGGCCTGGGCGAGCAACGTCGTCAGGCAGGCGCCGACGGGCGTCACCCGCCGGTCCAGATCGATGGCGCAGCCCTGGGCCAGCACCGTGCGGACCAGGTGCCCGGACAGGGCCAGGGTGGTGCGCTGCGCCGAGACGTCGGTGACGGTGGCGAACTCGTCCCCGATGGCCGCCCGCAGCCGGGCGACAAGCTCGGTCTGCCGGCCGTCGGGCGCCACCAGCAGCCATTCGTCCGGGCCCGCCCACAGCGCCTTGACGTCGCCGGACAGTTCGGCGCTCACGGGGCCCGGCAGCGTGATGCCCAGGGCGGCCTCGACGGCCTTCGCCGCCCGGCTGCCGGGCCGCACGCGCAGGCTGAGCTGGGTCAGGAAGGGCAGTTCCCTCGCCTGCACCCCGGTGGGCAGCCGGTCCAGACGGTCCTGCCACGCGGCGAGCGGGCTGAAGCGGGCGGGCGTCTCAACCGTCACGGCGAGCTCCCTCCTTGTCGAAGAGCACGGGGTCGGTCACGGTCACCGGGACGGTACGGCCGTCCAGGGGGACGTAGAGGGTGTCGCCGATGCGCTCGGTTCCGGAGCGCACCAGGGCCAGGGCGAACGTGCGCCGCAGTGCGTCGCTCCGGTAGCTGGAGGTGACGTGGCCGAGCATGGGCACGGGCGGCTCCGGCACCGTGCTCGTGGCGATGATCTGGGCGCCTTCGGGCAGCAGGACCCGTTCGTCGGCCGGCAGCAGGCCCACCAGTTGCTTGCGGTCGCCGCGCCGGTTCTCCTCGCGCGAGAAGGACCGCTTGCCGACGAAGTCCGGCTTCTTCTTGGACACGACCCACGACATGCCCAGGTCCTGCGGGGTGACGGTGCCGTCGGTGTCCTGCCCGATGATCGGGTACGCCTTCTCGGCGCGCAGCACGTGCATCGTCTCGGTGCCGTACGGGGTGATGCCGAACGGGCCACCGGCCGCGTACAGGGCCTTCCACACGGTGATGCCGTCCCAGGCGGGAACGTTGATCTCGTAGGCGAGTTCACCGGAGAAGCTGATGCGGCACACGCGGGCCGGGATGCCGGCGACGGTGGTGTCGCGCCACGACATGAACGGGAACGCGTCGTTGTCGACGTCCAGTCCGGGGGCCACCAGGGCCAGCACCTCGCGGGAGCGGGGGCCCACCAGCGGGACGGTCGCCCAGTGCTCGGTGACCGAGGTGAGGTGCACGCGCAGGTCCGGCCACTCCGTCTGCAGCCACTCCTCCATCCATTCGAGGACCCTGGCCGCGTTGCCGGTGGTCGTGGTCAGCAGGAACTCCTGCTCGGCCACCCGGATCACCGTGCCGTCGTCGAGGGCCATGCCGTCGACGCCGCACATCACGCCGTAGCGGATCCGGCCCACCTTGAGCGTGCTCATCAGGTTCGTGTAGAGCCGGTCCAGCAGCACACCGGCGTCCGGTCCCTGCACGTTGATCTTGCCGAGCGTGGAGCCGTCCATCATCGCGACGCCCGTGCGGGCGGCCCGGCACTCGCGCAGCACCGCCTCCTCCATGGTCTCGCCCGCCCGGGGGTAGTACCAGGGACGCTTCCACTGGCCGACGTCCTCGAACAGGGCGCCGTGCTCGACGTGCCAGGGGTGCAGCGCGGTCACCCGGACCGGGTCGAACAGCTCCCCGCGGTTGCGGCCGGCGAGGGCGGCGAAGGGCACGGGCACGGTGGGCGGGCGGAAGCGGGTGGTGCCGAGGTCGGCGACGTCCACCCCGAGCGCCTCGGCGACGATGCCCGAGGTCATCACGCCCGAGGTGCGGCCCTGGTCGTGGGCGGTGCCGATGGTGGTGTAACGCTTGACGTGCTCCACCGACCTCAGGCCCGCCCCGGTCGCCCGCAGCACGTCGGCGACGACGGCGTCGCGCTGGAGGTCGACGAACTGGTGGGTACCGTCCCGGCCGTCCGGGCCGTCCTGGGGGCTCGGGACCCGCCACAGCACCCGGCCCGGCGCCCCTTCCGGCGGCGGATCGGCGGCCGGCAGGCCGACCGTCCCGCCGGACCTGCCGAGGGCCGACAAGGCCCGCCCGGCGGCGTCCACGCCGTCGGTGAGACAGCCGGCCAGGGTGAAGGTGCCGCCGGCCGCTCCCGCCGTGCGCACCGTGTCCGGCGCCTGCGCGGGCACGAAGGCTCCGGTCGCGGCGTCGTAGCGCAGCGTGCCGCGGGCCTGGCTGAACAGGGCCACCGCGGGGTTCCAGCCGCCGGAGACCATCAGCAGGTCGCAGTCGATGCCCTGCCGGTCGCCGGGGCGTCCCTGGCGGAACGGGGCCACGTGGGCGCGGGAGACGTGTTCGACGCCGCTGGTGCCGGTGACGACGTGGCCGGCGCGGACGTCGATGCCCCGTTCGTGGCAGGCGGTGCGCCAGTGGGCGGGCACCTCCTCGCGGGCGTCGATCACCGCGGCGATCCGCAGGCCCGCGTCGGCCAGTTCGAGGGCTGCCGGATAGGCGCTGTCGTTCGTGGTGAACACCGCCGCCTGCCGCCCGGGCAGGACGCCGAAGCGGTTGAGGTAGGTGCGCGCCGAGCCGGCCAGCATGATGCCGGGGCGGTCGTTGTCGTCGAAGGCGACCGGACGTTCATAGGCGCCGGTGGCGTAGACGACCTGCTTGGCGCGGATGCGCCAGACCCGCTGCCGCGAGAGGTGGGCGGGTGCCGCGGCGCCGAGGTGGTCCGTGCGCTTCTCCAGGGCGAGGACGAGTCCGTCGTCGTAGTGGCCGAAAGCCGTGGTGCGCGGCAGTACCCGGACGTCGGGGCAGGCGGCGAGTTCCGCGGCGACCTCGTCAACCCACTCGGTGGCGGGCCTGCCGTCGAGCAGTTCCTGGCCGCCCAGCAGCGAACCGCCGGGCCGCGGGAGTTCGTCGACGAGGATCACCCGGGCCCCGGCCCGGGCGCCCGCCAGGGTGGCGGCCAGTCCCGCCGGGCCGGCGCCGACGACCAGCAGGTCGCAGTGGGCGTGCATGGTGTCGTAGCGGGCCGGGTCGGGTTGGCTGCTGAGCCGTCCCTGCCCGGACAGTCCCCGGGCGGCGAGGCCGTCGTACAGCTCCACGGTGGTGGCGGTGAGCATGGGCTCGGGGAAGGGGGCCTCGATCTGCACGAGCGCGTTGGGCTCCTCGGCACCGGCGGCCAGGACACCGCGGGGCCGTCCGTACTTGATGCTGTCGGCCACGTGGTGCACGCCGTTGGCGAGCAGGGCCGAGGCGAGGGTGTCGCCGGGGTGTCCGGTGTAGGCGGTGCCGTCGAAGACGAAGGTGAGCGTGGTGTCGCGGTCCAGGTGACCGTGGCCGCGGACACGGAACGGGTGGGTCATCGGCCGGCCTCCTGGCCTGTGTGCGGCTCGGCGCCCGGGGCGGTGCCCGGGGTGCGGGGGTGCGGGTCCCGGGTGTCGTGGACCGCGAGGAACTCATGGGTGACGGTGTCGCGCACGGCGTTGAACCAGCGCCGGCAGCCGGCCGCGTGCACCCACCTCTCGGCGAACGGGCCCTTGGGGTTGTCGCGGAAGAAGACGTACTGGGCCCACTGTTCGTCGTCGAGCGCGTACGGGTCGTCGGGGTAGGCGACGTGCGCCTGCCCGCCGTAGTGGAATTCGATCTCTTCGCGCTCGCCGCACCAGGGGCAGGTGATGAGCTGCATGGGAACCTCCTTGGCACGCCGGGCCGTCAGTGGGCGACTGCCGCTGCGCCGTGCTCGTCGACCAGCGCGCCGGTGGTGAAGCGGTCGAGGGTGAAGGGCGCGTTGTAGGGGTGGGGTTCGCCGGTGGCGATGGTGTGCGCGTAGGCCCAGCCGACGCCCGGTGTCGCCTTGAAGCCGCCGGTGCCCCAGCCGCAGTTGAGGTAGAGGTTCTCGACGGGGGTGAGGCCCACGATGGGTGAGGCGTCCGGGGTGACGTCGACGATGCCGGCCCAGGTGCGCAGCAGGTGGGCGCGGGCGAAGACCGGGAAGAGCTCCAGCGCGGCGGCCATCTGGCGTTCCAGGATGTGGAAGGAGCCGCGCTGTCCGTAGCCGTTGTAGCTGTCGATGCCGGCGCCCATGACGAGTTCGCCCTTGTGGGCCTGGGAGACGTACACGTGCACGGCGTTCGACATCACGACCGTCGGGTGCACCGGTTCGAGGAGTTCGGAGACCAGTGCCTGCAGCGGGTGGCTCTGCAGGGGCAGCCGCAGGCCGGCCATGGCGGCCAGCACCGAGGAGTGGCCCGCGGCGGCGAGGGCGACCTTGCCGGCGGCGATCGGGCCGCGGGTGGTCCGGACCCCCCTCACCCGGCCGCCCTGGATGTCGAGGCCGGTGACTTCGCAGTCCTGGATGAGGTCGATGCCGTAGTCGTCGGCCCTGCGTGCGAAGCCCCAGGCGACGTAGTCGTGCTTGGCGATGCCCGCGCGGGGCTGGTAGGTGGCGCCGAGCACCGGATAGCGCACGTCGGGAGAGGTGTTGACGATGGGACAGACCTTGGCTACCTCGTCCGGCTCGAGCCACTCGGCGTCGATGCCGTTGAGCTGGTTGGCGTAGACGCGGCGCTTGCTGTCGCGGACGTCCTGGAGGCTGTGGGCGAGGTTGAGGACTCCGCGCTGGCTGAAGAGGATGGGGTAGTCGAGGTCTTCCTCCAGGGTCTCCCACAGCTTCAGCGAGTGCTCGTAGATGCCGGAGCTCTCGTCCCAGAGGTAGTTGGAGCGGATGATGGTGGTGTTGCGGGCCATGTTGCCGCCCGCGAGCCAGCCCTTCTCCAGGACCGCGATGTCGGTGATGCCGTGGTTCTTGGCGAGGTAGTAGGCGGTGGCCAGGCCGTGTCCGCCGCCGCCGACGATGACGACGTCGTAGGACGGCTTGGGGTCGGGGTTGCGCCACAGGAAGTCGGGGTGGTCGGGCAGGACGTCGCCGGGCGTGGCGGCAGTGTCGTACGGACGCATCACTGAGCAGCCTCCTGGGGCGCGAGCCGCGGATCGGCGGGGTAGAGCGGGAAGCGGTCGGTCAGGACCTGGACGCGCGCCCGCAGTGCGGCGGCCACCGCGTCGTCGAAGCCGGGCAGGAAAGCCGTGGCGACGATGTCGGCGACCTCCGTGAACTCCTCGGCCCCGAAGCCGCGGGCGGCGAGGGCGGGGGTGCCGATGCGGACGCCGGAGCTGATCATCGGCGGGCGCGGGTCGAAGGGGACGGCGTTGCGGTTGACGGTGATGCCGATCCGGTGCAGCCGGTCCTCGGCCTGCCGGCCGTCGAGTTCCGAGTGGCGCAGGTCCACCAGGACCAGGTGCACGTCCGTGCCCCCGGTGAGGACGCTGACCCCGGCGGACCGGGTGTCCTCGGCCAGCAGCCGCTCGGCCAGGATCGCGGCCCCTTCGAGCGTGCGGCGCTGGCGGTCGGCGAACTCCGGCTGCGCGGCCATCTTGAAGGCCACGGCCTTCGCCGCGACGACGTGTTCGAGGGGGCCGCCCTGCTGGCCGGGGAACACCGAGGAGTTGATCTTCTTGGCGAGGTCGGCGGTGGACAGGATGACACCGCCGCGGGGGCCGCCGAGGGTCTTGTGGGTGGTGGTGGTCACCACGTGCGCGTGCGGGACGGGAGAGGGGTGCAGCCCGGCGGCGACCAGGCCGGCGAAGTGGGCCATGTCGACCATCAGATAGGCGTCGACCTCGTCCGCGATGCGGCGGAACTCGGCGAAGTCGAGCCGGCGGGGGTAGGCCGACCAGCCGGCCACGATCAGCTGCGGCCGGTGCTCGTGGGCGAGCCCCCGGACCTGCTCCATGTCGATGCGGTGGTCGCGCTCGTCGACCTGGTAGGCGGCCACCTTGTACAGGCGTCCGGAGAAGTTGATCCGCATGCCGTGGGTGAGGTGGCCGCCGTGGGCCAGGTCCAGCCCCAGGATCGTGTCGCCGGGCTGCAGCAGGGCGGCCATCACGGCGGCGTTGGCCTGCGCGCCGGAGTGGGGCTGCACGTTGGCGGCTTCGGCTCCGAACAGCTCCCTGACGCGGTCGATGGCGAGCTGCTCGATGGCGTCGACGTGCTCGCAGCCGCCGTAGTAGCGGCGCCCCGGGTAACCCTCGGCGTACTTGTTGGTCAGTACCGAGCCCTGGGCCTGCATGACCGCGAGCGGCGCGAAGTTCTCGCTCGCGATCATCTCCAGCGTGCCGCGCTGGCGGGCTAGCTCCGCGTCGATGGCCGTGGCGATCTCGGGATCGACGTCGTGGAGCCGGGCGCCGAGGAGGGCGGAGCGGTGGGCTCGGGCCGGTGCCTGCCCGGGGGCGGGGTCAGTCATGGGAACTCCAGCGGGAGCAACTAAAAGACGACTGATATATCAACGTGCTGTGTGCGGTACAGTAGGCAGGCGATCCGGGAGCGTCAAGGGAGGGATGCGCGGTGACTTCGTCCACCGTCGCCGGTCACGGCGGCCAGACGCTGGCCGACCAGGCCTATCGCAGCATCTCGGACCGTCTCGTCACGCTCCGGATCCGCCCCGGGGAGCCGATCAACGACGAGCGGATCGCCGCGGAGCTGGGTTTCGGGCGCACACCGGTGCGCGAGGCCCTGAAGCGGCTGGAGCACGAGCGTCTGATCGTCGCCTACCCGCGGCGCGGCACCTTCGCCACCGAGGTCCAGATCGCCGATCTCGGGCACATCTCGGAGGTCCGGCGCCAGCTGGAGCCGCTCGCCGCGGCCCTGGCCGCCGAACGCGCCGCCGAGGGCGACCGCGCCGCGCTCGGCCGGTTGCTGGAACGGCTGTCGGACACGGCCGGCGGCGGGGCGGACCTGATCCGGCTCGACATGACCGTGCACCGCGCCATCTACGCCGCCACCCGCAATCCTTACCTCGAGGACACCCTGATCAGGTACGACAACCTGGCCACCCGCATCTGGTGCCTGTTCCTCGACCGTCTCCCGGGCCTGGCGGGTCACGTCCACGAACACGGACCGCTGCTGCGCGCCATCGTCGACCGCGACGCGGAGAAGGCCAGGGCTCTCGCCGCGAGCCATGTCGAAGGGTTCGAGGCGGCGATCCGCGGCGTCATCTGAGGACCGGCTCCGCTGCCCGCTGCGTCACCCCCGAGCACTTCGTTGCCTGAAGCGCATGTTCTGCGAGACCGGTCGGGCTGCCCCATATTGGGTCCATGTCGCCTCACTCAGGTGAGCCGGAGCCTCGGCTACCGCAACTGCCTGATCAGCGCCTTCAGCCCACGCGGCCGCCGCGACGGCGCTGAAAGGCCGACACGGGGAAGGCCGACACCCTCGGAAGTGATGCGCCCCGCGGCGCGCAGAGGAGGATGTATGTCGTTCCACGACACCGCAGCAGTGCCCGAATGCCCCTTCGACTTCGCCCACGCCCTGGAGTTCGACCCGGCGCTGGCCTCGCTGGCGCAGGACGGTCCGGTCAGCCGGATCCGCCTGCCCTACGGCGAGGCGGAGGCGTGGCTGGTGACCAGCTTCGCCGGAGTGCGCCAGGTGACGTGCGACCCCAGGTTCAGCCGGGCGGCGATCGTCGGGCGCGACTACCCGAGGATGACGCCCGAGCCCATCGTGTCGCCGGAGTCGATCAACGTGGCGGACCCGCCGCACGGCACCCGGTTGCGGCACGTGGCGGCGCAGGCGTTCACGCGCGACCGGGTGGCACGCATGCGGCCGGCCGTGGACCGGGTGACGGCCGGGCTGCTCGCGGAGATGGCGGAGGTGGGGCCGCCCACGGACCTGGTCACGCGGCTGTCCGTCCCGCTGCCCCACCTGACCATCTGCGAGCTCCTCGGCGTCCCCGAGGCCGACCGCGAGCCGCTGCGTGCGTGCACCATGCGGCTCCTGGCCACCTCGCCGGACGCCCGGCAGGACGCGGCCGACGCCAAGGCCTCCCTGCGCGCGTACTTCGCCGCGCTGGTGCCGGAACGGCGGACCACGCCGGGCGAGGACCTGCTCAGCGCCATGGCCGCCGCCCCGGTGCCGGAGGGCGAGGAGCCCCTCAGCGACGACGAGTTGGCGGTCCTGGCCGTCACGCTCATCCTCAGCGGCAACGACACCGCAACCTGCCAGATCAGCAACATCGTCTACATGCTGCTGACCCGGCCCGAGGAACGGGCCGCACTAGCGGCCGACCCCGAGAGGTTCTCCGGCGCGCTGGAGGAGCTGCTGCGGTTCATCCCCTTCCGCAAGGGCGTGGGCATCCCCCGGCTCGCGCTGGAGGACGTGGAGGTGGAGGGGACCGTCATCAGCGCCGGTGACTTCGTGCACGTGTCGTACCTGACCGCCAACCGCGACCCGTCCGTCTTCACGGACCCGCACAGGCTCGACCTGGAACGGTCGGTGCGTCCGAACATGACGTTCGGCTGGGGCGGCCACCACTGCCTCGCCGCGCCGCTCGCGCGGGCGGAGCTGGAGAGCGCGGTCACCGGTCTGCTGACCCGCTTCCCCCACCTGCGGCTGGACGTCGCCCCCGAGGACATCCACTGGGACACCGGGACCATCCGCCGCTTCCCGGTGCGCCTGCCGGTCACCTGGTGACGCCGGGCGGGCCCGCCCGCCCCGCCGGACCCGGGGCTCCGCGGCCCCGGGTCCGGCGCGCTCAGGCGTCACCCTCCCGGCCTGCCGACCGCGGCACGGCCACCGGGCCGACGCCCTCCGGGCCGCCGGACACCGCCCGGCGCCGCTTCAGTCCCCGGCGTCCGCGCGTCGCCCCTGGCCCGGAGCGGCGTGCGTGTCCCCTCGGCGGAGCCCGGCGGACGGGCCCTTGCCCGTCCCGGATCCGTGGGCGGTGGGCGCCAGGCCGAGCAGGACGGCCGAGGCCGAGACGCACAGCGCGCCGACGGCCATGGTCCGGCCCGGGCCCCGGCCGCCTTTCGTCAGCCGGTGACGCATGGGCGACGGCTGCCTCCCCTCGTACGTGTCTCCCCGTCAGGCCAGCGGGTCGTGACCCCAGTTCATCAGGGAGTACCGCCACCGGGTGTCCCGCACGTCTCCCGAGGGGCGCTGGGCCAGATGGCGGCGGACGTAGCCGACGACCTTGCGCATGTGCCGGTAGTCGTCGTCCGAGAGGTCGCCCTTCTTCGCCCGCAGGATCTGCGTGATCCGGCGGCCGGACGCGTGCCCGGTGGACTCACCGCCGTCCTGGTGCTGTCCGGCGCTGTGCGACTCGTCCGACTCCAGCCACTTGTCCAGTGCGGCCGGTGTCATGTTCACCAGCTCACGGAAGTCGTCCCAGGTCTCCTTGCGCTCCTCGTCGTCCACGCCGACTCACTTCTTCTTCTTCAGCGCGGACGGCTTGTGCACCGCGGACCTGCCGGACTTCTCGCTGCGGACCTCGTACTGCGGGTCGTCCGGCGACGCGTCCACGGTGCGGCCCGCCGACTCGGTGCGCTCGGTGATCTTCTTCGTCACCTCGCCCTCGGTCCGGCTGCCATGACTGCTCCAGGCCACCTTGTCGCCCTTGCGCAGCTTCTTGTCCTCGTCACGGCTCTTCGCCATACGCCACGCTCCTTCGCGGTCGTGGGGAGTGTCCTTCCGGACGGGACCGCTCTTCCAGAGTGCGGGCGGCGCGCCGGTCGCGCAGCTTCCCGCCCGGCATCCAGGTTGTCGTCCGTCGTGTGACACGGGATGCTGAGGGGGCGGGAAGGGAAGCGGTGCCATGGATCGTTTTCCGAAGGCGGCCGATGTCGATTTCCACAGCCCCTTGGACCTCTCCAAGGCCGCCGCTGCGGTGCTGGACGACGAAGGCCGCGTCTCCGGATGGGCGTCCTCGGCCGAGCGTCTGCTCGGACACGCGCCCGAGGACGTGCTGGGCCGCCCGGCCGCCCGGCTGCTGGCAGCGCCCCAGGGGCGGCGGCTGTCCGCCCTCTGCAGGACGCACCGGCCGCGCAGTGCCGTCCTCGACCTGCGCTGCCGGGACGGACGTACCCTGCGCGCGGCGGTGACGTTCAGCCCGCTCGCGCACCGGGGCGTCGCCGCGACCGTCGTGCTCGCGGCCGATCTGGAGACGCAGCGCTGCTGGGAGTCGCAGCTGGCGCTGCTGCAGGGACTGGCGACCGAGTCCTCCGTGGGCCTGACGATCTTCGACACCGACGGGCGTGTGGTGTGGGGGAACGTCTCCACCGATCTGGAGCTCGCCGGGATCGCCCAGTACATCGGCCGGCCGGCCGCGGATCTCTTCCCCGAGGGCGAATTCATCTCCCGCCACCACCCACCCGACGAAGACCAGATCATGGAGCACGTGCTGAAGACGGGTGAACCGATCCTCGGCATGCACTACCGCGGGCGCGCCCCCGCCGACCCGGTGCGCGAGCACGTCTGGTCCTGCTCGTACCACCGGCTGGTGGACGCCCGGGGCGAACCGCTGGGGCTGTTCGAGGAGTCCCTGGACATCACCGACCGGTACCGCGCCCAGGAACGCCTGTCGCTGCTGGTGCGGGCGGGAAAGCGCATCGGGGCCTCGCTGGACGTGCGCCGTACGGCCGCGGAACTGGCCGACGTGGCGGTACCGCAGCTGGCCGACGAGGTGCTGGTGGACCTGCCGCCGGCGGTCATCGAGGGGCGGCAGCCGCCGACGGGCTCGGCGCCCGGGCACAGCCTGCTGCGGATGCACGGGCGGACCCCGGAGGAGTTCCGGACCAGTCCCGTCTCCTATCCGCCCTCGTCGCCGCAGGCGCTGAGCCTGGCCTCCAGCCGGCCCGTCGTCGACACCTCGCCGTCCGCGGCACCGGACGGGGCGGGATCGGATCCCGCGCAGTCCTGCCTCTTCGTCCCGCTGCTCACCCGCGACGCGATCCTGGGCCTCGCCACCTTCCGGCGCAGCGCCAACCCCGACCCCTTCGGCGCGGAGGAGCAGGCGCTCGCCGTGGAACTGGCCGAGCGGGCCGCCGTCGGCATCGACAACGCCCGCCGCTACACCAGCCAGCACGCGGCGGCCCTGGTACTGCAGCGGAGCCTGCTGCCCCAGCACCTGCCCGAACAGAGCGCGGTCGACGTGGCGTACCGCTATCTGCCCGCCGACAGCCGGGTGGGCGTGGGCGGCGACTGGTTCGACGTGATCCCGCTGTCCGGTGCCCGGGTGGGCCTGACCGTCGGTGACGTGGTGGGCCACGGCGTGCACGCGGCGGCGACCATGGGCCGGTTGCGGGCCACCGTGCGGACCCTGGCCCTGCTGGACCTGGATCCGGCCGAGCTGCTCACCCGGCTGGACGACCTGGTCGCGCAGGACTCCGGATCCGACGCGGACGACGGGCTGAGCGAGGAGACGCTCGGGGTGACCTGCCTGTACGCGATCTACGACCCGGTCAGCGGCCGGTGCGTCTGGGCGAGCGCGGGGCATCCGTCGCCGATCGTGGCCGATGCGAACGGCTCGGTCGCCCTGTCCGCGCTGGCGCCGGGGCCGCCCCTGGGGCTGGGGGGTCTGCCCTACGAGAACGTCGAGATGAGCCTGTCCAGCGGCAGCGTGGTGGCGTTCTTCACCGACGGAGTCGTGGAGGACCGGCGCACCGACATCGACAGCGGCATCGACCGGCTGGTCCATGTGCTCAGCTGGCAGCGCTGCCCCGTGGAGGAGCTGTGCGACCGGGCGCTGTCGACCTTGCCGCCCGGTGCGCAGGCGGACGACGCCACGCTGCTGCTCGTGCGCACCCTGCGGCTCGGCGCCGACCACGTGGTGGATTTGGAGCTGCCGCCCGAGCCGGCGATGGTGGCCCGGGCCCGCACCCTCACGGAGCGCCAGCTGGCGGCCTGGGGGCTGTCCGACCTGTCGTTCACCGCCGCCCTCGTGGTGAGCGAGCTGGTCACCAACGGCATCCGGTACGCCACCGGGCCCGTCATGCTGAGGCTGATCAGGGACCGCTGCCTGCTGTGCGAGGTCTCCGACAGCGCGCACACCGCACCCCACCTGCGGCGGGCGCGGCGGGACGAGGAGGGGGGCCGCGGTCTGTTCCTCGTCGCGCAGGTGTCCCAGCGCTGGGGCACGCGCTACACCGCCTCCGGGAAGACCATCTGGGCCGAGCTGGCCATCCCCTAGGGCCCGGCCCTTCAGCCAGGAGCCCGGCCCGTCAGCGCCCGGCTCGGACGAGGAGCAGCGCGACGTCGTCCTCGCCGCCGGGCGACCGCAGCATGTCCAGGACGCGGTCGCAGGTGTCCTCCAGCTCGTGGCCGCGGGTAGTGGTGAAGGCGTCGAGGAGGGTGTTCAGGCGGGCGTCGATGGGTTCGCTGCGGGTCTCGACCAGGCCGTCGGTGTAGAGGGCCAGCGCGTCACCGGGGCGCAGGGCGATGGTGGTGGCCTCGAAGGGGACCCCGCCGACGCCCAGCGGTGCGCCGGTGGGCAGGTCGAGCAGCTGCGCCGCGTGGCCGGCCCGCATCACGACCGGGGGGAGGTGGCCGGCGAGGCAGATCTCGCACTGGCCGCGGTGCGGGTCGTAGACGCAGTAGATGCAGGTGGTGATGGTCTGTTCGACGCCTTCGGTCAGGTGATCCAAGTGGTGCAGGGCCTCGGCGGGGGCGAGGTCGAGTTCGGCGAAGGCGCGGGCGGCGCTGCGGAGTTGTCCCATGGTGGCGGCCGCGTTGATGCCGCTGCCCATGACGTCGCCGACGACCAGGGCGGTCTTGTCCCCCTGGAGCGGGATGGCGTCGTACCAGTCGCCGCCGATCTCGCTCGTGGCGCCGGCGGGCTGGTAGCGGCAGGCCACCTCCAGCCCCGGCAGGTGGGACTGGAGTTCGGGGAGCAGACTGCGCTGGAGCGTGAGGGCGGCGTGGCGCTGGGCCTGGTATCCGCGGGCGTTGTCGATGCAGACCGCGGCCCGGGCGGCCAACTCGGCGGCGAGGACGGCGTCGTCGTCGTCGAAGGGAGCGGAGTTCCGGGTGCGGGTGAGGTCGAGGGCGCCCAGGACCTCGCCCCGGGCCATGAGCGGCACCGCCAGGTAGGAGTGCACTCCGGCGGCCTCGAGGAGGGAGGCGGCCGCGCCGTGGCGGGCGATGTGTTCCAGGTCCCGACGGGTGGTGTGAGGCACCAGGACCGGTCGGCGGGTGCGCACGCACCGGGTGATCAGACGGTCGCTGTCGTAGGTGACGAGTGATCCCGGCGGGCCGGCCGCGTGGACCACCTCGGTCGTGTGGGCCGCGGTGACGGCGAGGGTGCGGAAGAGGGCCGGGCCCTCCTGCGGCGCGGTGCGGCCGTCCAGGACGCTGTCGAGCACGTCCACGGCGGCCACGTCGGCCAGGACCGGTACGACGACGTCGGCGAGCTCGCGCGCCGTCGTCTCCAGATCGAGGGTGGTGCCGACACAGGCGGAGGCCTCGGCGATCAGCGCGAGCCGCTGCCGGGCCCGTGCCGCCTCCGCGGCGGCCCGATGACGCTCGGTGACGTCGATGACGGAGTAGGCCAGGCCCAGCACCCTCCCGCCGGAGTCCTCCAGCCGGTAGTACGAGACGGACCAGGCATGGTCGTGGTCCGGGTCGTTCGGGGGACGGCAGAGGATGTCCCGGTCGACGACCGACTCGCCGGTCGCCAGGACCCGGCGCAGGCGTGCCTCGGGATTCGTGTCCAGGAAGGCCAGGACCTCGCCCGCCGGCCGGCCGAGGCGCTCGGCGGCGGACTGGCCGGTGATGCGTTCGAGAGCGGGGTTCACGGCCACGTACCGCAGGTCCGCGTCGAGTATGGCCAGCCCGACCGGGGACTGGGACACCAGGCGCATGGCCAGGGCGGCGTTGCGCTCGACCCGCTCCACCGTGGCCTGGTCGGCGGCGAGGCCCAGGACGTAGACCTCGCCGAGGACGTCCAGCAGCCGCATGTTGCGGAACTCCAGCAGGCGGGTGCTGCCGTCCTTGTGCCGGATCGGGAAGGCTCCGGCCCAGTCGGTGCCGGACTCCATGACCTCGGCGAACAGCCTGATCACCTCGTCCTGGTGCTCCTCGTGGATCGTCAGCGGAGCCGCGTACTGGCCCAGCGCCTCCGCCGCGGTGTAGCCGAACAGCTCCTCGGCCTTCGGGCTCCAGAAGACGACCTGCCCCTGGGCGTTCAGCACCACCGCGGCGACGCTGAGCAGGTCGAGCAGGCCACTGGGCGGCGCACTGGAAGCCGCCGCCGACCGGCCGTCGCCCGCTCGGGAGGAGTCAGTCGTGCCCATGCCTCATTTTCCCTCCCGCTCCATGCCTCGGCTCGTGCGGCTGCGGCGGGGATGCTGCCTTCCTCCATGGTCGTACGGGACCGGGGCACCCCACACCTGGACCGGTCCGGTCAGGGCAGGGTCCAGAACCGGACGGTGACCAGGTAGAAGAGGGCGGCCCACAGGGCCATCACCACCGCGACGACGCCGAGGCCGCGGAGGTTGGTCCTGGCCGCCGGTTCGTCCGGTGGCGGCCGCAGCCAGCGCCCGAGCAGGGGGTTCACGTAGTAGGGCATGGTGAGGAAGCTCATCAGGAAGCTCGACAGCAGGTTGCCCACGAGCAGGCCGATCCAGAGCCGCAGGTGCAGCGGGGAGAGAGCGAGCGTGAGCAGGACGACGGTCGGGTACAGGCCGACCCAGACGGCGAGGGAGGTCCGGGTCTCGGAGGGGGGCGCCGGTGCCTGCTTGCCGTTGCCCTCGAAGGCGAACCAGCTGCCGAACGAGTTGTCTATCGTGCGCAGCCCGAAGTCGTTGAACTTCTCGCCCTCGGCCAGGATCCGCTGCCGTTGCGGCGACGTCAGCCAGGCGTCGAGGTGCTCGGCGCTGTCGTAGCGGTACAGGGTGGTCCATTCCTCCTGCAGTCCCTCGATGGGGCGGAACAGCTCGGTCCCGCGGAACCCCTCGAACGTGCTCTCCGCCTCGACCATGCGGTGCTGCCATTCGAGGAATGCGTCGACGTGGCCGGGGTGGACGCGGTGGGTGACCACCACGGTGACCAGCGGATCCAGGGCCTGCGTGCCGCTGCTGACCACCTGCTGGGTCGCGGGGCCGTCGAAGTACCGGGCGCCGACGTCGAGATACGTCTGCCGGGTCGCGCTGTTGATCCACGCCTGCAGGTGCGCCACCGAGTCGAACCGGTACACGACGACCCAGTCGGGCTGCAGCGGGGTCGGCGGGGAGACCTCGGCGCCGAGGAAACCGGGGTAGTAGGCGGCCGCGGCGTTGAGGTCCTGCTGCCACTTCTCGAACTCCCGCTCCGTGCCGGGCAGGACCTTCTGGCCGATGATCGCCGTCGCCGCGGCGGCTACGTTCTTCCGGGTGCTCATGGTGGATCAGCCTGCCGACACCGACTGCTGCGCGGGGAGCCGCCCGTAAATGCGCTCCGGGGTCAGCGGCAGCGCACGGTAGCGGACGCCCGTGGCGTCGTGGACCGCGTTGGCGAGCGCGGGGGCCACCGGGTTGATGCAGCATTCCGCCATCCCCTTCGCCCGCATGGGGCCCACCGAGTCCGCCGAGCCCACCAGGAGGACCTCGGTGCGCGGGATGTCGGCGTAGGCGGGGATGCGGTAGTTCCGGAGGTTCGGGTTGACCATGGCTCCGTCGTCGTCGACGTGATGGTTCTCGGTCAGCGCGAAGCCGATGCCCTGGGCGACACCGCCCTCGATCTGTCCCCGGACCTGTGCCGGGTTGATGATCACCCCGGCGTCCGCGGCCTGCACGCTGTACAGGATCCGTATCTCGCCGGTCACCCGGTGCACTGCGACCCTGAAGCCCTGCGTGTTGGAGGTGACGCTCCGGGGCGAGCCGTACGCCTTGCGGGCGGCGGTGAACCGGATGCCGCGCGCCCTGGCCAGGGCGACGAGTTCGGCCAGTGACACCCGCCGGTCCCCGCAGAGGACACCGTCGTCGTCCATCATGCACATCACGACGTGCACGCCCGTGTGCGCCGCGGCGAACTCCAGGATGCGGTCGCGTACGGCGCCCGCCGCCCGCAGGACCGCGTTGCCCGCCACGAACAGGCCCGCGCTCGCGAAGGCACCGGTGTCGAATCCCGTCCGGTCGGTGTCGGACTGCACCAGACGGATCCGCGACGGCGTCGTGCCCAGCTGGTTGGCCGCGATCTGGACATGGGCCGTGGAGGTTCCCTCTCCGAACTCGACCGTCCCCACGGCCAGTTCGTAGATGAGGTCGTCGCCCAGGGTCACCCAGGCCTCGGAGAGGTGGTCCGTCGGCGGCGCGGTCTCGTGCAGGGAACTCGCCACGCCCGCTCCGACGAGCCACTCGGGGCCGGGGGGCGCCTGGCCGGCCGTGCGGGCCAGGGCGTCGCCCACCAGGTCGATGCACCGGGCGAGTCCGTCCTCGGTGAAGAGCACGTCGTCGGGGCCGTCGTCCATGGCGACCAGGGGCTCACCCGGCCGCACGACGTTGCGCCGGCGCAGTTCGAGCGGATCGATGTGCAGGGCGCGGGCCAGTTCGTCCATCGCCGACTCCACGGCGAACGCGGGCTGTGTCATGCCGTACCCGCGCAGCGCCCCGCTCGGCACGGTGTTCGTGTAGACGGAGTAGGCGTCGTACTTCTTGTGGGGGCAGCGGTAGATCATGACGGCGGCTCCGCCCGCGTACAGCGTTTCGCCGCCGTGGTTGCCGTAGGCACCCGTGTTGGACACGTTGCGTACCTGGCACGCGGTGAGCGTTCCGTCGGCCTTCGCGCCGAGCTTGACCGTCAGGGTCATCGGATGCCGGGGCGAGGCCGTGGTGAACTCCTCCTCGCGGGTGAACTCCAGGCAGGTGGGGCGTCCGGTGTCCAGGGTGGCGAGCGCGACCAGGTCCTCCGTGATCACCTCCTGCTTGCCGCCGAATCCGCCGCCGACGCGCTTGCAGAACACCCGCAGCTGGTCGGGGCGCAGCGCGAACAGGTACTCCAGTTTGACCTTGGCGATCGACGGTGACTGCGAGCTGGTGCGGACGGTCAGCCGGCCGTCCTCCAGCCAGGCGATCGAGCCGTGGGTCTCCAGATGCGCGTGCTGCACGCGCGGGGAGAAGTACGTGCCTTCGTGGATCACGTCGGCCGCGGCGAATCCCGCGTCGACGTCGCCGATGTGCGCGTGCAGTTCGACCAGGATGTTGTGGACGGGGTCGCGGACGAACGGGTCGTGCGAGCCGTGCAGTTGGGGTGCGCCCTCGGCCATCGCCTCCTCGGGGTCGAACACCGCCGGCAGCACCTCGTACTCGACCACCAGCCGCCGGCAGCCCTCCTCCGCCGCTCCCGCGGTGTCGGCCAGGACGGCGGCGACGCGCTGGCCCGCGAAGCGGACCGTGTCGTCGAGGATGTAGGTGTCGTCCGGATCGACCAGGTGGTCGGTGTGGATCGCCGTGGTGAAGCGCCGGCGGGGCACGTCCTGCCAGGTGTAGACCCGGTGCACGCCCGGCACCGCGAGCGCGGCGCTCTTGTCGACCGAGGCGATCCGGGCGTGCGCGTGGGGTGAGTGCAGCACCTTGAGGTGCAGCATGCCGTCGATGTGCGTGTCCATGGTGAACTCGGCGTGCCCCGTCACGACGTCGTGGCCCGCGGGCGCGCCGACGCTCGTCCCCACGGCCCTGCCCGGCGCTGCCGTCTCCACCGCGCCGACGCCCTTCACGGCGTCCTCGATCGCCCGGTACCCGGTGCAGCGGCAGAGGTTGCCCTTCAACGCCCTCGGCAGGTCCGCCTTCTGCTCCTCGGTGAAGGTCGCCGACGTCATGATCATCCCTGCCGTGCAGAAGCCGCACTGGAACCCCGGGGCGTCCTCGAACTGCCGCTGCATGGGGTGCGGGGCGCCGGGGCGTCCGAGGCCCTCGATGGTGGTCACCTCGTGGCCGTCCGCGCGGAAGGCGGGAGTGATGCAGCTGTGTACCGGTACGCCGTCGAGCCACACCGTGCAGGCGCCGCAGTCGCCCGCGTCGCACCCCTTCTTGACACCGAAGTGGCCGAGGTCGCGCAGGAAGGTGCGCAGGCACTGGCCCGGGGCCGGTTCCCGGTCGAACCTCCGGCCGTTGACGAGGCAGGTCATGGCAGGTCCCCAGCCGTGAGTTCGCGGCGGATCTCTTCGGCGAAGTGCCGGGTCAGGTGCCGGCGGTGGTCAGGGGTCCCGTTGGGGTCGGCGAACCAGACGCCGGCAGGTATCGCGTCGATGCTCTGCCGCAGGGCCCGGGCGTCGGGCAGGGACGCGAAGGCGATGCGGACCGGCCGGGTGGTGCCCGCGGTGACGGTGAGCAGCAGGTCGTTGCCTCCCAGCCGCTGCGTGCCGACGAGGAACACCGTCGACCGGCCGAGCCGGGTCAGCGTGAAGCGGCGGTGCGCGGTGCGTTTGCGCAGCGCGTGCCCCGGAACGAGGACGCGCCGGAGGATCTCCCCGGGGAGGAGGACGTTGCGGTGGTCGCCCGTGACGAAATCGAGGGCGTCGACGAAGCGCACGGAACCGTCGGCCGCCCACAGCTCGTACCGTGCCTCGAGCGCGACCGTCAACGTGATCATCGGGCCGGCGGGCAGGGACATGCAGATGTTGCCGCCGACGGTCGCCGCGTTCCAGACCTTGAACGAGGACAGGAACGCCTCGCAGCACTTGCGGAAGAGGAGTGCGGCGGTCCAGTCCTTCGGCCACGGGTAGCCGTACAGGTCGCGGACGGTGCAGGTGGCACTGATCTCCAGGCCCTCGCCCGTCGGGACGAGCGGCTCCCAGGGGAGCGCCGTCAGGTCGATCAGCCTGCGCAGGTCCGGCTGCTCCGTGGAGTAGAGCCATGTCCCCCCTGCGAGCCAGGCGTCGCCCTCGTGCCAGTCCGTGCCCGGCCGCTCGGACGGTCGCCTGACCACTTCGGTGATGGTGTTGAGGTCCATGGGAACCGACCTACGCGAGAACGGAGCTGACGACCCGTTGACCATGCGAATTTGGCCGCCGGGCCACATCGTTCCGGGTCACTGCGCCGGGAGGGACCAGGCAGGCAAAGACACCTTTTTCACAGCGTATCGCAGCATGTGGTCGACGCCCGCGGAGAAGAAAGCAACCATAAGTAGCCGAATGGACACGGATCGTCGCCAGTGACGGCCGCCGCGCGACCACGTCACCGGCCGAGGAGCTGCCGGACGGTCGGGCCGGTGGTCCATCCGCCGTCGACGGCCAGCTCGGCGCCGGTGATGTACGAGGCGGCGTCCGAGAGCAGGAACGCGACCGCCTCCGCGATCTCCGCGGCCTCACCGACCCGGCCCATGGGCGCGTTCGGGTACTTGCCGTCACCCTGCTCGATGCCGACATGGGCGGTCATCGGTGTGTAGATCATGCCCGGGTGCACGGAATTGACGCGGATCTTCGCCGTGCCCAGCTCCACCGCGCCCACCTTGGTGAGCCCGCGCACCGCCCACTTGGCCGCCCCGTACCCGGCGGTCATGGCCAGGCCCATCAGGCCCGCCGCCGAGGAGACATTGACGATCGCACCGCCTCCGGACTCCTTCATCAGCGGGATCACGGTCCGCATCCCGAGGAAGACACCGGTGAGGTTGATGTCGATCACCCGGCGGAACTCGTCGGCCGACTGCTCTTCGAGCAGGTGCGAACCGCCCGAGACGCCCGCGTTGTTGACCAGTCCGTCGACGCCGCCGAACTCGGCGGCCGCGAAGGCCACCACCCGCCGCCAGTCCTCCTCGGAGGAGACGTCGTGCCGGACGAACCGGGCGGCGTCCCCGAGCTTCTCGACGGCGGCCCGGCCCTCGTCCTCCCGCACATCGGTGAGCACCACCCGGGCACCGGCCCCGACAGCCACCCGGCCGGCCTCCGCACCGAGCCCACGCGCCCCGCCCGTGATGAGCACCGTCTTGCCCTGAAGGTCCGTCATCGACGTCCTCGTTCCCTTCTCGTGCGACCGCTGAGCCGTCGGCACGGGCCCGTGCGGGCTCCCCGGTGAAGCCTCCGGCCGTGCGACGGCGGGAGGACCGTACGTCTCCCCCGCCCCCGGGCGGAACGCCGTCCTCCCACTGAGCGGGAACGCCGAGGCGTGCCGGCGCACCCCTCCCGGCCGACCGTGATCACGGCCTTTCCCCGGCGAGGTATTCCTGCTAGAAGTATTTCTAAAAGAAATATCTAGAGGGAACACCTGACAGGGAGCCCGCCATGAAGTTTTCGATGATCTTCGAGGCGCAGATCGCCGACCCGACTCCCGAGCGGGAGCGCCGAGTTCTCCACGACTGCGTCGAACAGGCCGTCTACGCCGAGGAGATGGGCTTCGACCGGATCTGGGCGGTGGAGCACCACGCGCTGACCCAATACGCGCACATGAGCGCCTCGGAGATCTTCCTCACCTGGGTGGCGGCCAGGACCTCCCGCATCCGCATCGGCCATGGCGTGGTCACCATGCCCTTCGGCTACCAGCACCCGGTCCGGGTGGCCGAACGCGCCGCCATGCTCGACGTGCTGTCCGGCGGCCGCGTCGACATCGGCGCCGGCCGCGGCGCCACCCGGCAGGAGATGTCCATGTACGGGGTCCGGCCCGAGGACACCTATCCGCAGATGGAGGAGGCGCTGCGGATCTTCAGCGACGCCTGGCGCGAGGAGCAGTTCGAGTGGCACGGGTCGATCGACATCGGCCCGGGCGCGATTCTGCCCCGCCCGGTCCAGCATCCGCACCCGCCGCTGTTCATGGCCTGCAGCAAGCACGACACCCTCAAGCTCGCCGCCGAACTCGGCATCGGCGCCCTGGTGCTGGGCTTCGCCGGGGCCGACGACGTGCGTGAGATGCGCAAGATCTACGACGAGGCCATCGCCACCCGCACGGCGGACCGGTTCGTCTCCACCGAGGTCAACAACCATTTCTCCGCCCTGTGCCCGACCATCGTGCTGGACGACGCCGAGACGGCGTACCGGATCGGCACCCGCGGACAGCGGTTCTTCGCCGAGTCCATCGCCCACTGGTACGGCAACGGGCCCGCTCCCACCGGGTACGGCGAGGACATCGAGGCAGCGGCTCACGTGGCCGCCATGGAGCACCATCGCGACGCCCTGGTCGCCAGACTGCACGAGGCCGAGATCCCGGTCCGGCCGGCCGACACCGGACAGTTCAACGCCAAGCACGCCTACGGCACCGCCGAGACCGCCATCGCCTACGTCGAGCAGCTGCGCCAGATCGGCGTCGACGAGGTCATGTGCCTGGTCCAGATGGGCACCGTGCCGCAGGAGGCCTGCATGGAGACCATCCGGCAGTGGGGCGAGAAGGTCATCCCGCACTTCCGCGCCGTCGGCGGGGAGGCCGTGCGATGACCCGGCGCCTCGACGGCAGGACCGTCATCGTCACGGGAGCGGGCCGCGGCCAAGGGGCGGCCGAGGCACGGCTGTTCGCGGAGCACGGCGCGCGTGTCGTGCTCACCGACGTGCGGGAGGACGAGGGCCGCGCGATCGCCGGGGAACTGGGCGGCCAAGGATTGTTCGTCGCGCACGACGTGACCGACGCGACCGGCTGGGGGCGGGTCGTCCGGGCCGCGCTGGAGGCCTTCGGCCGGATCGACGCCCTGGTCAACAACGCGGCGCTGTGGCGCACGGCCCCCATCGAGGAGGACACCGAGGAGAACCTGCGGCGGCTGCTGCGGGTGAACCTCGTCGGCCCGTTCCTCGGCATCCAGGCCGTCGTCCCGGCCATGCGCGACACGGGGGACGGCGGGTCGATCGTCAACATCTCCTCGACGGCGGGCCTGGTCGGCATCCCCGGCCACGCCTCCTACGGGGCGACGAAGTTCGGCCTGCGCGGGCTGACCAAGTCCGCGGCCCTGGACCTGGCCCCGCACGGCATCCGGGTCAACTCCGTGCACCCCGGCGCGATCGACACCCCCATGGTCGCCACCGCGCTCGGCGCGGACGCCGGGGAGCGCGACTGGCCGAACGTGCCGCTGCGCCGGATGGGCCGTCCCGAGGAGGTGGCGGAGCTGGTGCTGTACCTGGTCTCGGACGCCTCGGCCTACGTCACCGGAGCCGAGTTCGCCGTCGACGGCGGGCTGACGGCCAAGTGAACGACCCTCTCACCCCACGGGCCCGGAAGCTGGCCGACGCCATGTCGGCGGGCTTCCCCGACCCCGCCCTCGGTCCGGTCGAGCCGGCCGCGATCCGGCAGGCCGCACGGGCCGGCGCCCCGCCACGGCCGGTTCGTGAGCTGCCCCGGGTCACCGACCGGTCCGTGCCCGGGCCGGCGGGCGCGCCCGACGTACCGGTGCGGATCTACCAGCCGGTGGCGGACCCCGCTTCCCCGCTGCCGGTGGTGGTCTTCTTCCACGGCGGCGGCTGGGTGCTGTGCGACCTCGACACCCATGACGGCATCTGCCGCGAACTGGCCCTGCGCGCCGGCGCGGTGGTGGTCTCGGTGGCCTACCGGCTCGCCCCGGAGCACCGCTTCCCGTCGGCGGTCGAGGACGCGTACGCCGTCACCGCCTGGGTGTCCGCGCACGCGGCCCGGCTGGGCTGCGATCCGGGCCGGCTGGCCGTGGCGGGCGACAGCAGCGGAGGCAACCTCGCGGCGGCCGTGGCCCTCATGGCGCGGGACCGCGAAGGCCCCCGCGTCGCGGCGCAACTGCTGGCGTACCCGGTCCTCGACCACCGCATGGAGGCCCCCTCGTACACGACGTACGGCAGGGGGTTCTTCCACACGACGGCGCACATGCGCTGGTACTGGGAGCAGTACCTGGGCCCCCGGGGGGACGGCTCGCACCCGTACGCCTCCCCCGGCCTCGCTCCCGACCCGGGCGGCCTGCCGCCGGCGGTCGTGCTGCTGCCCGAGTGCGATCCGCTGCGCGACGACGGTCTCCGCCACGCGCGCCGCCTGGAAGCGGCGGGCACCGCGGTGCGGCTGCGGGTGTGGCCCGGGACGTTCCACGGCTTCCTCGGCCTCGGTGGGCTGCTGCCGGAGGCCGAGGAGGCGCTCACCGAGGCGGCGCGCGGCCTGCGGGCCGCCCTCCGTCCGCCGAGCGGACCATGACGCGTGGTCAGGCGCGTGCGATGTGGCCGACCGCGAGCCAGCTGAAGGTCATGGCGGGCCCGATGGTCGCGCCGGGCCCCGGGTAGGTCTCGCCCATGACCGAGGCCGAGACGTTGCCGGAGGCGTAGAGGCCCTCGATCGCCGTCCCGTCCTCCCGGAGCACCCGGCCGGTGGCATCGGTGACCAGGCCGCCCTTGGTGCCGATGTCACCCGGGTGCAGCGGGAGGGCGTAGTAGGGGCCTTTCTCCAGCGGGGCCAGGTTGGGGTTGGGCAGCGTCGGGTCGCCGTAGTAGCGGTCGTAGACGCTGTCGCCGCGGTGGAAGTCCTCGTCGCGGCCGGCACGGGCGAAGCCGTTGAAGCGGTCCACGGTGGCGCGCAGCCGCTTCGGCTGCGCGCCGATCCGCACGGCCAGCTCCTCGACGGACCCCGCCTTCCTGACGAAGCCGCTCTCCAGCCACGGCTTGGGGAACGCCTGGCCCGGAAAGAGGCCCGTGAAGAGGTAGCGGGCCCTGGAGGTGGCGTCGAGGATCAGCCAGGAGGGCACGGTGGTCGCCTCCGGCCGGTCCTGGGCGTACATGGCGTCGACGAACCGGTGGTACGGCGCCGCCTCGTTGGCGTAGCGTTCACCCGCCGAGTTGACGATCACCATGCCGGGGATGCCGCGTTCGGCGACGAGGAAGAACGGCTTGCCTCCGGGCGGCACCACGGACGGCGCGCCCCATACCTTGTCCATCAGGTCGACGGCGGCCCCGGCGGCCAGGCCCAGTTCCAGGGCGTCACCGGTCTGGCCCTCGGGGGCGGAACTCCACTCGGCGGAGGTCGGCGACGGCAAATACTTCTCCCGCAGTCGCTGGTTGTGGGAGAAGCCGCCGGCGGCGAGGACCACCCCGCCGGTCGCCCTGACGGCCAGCTGCCTGCCGTCGCGGGTGACCCGGACGCCGACGCACCGGCCGCCGTCCTGAACCAGCTCGGTCAAGGGCGCCGACAGCCACAGTTCACCGCCGAGTGCGTCCAGCGAGTGCCGCATGCGGGCGATCAGCGCCTCGCCGAGGGAGAGCAGCCGCCGGCCGGAGAGCAGCGCCCTGACCGCGCGGGCGCCGACCCTGGCCGAGGTCCGCTTGCCGGCCCAGGTGCGGGCGACCATGTTCAGATACCGGAAGTCGTACGAGGTGATGGTGAGCCCGTACGTGGGCAGTCCGGCCCTGCGCATGGTGGCGCGCTGCTCGGGCCGGAGCTTCTTGAGGTCGAAGATCCGCGGTTCGATCGAGCGCCCCTGGGGACAGCCGCCGAGCTCCTCCGGGAAGTAGTCGGAGTAGCCGGGGGTGTGGACGAACCTGACGTCCGTGCGGTCGTGGAACTCGCGCACCATCCGGGGTCCGTGCTCGATGTAGGCGTCCCTGCGGGCGGCGGGGACGCGGTCGCCGACGGTGGCGGCCAGGTAGGCGCGGGCCTTCTCGGGGGTGTCGCCGAGTCCGGCGGCGTCCAGGTGGAAGTTGTCCGGCACCCAGATCGCGCCGCCGGACAGGGCGGTCGTGCCGCCGTAGACGTCGGTCTTCTCCACCACCAGGGCGGACAGTCCGCGGAGCCGGGCGGTGAGGGCGGCGGCCATCCCGGCGGCCCCGGATCCGACCACCACCACGTCGTACGTGTGGTCCCACGTGTCGTTCATCGTGTTCTGCCTCATCAGTGGAGTGGCGTTGGGGTGTCGGTGACGGTTATCCGGGCGTCGGTGAGGACCGGCGCGTCGTCGCGCTCGACGGCCGTGGCCGTCAGCCGGTGGCCGTCGGCGGCCCGGCCTCCTCCGGAAGCGGCCCAGATGCGCAGCCGGAGGGTCTCGCCGGGGAAGAACGCCCCCGCGAAGCGCGTGCGGCACCCCGTGACGCGGGTGGCGTCGCCGCCCAGCAGGCGGTCGGTGACGGCCTTGACCGCGATGCCGAAGGTGCACAGCCCGTGCAGGAGGGGACGGTCGTAGCCCGCGCGACGGGCGGTGGCGGGGTCGGCGTGCAGCGGGTTCCAGTCCCCGGCGAGCCGGTAAAGCAGCGCCTGCTGACGGAGCGTCGGGACCTGCAGCACCAGGTCGGGCTCCCGGTCCGGAGCGGGGAGGCGCTCGGAGGGACCGCGGTCCCCGCCGAATCCGCCCTCGCCGTGGACGAAGATCTGGTTGCGCTGGGTGAGGAGCGGCGCGCCGTCCTCGTCGACGAGTGTCGACTCCTGGACGATGACGGCGGCCTTCCCCTTGTCGTACACCGCGGGCACCCGGGTGACGGTGGTCGCCCGGGCGGCGGCGGGCAGCGGGCGGTGGACGGTGATCTCCTGGCCGCCGTGCAGCACCGCGGCCAGGTCGATGTCCATTCCCGGCGTGTCGAAGACCTGGAACCCCACTCCCCCGGTGCCGCCGGCCACCACGCCGAAGGTGGGCAGTACCTGAAGGCCCCGCTCGTGTCCTTCGAAGACGTAGCGCAGTTCACCGGGGTCGGTCTCGGGGACGCCCGCGCCGAGCGCCAGGTGGTACAGGCGCACGTCCCGGTCGTCCCAGACCGCTGCGGCGCGCACGGGCGGGGCGGAGGTCACCTTCTCGACGTCGATCGGCATGGGGAGTGGGTTCCTTTGCGGTCGGTTCGAGGCCGGGTTCGGTGCGCGGCTCTGCCCGGTGCGCGGCTCTGGGTGCGCGGTCGTCCTCAGTTCGCGAACGTTCCGGTGGCGTAGCGGCTGCGGAAGTAGAGCAGCGGCCGGCCGTCCTCCCGGGCGGCGAGGGCGGTCACCTCGCCGGTGACGATGTAGTGGTCGCCGGCCTCGTGGACGTCCGCCAGGCGGCACTCCACGGTGGCCAGCGCGCCGTCGATCCGCACACCGCCGTGCGGCGAGGCGCGCCAGGGCACGTCGGCGAACTTGCGTCCGCCGCGGGCCCCGAGCGCCGCACAGATCTCCCGCTGGTCCGAGGCCAGGATGTTGACGCAGAAGCGGCCCGCCCGCTCGATCCTCGGCCAGCTGGTCGAGGTCCGGCCGACGCTCAGCATGACCAGCGGGGGGTCGAGGGAGAGGGAGGCGAAGGACTGGCAGGCGAAGCCGACGGGCTCCTCGCCGTCGAGCGCCGCCACCACGGTGATGCCGCTGGCGAAGCGGCCGAGGACGTCCCGGAAGACGGCCGCGTCCGTGCCGGGGCCGGTCACCCGTTCCACCGGTGACCCCAGAAGCTGTCGGCGGTGATCTCCTTGGCCACCCAGGTGGCGGGGTCCACGACCAGGCCGTCCCAGCCGTACTCGACCTGGAAGCCGCCGGGGGCCTGCGCGTAGAACGACACCATGCGGTCGTTGGTGTGGCGGCCCAGGCTGGACGCGATGGGGATGCCCGCGGCGTTCATGCGGTCCAGGCCGCGGCCCACGTCGTCGAGGGTCTCCAGCTCGACCATGAAGTGCACGATGCCGGGAGGCAGCGCGCCCGGGTACAGGCCGAGGCTGTGGTGGCGCCGGTTGGGGCTCAGAAAGTGCATCCAGTGGAAGTCGCGCTGTTGCCCGGCGGTCGGGACGGCCTGCGGCGGCAGCTTCATCGAGTCGCGCAGCTGGAAACCGAGCACGTTCTCGTAGAAGTCCAGCGCGGCCTCGATGTCCGGCACCGGGAGCACGACGTGGCCGAGGCCCAGGTCGCCGGTGACGAAGCGGTTGCCGTACGGGGTGCCGAGCGGGGTGTGGTCCTGTGCCTGGCCCCAGTAGATCTCCAGCGGGTTGCCACAGGGGTCGGTCACGTGGATCAGGCCCTGGACGCGGCGCTCGGAGAGGACGACGGCGTCGGCGTGCTTGACGGCGAAGCCCGCCGCCTCCAGCTCCTGGGCGGCCTGGGCGAGCGCGGCGGCGTTCGCCACCTCCCAGCCGGCGGCCAGCAGCCGGTCGCTCTCCCCCGCCTGGACGGCGATGCGGTACGAGCGGTCGTCCATGCGCAGGCGAAGGGTGTCCTCGGTGGGATCGGAGGCCTCCACCATGCCGAGGACGTCGAGCGTGTAGCGGCGCCACTCGGTGAGCTTCGTGGTCTCCAGGCGCAGGTAGCCGAGAGCACGGATGTCCATAAGCTGTCGCCTCTCAGTGGGAGAAGAAGTCGATGGCCAGGCGGTTGAACTCGTCCGCCTGCTCGGTCTGGGCCCAGTGGCCGCAGTGCGGGAAGACGTGCAGCCGGGCGTCCGGGATGGTCTTGAGGGCGACGAGTGCGCCGTCGAGCGGGTTGACGCGGTCCTCACGGCCCCAGGTGAGCAGCACCGGGTGGGTGATCCGGTGGGCCTCGCGCCAGAGCATCCAGTCCTCGGCCCAGGCCGGTTCGGCGAAGGAGGCCGCCATCCGGGCGCTGCCCAGCCGGTTGTCGGGGTCGGTGGCCGAGGCCCAGCGCTCCTCGACCAGTTCGTCGGTGACGATCGACTGGTCGTACGCCATCACGCCGAGGAAAGCGCGGAGTTGCTCCTTCGCCGGCTCGGGCGCCGTGTTGAACTCGAAGAGCCGCTTGATGCCCTCGGTGGGGTCCGGGGCGAAGAGGTTGACGGAGACTCCGCCGGGACCCATCAGCACCAGTTTGCCGACCTTGTCCGGGTGGTTCAGGGCCATGCGGACGGCGGTTCCGCCGCCCAGCGAGTTCCCGACGACGTGGGCCCGGGTGATGCCCAGTTCGTCCATGAGCGCGGCGACGGCGTCCGCGCTGTAGCTGAAGTAGTCCTTGTCGAGCTGCGGCCTGTCGGAGCGGCCGAAGCAGGGCTGGTCGACAAGCAGCGTGCGGAAGTGCCCGGCGAACACGGGGAGGTTACGGCCGAAGTTGCTCCAGCCGGAGGCGCCCGGGCCGCCGCCGTGCAGCATCACGACGACGGGTGCGCCGGCCGGCCCGGCCTCGTGGTAGTGCAGGGTGAGTCCCGCCGCCTCGGCGGTGCGGGAGGTCGACTCGTAGGTGGGCTCTGCCATCGGTGATCACCTCTCAGGCCATGGAGTCGTGGATGTCCATACCGAGCGCGCACTGCCCGAACATCACCAGCGCCCGCTCGGGGTCGTTGGCGGCGTGGCCGCGGCCGGTGTGGGCGTCGCGCCAGGCGCGCTGGACCGGGCTGGGTCCGGTGCGCATGGCGTTGCCGCCGGAGTTCTCCATCAGCAGGTCTATCGCCGCGACCGCGCGCTCGGTGGCGATCACCTGGTCCCGGCGGGTGCGGGTGCGCTGCTCCATCGTGATCTCCTCGCCGCGCCCGGCGGTGGCGTACATCTCGCCGATGTTGCGGGTCAGTTGCAGCCAGCTCGCCTCGATGTCGCTGGCGGCGCGGGCGATGTGCACCTGTGCGAACGGGTCCTCGGCGACCTTCTGGCCGTAGGAGACGCGGAACCGCCGCCTGGTGGCCTCGAGGTAGGACTCGTAGGCGCCCTCGGCGATGCCGACGACGGGGGTGGAGATGGTGGTGGTGAAGACGCCGGCGTACGGCAGCCGGTACAGCGGCTCGCGGTTGAGTTCGTGCCCGGGCACCTTCAGGGCGGTGACCGGGCCGAAGCTCAGGGCGCGGTGGCCGGGTACGAAGACGTCCTCGACGACGACGTCGTTGCTGCCGGTGCCGCGCAGGCCGACGGTGTCCCAGACGTCGTCGACGCGGTACCCGGTGCGGGGGACGAGGAAGGTGCGCATGTCCACCGGGTTGCCGTCGGCGTCCGGGACGAGGCAGCCGAGCAGGGCCCAGCGGGCGTGGTCGCAGCCGGAGGAGAAGTGCCAGCGGCCGGAGAGGCGGAAGCCGCCGTCGACCGGGGTGGCCGTGCCGGTGGGGGCGTACGAGGAGGCGATGCGGGTCTTGGGGTCCTGGCCCCACACCTCCTGCTGGGCCCGCGGGTCGAACAGGGCGACGTGCCAGGGGTGGACGCCGAGCACGGAGGCGACCCAGCCGGTGGAGCCGCACGCCTTGGCGATCTCCTTGACCGCCGTGTAGAAGACCAGGGGGTCGGCCGCCCGGCCGCCGAAGGCCCTGGGCTGCAGCAGCTGGAAGAAACCGGTGTCCTCCAGTTCCTTGACGGAGGTGTCGGGCACGCGGCGCAGCGTTTCGGCCTCGGCCGCGCGCTCGCGCAGGGCGGGGGCGAGATCGCGGATCGCTGCCAGCACATCTTCGGCCATGGGCATCCCCTTTTCGGGCGGTCGTGGTGGCGGAAGTGGCAGGACCGTACGCCGCGCCGATCCGGAACGAAATGCGCGGCTCCCACTGAGCGGGAAGCAGCGGCGGTCACGCCGTCGGACGCTGCTGACCTGCGGCGCAGTGGTGCCGAGGGTGCGGGTGCGGCACGCCCGCAGCAGCGCCGGCACTGCGCCGGATGTGGAGCCGAGCAGGTCCTGCGGCGCGAGATCGGCGACGGGCTCGACGCCGCGCGGAACCGGAACGCCGTCAACCGGGCACCGATGTACGCGCGTTGCCAGCCGGTGGCCTCTGGGCCGTCGACGCGGCCGTTCCCGCCTCCGGAACGCGGACGGGCCGGCCCTCGGGTGAGGGCTGGCCCGTCCAGAGCGCCCGTCAGCCCGGACTCCCCGCCGGCTGCGACGCGTTGCGGGTCAGCGGCCCGCCTCCTGACCGGCCAGGTCGAGTGCGGCGAGGTGGCCGAAGACCATCGCCGAGCCGATCGGCGCGCCCGGGCCCGGATAGGTGGGGCCGGACACCGAGGCGCTGGTGTTGCCCGCCGCGTACAGACCGGGGATCGGCGTGCCGTCCTCGCGCAGCGCCCGGGCCCGGGCGTCGGTCCGCACACCGCCCTTGGTGCCCAGGTCGCCGAGGACGATCCGCACGGCGTGGTACGGGCCCTGCTCGATCGGCACCAGACAGGCGTTGGCGCCCTCTCCCTGGGCGAAGAAGAGGTCGTAAGGGTCCTCGCCACGGTGGAAGTCGGCGTCCACGCCGTCGGCCGCGTAGCCGTTGAACGTCCGCACGGTGCCGCGCAGCGCCGCCGCGTCCACGCCGATGCGTTCGGCGAGGCCGCCGAGGGTGTCGGCGGTGTGCCACGCGCCCGCCCGGGTGAAGGCCGCGCGGTCGGCGGGGACGACGGTGATGCCGGGCAGCGCGTCGCCGAACCGGCCGTCGAAGACCCACCAGACCGGGTTGTCGGGGCCGGTACCGGCCTTGGCGGCGAGCATCCGGCGGCCCATCCGGTCGTACGGCAGTGACTCGTTGGCGAACCGGCGGCCGGAGCCGTCCACGAAGATGCCGCCGTGCAGGCCCAGCGTGAAGGCGGCCGAACCGTCCGGGAAGCGCAGCGAGGGACACCACCAGGCCTGGTCGAGCAGCGCGGTGGCGGCTCCTGCCTCGACGGCGGCGAGCAGCGCCTGCCCCGTGTTGCCGCCGGGTGCGCCCATCGTCCAGTCGGCGCCGGGCAGCCCCTGCCACGCGCGGCGCAGCTCGGCGTCGGCCTCGAAGCCGCCCGCCGCGAGCAGGACGCCACGGCGGGCGCGGATCCGCAGCACACGGCCCTCGTGTCCGGCCTCGGCGCCGACCACCCGGCCGTCCTCGGTGAGCAGCCGGGTCAGAGCGGTCTTCAGCAGAATGCGGCCGTTTCCGGTGGACTCCAGGGCGAGGAGCAGCCGGCCGATCAGGGCACGGCCGTCGGTGAACGGACCGTCGGGGACCGGCAGTCCGAGCCGCTCGGCCCAGGCCGGCGGACGGATCGCGGCCAGCAGCGGGTGCGGCTCGCGGGGGGCGGGCAGGTCGACGGGGAAGACGGCGCGCCCGGCCTCGAACCGGCCGGGCGCGGCGTAGTAGTCGGGGAAGGGCCGGTACTCGAAACGGACGTGCGGGTTGTCCTCGAGGAAGGCGACCGTCTCCCCGGCACGGTCGATGTACGCGTCCTGCAGCTCGTGCGGGGTGGTGTCGCCGACCACCGCGCGGAAGTAGGCGCGGCCGAGGCCGGCGGAGTCCGCCAGGCCGCCCCGTTCCTGGGCGGGGTTGCCGGGCAGCCACAGGGCGGCGCCGGCGTAGGCGGTGGTGCCGCCCGTGTACCCGGTCTTCTCGATGACCAGGGTGTCCAGCCCACGGGCCGCCGTGCCGTACGCCCCCGTGAGCGCGCCGCCGCCGGAGCCCACGACCAGCACGTCGCACTCCTGGTCCCAGCTGTCTCGCGTGTTCGCCATGTCGTCCTCGCGTGTGGTGGATTGCCGGTGGAAGCGGAGTATTCGCGACACGGAGGACGGCGGCCACAGCGGTTTCCCGGACAGTGGGATCGCCTCCCACCGCGGTCACGTCAGCCGGCCGCCCCGGCTCCCCGGCCCGCTCCCCCCTTCCCGGGCGGCGCGCCGCAGCTCGCCCTTGAGGATCTTCCCGCCCGCGTTGCGCGGCAGGGCCGGCACGACGTGGAAGCGGCGCGGGACCTTGAAGTTGGCCAGGCGTTCGCGGGCCCAGACCGTCAGCTCCGCCGGGTCGGGGTCCGCTCCCGGCGCGGGCGTGTAGAAGGCGACGCCGACCTCGCCGAGACGGTCGTCGGGGGCGCCGACGACGGCGACGTCGGCGATCTGCGCATGGCCGCGCAGGACGTTCTCCACCTCCGCCGGGTAGGCGTTGAAGCCGCCGACGATGTACATGTCCTTGAGCCGGTCGGTGATGGACAGGTAGCCGCGCTCGTCGAGCACGCCGACGTCTCCGGTGTGCAGCCACCCGTCCGCGTCGACGGTCCGGGCGGTCGCCCGGGGATCGTCGAGGTAGCCGCGCATCACGTTGTAGCCGCGCACCAGCACCTCGCCGGGTTCGCCCGGCGGCAGGGGCGTGCCGTCGGCGCCGGCCACCCGGACCTGGGTGCCGGGCAGCGCCGGACCGGCGGTGGTCGCCACGGACTCGGCGTCCGCGTCCGGCGGGCAGACGGAGACCACCCCCGTCGACTCGGTGAGGCCGTAGGCGCTGAACACGTCCGGGATGCCCAGCTCGGCACGGATCCGTTCGATCAGCTGCGGACCGACGCCACTGCCGCCCAGGCCGACGAGGCGCAGCCCCGCCAGATCGTGTACGGCGCGCCGGGGATGGTCCAGCAGGCTGTGCAGGACGGTGGGCGTGGCCATCAGCACGCTGACCCGCTCCGTCGCCAGCCGGGGCAGGATCCCCTCCAGGTCGAAGACCTCCTCGGGAATCATGGTGACGCCCCTGAGCAGGCAGGCGACGACGCCCGCCTTGTAGCCGAAGACATGGAAGAACGGGTTGACGAGCAGATAGCGGTCACCGGCGCGCAGGGTGACCACGCGCGACCACTCCCCGAAGACGCGCAGCGTCTGGCCGTGCGTGCTCATCACGCCTTTGGAGCGGCCGGTGGTGCCCGAGGTGAAGAGGACGTCCGCCAGGTCGTCGGGGCGGACCGCGGCAGTGCGGGCGGCCCGTTCCGCCTCCGCCACGCGCCGGCCGGCCGCCAGGTAGTCCGCCCAGCCCAGCGTCCCCTCGGCGGGCTCTCCGCGCAGCACCACCGTGCCCCCGAGCATGCCGAGGTCCTCGCCCGACTCGCGCAGCATCTCCACGTAGTCGATGCCGAGGAAACCTCGCTCGGTGAACAGCAGCCGGGCGCCGCTGCGCCGGATGAGGTCGGCGGCCTCGGCCGCCTTGTAGCGGGTGTTGAGGGGGACGAGGACGGCTCCGACGGACACGGCACCGAGCACGGCGGCGATCCAGTACCGGGTGTTGGGGGCCCAGACGGCCACCCGGTCGCCGGGGCCCACGCCCTGGGCGAGGGCCGCCCGCGCGGCCGCGTGCACCTCGTCGCGCAGCCGGGAGAAGGTCCAGCGGACCTCACCGTCGACGAGCGCCTCCTCGGGTCCGTACGCGTCCGCGGCGTAGTCGGCGAGTCGCGCGAGGGTGGCCGGGGCGGCGAGGGGCTGCGCCCCCGCATGATCGTGGAACACGCTGGTCATGGCTCTTTCCGCTCTGTGGTCGGAGGTGGCTGCGTGAGCGTTCGATGACGTCGGGGCGGTCGAGGAGGTCCCTGCGCTCGACGGTCCGCGTGCGCCCGACGGTGTGCATGCGCCCGACGGTGTGCATGCGCCCGACGGCGTCCGTGCGCTCGACGACGGGTGGCCGCCGGTGGCGCTCAGGGGGTGTGCGCGGCGCGGACACACCCCGGACGGTCACAGCATGGGGTCCTGGACGTCGATGCCGAGCGCGTCCTTGCCGAAGAGGACGAGGGCCCGCTCGACGTCGTTGGCCGCCTGGCCGCGGGCGGCGTGCACGTCCCGCCAGGCGCGTTGCAGAACGCTGCCGTCCCCGCGCACGGGGGTGCCGCCGGCGTTCTCCGTCAACCGGTCCACGGCGCCGATCGCGCGCTCGCCGGCGAGCACCTGGTCCCGGCGGGTACGGGTGCGCAGCGACATGGGGATCTCCTCGCCGAGCCGGGCGACCGCGAACAGGTCCGCGATGTTGCGGGTCAGCTGCAGCCGGCTCGCGTCGATGTCACTCGCGGCACGCGCGATGCGCACCTGCGCGAAGGGATCCTCGGCGGCCTTCTGCCCGTAGGAGACGCCCGACCGCCGCCGGGTGGTCTCGACGCAGGACGCGTACGCGCCTTCGGCGACGCCGATCATCGCGGTCGAGATGGCGGTGGTGAACACCGCGCCGTACGGCAACCGGTACAGCGGCTCGGCGTTGACCTCGTGGCCCGGGCACGCCAGGGCGGACATGGGGCCGTAGCCGAGGGTGCGGTAGCCGGGGACGAAGGCGTCCTCGACGACGACGTCGTTGCTGCCGGTGCCGCGCAGACCGACCGTGTCCCAGACGTCGTCGACGCGGTAGTCGGTGCGGGGAAGCAGAAAGGTCCGCAGGTCCACGGGCCGGCCCTCGCCGTCGGTGACGAGGCCGCCGAGCAGGGCCCATCGGGCGTGGTCGCAGCCGGAGGAGAAGTGCCAGCGGCCGGAGAGCCGGAAGCCGCCGTCGGCCGCGGTCACCTCGCCGGTCGGGGCGTACGAGGAGGCGATACGGGTCCTGGGGTCGAGGCCCCACACCTCCTGCTGGGCCCGCGGGTCGAACAGGGCCACGTGCCACGGGTGGACGCCCCTCACCGCGGCGACCCAGCCGGTGGAGCCGCACGCCCCGGCGATCTCCTCGACGGCCGCGTAGAAGACGGCCGGATCGGCCGCCCTGCCGCCGAAGGCCCTCGGCTGCAGCAACTGGAAGAAGCCGGTCTCGTCCAGCTCCTTCACGGTGGCGTCGGGCAGTCGGCGCAGCGCCTCGGTCTCGGCAGCACGCTCGCGCAGGGCGAGGGCCAGTTCGCGGACCGCTGCGAGCACGTCGTCGTCACGCATGCGCATCCCTCTCAGGTGCTCGGGTCGTCCTGGGTGACGCAACGGAACCTACGCGTTACTGTTTCGAAAAGGAATACCTCTTCCCAGCAGATGGGATCCGCTGGCAACCTCCCCGCAACACCGGTTGTACGGCCGCGGCCCGGGGCTCGTCGGCTGTCCGAGCAGGAGGTGAGGCGCCGTGACGACGCATGCTGTCGAGTCCGGGTATCCGCCGTTGTCGCTGCTGGAGAAGGCGGCGAAGGTGCTGGTCGCGTTCCAGAGCGCGCAGCCCCGGCTCACCCTGACCGAGGTCGTGGAACGCTCCGGTATCGCCCGGTCCTCCGCGCACCGCATCCTGGACCAGCTGGTGCAGCTGCGCTGGCTGGAGCGGGAGGGCCGCGACTACCGGCTGGGCATGGGGATGCTGGAGCTGGGGGCGCTGGCCGCGCATCACAACCGGCTGCGGCGGGCGGCGTTGCCGCATCTGCACGCGCTGCACGAGTCCACCGGGCACCTGGTGCACCTGACGGTGCTCGACGGCGCCGAGGTGGTCTACCTGGAGCGGATCGGCGGGTCGGACGACTCCGGTGTGCCGTCGCGGGTGGGCGGGCGGCAGCCGGCGCACTGCACGGCGGCGGGCAAGGCGATCCTGGCCTTCAGCGACGGTGCGCTGGTGGAACAGGTGATCCGGCACGGGCTCAGGCCGCGTACGCCGCGCACCATCACCCATCCCGAGTCGTTCCGGCACGAGTTGGCGATGGTGCGGGAGCGCGGCGTCGCCTTCGACCACGAGGAGGGGTACCGGGGCGTCTCCTGCGTGGCCGCTCCGCTGCGCGGTGCGGGCCGGGCCGTCGCCTCCCTCTCGGTGTGCGGCAACGGCGCCCACCGGGAGCTGGAGCGGATCGCCCCTGCCGTGCTCGGCTGCGCACGGTCGGTGTGGCAGTCCATGTTCGGGCCCGGGCGGCACACGCACAGGCCCGCGCGCCAGCAGCCGGCCGACGAGGCGCCGCCCGCGCACCGTGTTCCGCAGACGGTGATGGACGACATGGTGTCCTGGCTGCGCTTCAGCCAGTGGATGTGAGGGCCGGGACGCCGTAGAGCCGGGAGGCCAGAGAGCCGGAACACGGTCGGCCGTTCGAGCCTGCGAGCCTGCGGGTCGGCGGGTCGGCGGGTCGGCGGGTCGGCGGGTCGGCGGGTGCGGACGCGTCACTACGGGCGGGCGCATCGGTGCGCTCCGCCCGGTGTGCCGGTTCGTCAGAAGCGGTCGCCGCGCAGGACGGCGTCCGCGCCGCCGTCGGCGAAGACGACCTGGCCGGTCACGTGGGTGTTCTCGGGCGAGGTCAGCCACGCGATCAGCGGGGCGATCCGCTCGGGGCGGGCGTGGCCGTGCAGGGGCATCGGCACGCTCCGCTCGACGAGCCGGCGCATCTCGGGATCGTCCAGCAGGGGCCGGGTCATGGGTGTGAGGATCACGCCGGGGCCGACCGCGTTGAGCGGGATCCCGGCACCGGCCCAGTCGTCGGTGACCGCCGTGCGACGGATCCAGCGCGAGATCGCCGCCTTGGAGGAGGAGTACACGAGGTGCCCTTCGCCACGGTCGACGGCCAGCCGGGACGCGGCCACCGCCGCCTCCTCGTCGCCGGCGAGCGCTGCGTCCACGATCGCGGAGTCGGCCGGGTGCACGGCGTCGATCGAGCCGATGACCAAGGCTCTCGGGTCGGTACCGGAGGCCAGCAGCGGACGCAGGCCCTCGAGCGTGGCCACGGCGCCGAAGTGATTGACCCTGATGGTCGACGGGTCGGCGTGCGCGACACCCGCGCAGGCGACGACGGCGTCGAGCCGGCCGTCGCACAACTGCCGTGCGCAGTTGACGAGTTCGGACCTGCCTTCGGCGGTGCCCAGGTCGGCACGGATGTCGCCGTCCTTGCGGTCTGCCCCGATGCCGACGTGACCCTGCGAGCGCAGGAGGTCCGCGGTGGCCCGGCCGATGCCGGACGCCGCTCCGGTGATCAGGTAAGTACGCGACATGGTCGGTTCCTTCTTCTCGCGGCTTCTTTCCGGCTCAGGTGTAGGTGATCTCGACCCGGTCGGTGAGGGGCACGGCCTGGCAGGCCAGGACGTAGCCCTCGGCGGTGTCCCGGTCGTCCAGGACGTCGTTGCGCAGCATCTTCACCTCGCCCGTCACGACCCGGCAGGTGCAGGCGCTGCAGGCGCCCTCCCGGCAGGAGTACGGGGCGTCCACTCCCGCGGCCAGGAGGACGTCGAGCAGCGGGGTCCGCGAAGGCCAGTCGACCGTGTGGGTCTCGCCGTCGAGTTCCACCCGCGCCGTGCTGCCGCCGCCCGTGTCCGCGGTCCCGGGCACGGACGGCGCGTCGAAGACGTCGGTGCCGAGGGAGAAGAAGCGCTCGCGGTGCATCCGGTCTGCCGGTGCGCCGAGCGCGCGCAGCGCCCGCTCGACCGCGTCCGTCATCGGCTCGGGGCCGCAGACGAAGGCCTCACGGCCGGCGTACGGTGCGAGCGCGGGGGTCAGCCGGTCCGCGGCGGGCAGCCCCTGGAGCGATTCCAGCCAGTGGATCACCACCAGCCGGCCGGGGAAGTCGTCGGCCAGCTCCCGCAGTTCGTCGCGGAAGATGACCGAGGACTCGTCGCGGTTGGCGTAGAGGAGTGCGAGCCGGCCCCGCCCCGCGACCAGGACCGACTTGGCGATCGAGAGCACCGGGGTGATGCCGCTCCCCCCGGCGACGAGCAGCAGGTCACCGTCGAGGGACTCCGGGGTGAAGGTGCCGGCCGGCGGCAGTACCTCCAGCTCGTCCCCCGCCGTCAGGTGGTCGCACACCCAGTTGGAGCCGTACCCGCCGGCCACCCGCTTGACCGTCACCTTCATCGGCTCGCCGGTGTGCGGTGAGCTGGCGAGGGAGTAACAGCGGGCGACCGCCCCTCCGTCCGCCCCGGGCAGCTTCAGGGTGAGGAACTGCCCGGGGCGGTAGGCGAAGCGGTCCGCGCTCCGCGGTGGCGCCTGGAGAACCAGGGAGTGCGCGTCGGCCGTCTCGGCGATCACCTCGGTGACGCGCAGCCGGCGGGTACGCGGCCCGGCGGCCGGCTCAGGCATCGCCCCGGACTCCGGTCCGGGCATCGGCTCAGGCATCGCCCCGGGCATCGGCTCAGGCATCGGCGACCTCCAGGATGCCGTCCTCGACCGCGCGGTCGATGCTGTCGCGCAGACCCCGGCAGGTGCGGATGCGGGCGGTGCTCCCGCCCTCGGTCACCCGGCCGCGGAACTCCGCGCAGACGACCGCCGCTTCCGCGGTCCACTGCACGGAGGTGTGGGCCGGGCTGAACTTCTCGCACAGGACCTGGTTGCCGCAGGCCGCGCACTCCACCGGCCGCATGTCAGGCTCCGGTCCCGGTCGCCGCTGTCCGCTCCGCGTCGAGACGGGCGAGGTTCCGCGCGACCTCCGCTTTCCAGGAGTCGTTGGCCCGGCTGGTGTCGAGCTCGAACTCGAAGCGCCGCGTCATCTCGTCCTTGACGTCCTCGACGTCCACGTAGAACTGCTCGTACCAGCGGCGCAGCTGGTAGACCGGGCCGTCCTCCTCGGTGAGCAGCGGGTTGTCGATCCGGGTCTTGTTCTTCCAGATCTCCACGTCCTGCTCGAAACCGGTCTCCAGGCCCGCGGCGGTGAGCCGGGCCGCCTCCGCGGCCTCCTCGTCCGACATTCCCGGCAGCTTCTTGACGATCGCCCCGTACTGGAGCAGGAAGCTGTTCTCGTCGATCGGATAGTGGCAGTTGATCAGCACCATCTCCATCTCGACGCCCTCGGCCGCGGGCGAGAACAGGTAGTCGATCATGTACGAGGGGCCGTAGTACGAGGCGTCGGAGCGCAGCGGGGAGCTGAGGGTGCCCAGGTTCACGTCCTGCCGCGGACTGCTCTCCATGTACTGGGTGGCGATGTGGCCCTCGAAGACGTTCTTGAAGTAGGTCGGGAAGGCGTAGTGGACGTAGTAGAAGTGCGCCATGTCCACGACGTTGTCGACGATCTCCCGGCAGTTGGAGCCGTCGACCCGCAGGGTCTTCCAGGTCCAGTCGCTCCACTCGTCGCTGAAGGCGGCCTCGATCCGCGGGACGGCCGCCTCGGGCGGCGGGGGGTTGCCCTGCGGGTCGTGCCAGACGAACAGCTGCTTGTTCTCCTCGCAGGTGGTCCACGCGCGGGTGCGGGCGCGGGGCGGCACGCGGCGCGCGTACGGGATGCCGGCGCAGCGGCCGTCGCCCGACCAGCGCCAGTCGTGGAACGGGCAGGCGACGGCGTCACCCTTGACGCTGCCCTGGGCGAGGTTGCCTCCCATGTGCGGGCAGTAGGCGTTCAGGACGTGCAGTTCGCCGTCCTCCTGGCCCTGGAAGACCACCAGCTTGGTGCCGAACGCCTCGATCTCGTGCGGCTTTCCGTCCTTGAAGCTGTCGGCGAGGCCCAGGCAGTGCCAGCCCCGGGCGAAGCGCGCCGGCGGCTTGCCCGCGTCGATGACCCGGACGTCTTCGTCGAGTGCGGTCATCCGTTCCTCCTGTGCAGTGCGGCTCTGGGTGGGGTGCGGCTCTGGGATACGGCTCGGAGCGGGGGTGGGTTCACCGGTGGGCGGCGAGTTCCACGGCGATGTCGATGAGCTGGTCCTCCTGGCCGCCGACCAGGCGGCGCTCGCCGGCGCGCAGGAGGATCTCGGCACCGGAGACGCCGTAGCGCTCGGCCTGCCGGTAGGCGTGCTTGAGGAAGCTGGAGTAGACCCCGGCGTGGCCCATCAGCAGGGCGAGCCGGTCGAGGCGGCACTCGTCGTCCATCACCGGGCGGACCACGTCCTCCGCCGCGTCGATGATCTTCAGAACGTCGATGCCGGTGCGGATGCCCATCTTGGCGCAGACGGCGACCAGCGCCTCGACGGCGGTGTTGCCGGCGCCCGCGCCGAGGCGGCGGGTGGAGCCGTCGATCTGCAGGGCACCGGCCCTGACCGCGGCGATCGAATTGCCCGTGCCGAGGGCCAGGTTCTCGTGCCCGTGGAAGCCGACCTGGGCGTCGCCCGCCAGTTCGGTGACCAGGGCCTCGACCCGGGCGGTGACGTCGTCCATGACCATGGCCCCGGCCGAGTCGACCACGTACACGCACTGGCAGCCCGCGTCGGCCATGATGCGGCCCTGCCGGGCGAGTTCACCGGGTGTCGTCGAGTGCGCCATCATCAGGAAGCCCACGGTCTCCAGGCCCATGTCGCGGGCGAGCCCGAAGTGCTGGTTGGCGATGTCGGCCTCGGTGCAGTGCGTGGCGATGCGGCACACGCGCGCGCCGTTGCCGTGGGCGGCCCGGATGTCGTCCTTCACGCCCAGCCCGGGGAGCATCAGGAAGGCGATCTTCGCCTGCCGCGCGGTCTCCACCGCGGCCTTGATCAGTTCCTGCTCGGGGGTCTTGGAGAAACCGTAGGTGAAGGACGAGCCGCCGAGTCCGTCGCCGTGCGTCACCTCGATCACCGGCACGCCGGCGTCGTCCAGGGCCGCGACGACGGACCGTACGTCCTCGGCCGTGAACTGGTGCCGGGTGGCGTGCGAGCCGTCGCGCAGCGAGGAGTCGGTGACGCGGATGTCGAGAGTGTCCGAATATGCGGCATGTGCGGCGTGTGCGGCGTGTGCGGCGTGGGGCATGTGACGGGGCTCCTCAGGTGCCCGGGGCGAGGAGCGCCTTGGCGAACTCCTCACCGGCCTTGGTGGCGGCGGCGGTCATGATGTCGAGGTTTCCGGCGTACGGCGGCAGGTAGTCGCCCGCCCCCTCGACCTCCAGGAAGATCGCGACGCGCGCCATGCCGCCGTTCTCGGGGCGCGGGTCGTCGTACTGCGGTTCACTGCGCAGCCGGTAGCCGGGCACGTAGGCGGCGACCTGCTCGGCGATCTCCTTGACGGACTGGGTGATCGCGGCACGGTCGGCGTCCTCGGGGATCGCGCAGAAGACGGTGTCGCGCATGATGACCGGCGGCTCGGCGGGGTTGAGGATGATGATCGCCTTGCCGCGTTCGACACCGCCGATGGTCTCGATGCCGCGGGAGGTGGTGCGGGTGAACTCGTCGATGTTGGCCCGGGTTCCGGGGCCGGCGGAGACGGAGGCCACCGAGGCGACGATCTCCGCGTAGGCCACCGGGACGACACGGGAGACCGCGTACACCATGGGGATGGTGGCCTGCCCGCCGCAGGTGATCATGTTGACGTTGGGCTTGTCGAGGTGCTCACGGAGGTTCGCGGGCGGCACGACGGCGGGGCCGACGGCCGCCGGGGTCAGGTCGACCGCCTTGATGCCGAGTTCGGCGTAGCGCGGGGCGTTGGTCCGGTGGACGTGGGCGGAGGTGGCCTCGAAGACGATGTCGGGGAGTTCGGATCGGGCGAGCAGCCGGTCGACGCCTTCGTGGCCCGTCTCCAGACCGGCCCGGCGGGCGCGGGCGAGGCCTTCGCTGGCGGGGTCGACGCCGATCATCCAGCGTGGCTCGACGAGTTCGGAGCGCTGCAGCTTGTACAGCAGATCGGTGCCGATGTTGCCGGAACCGACGATCGCGGCGCTCGCCTTGGTCTTGGTGGGCGTCATTTCCTTGAATCACCTCGGCTGAACGAGAGGGAGACCGAGCCCAGTTCGGTGAACTCGGCGGTGAAGGTCGCTCCCGCCGCCACGTCGACGGCCCGGGTGCAGGAGCCGGGCAGCACCAGATGGCCCCTCTTCAGGGGCACCCCGAAGCGGGCCACGGTCCGGGCGAGCCAGGCGACGGAGCGCGCCGGGTCACCGAGTACGGCGTCGCTGCGGCCCTCGGCCAGCAGCTCACCGCCGCCGGTCAGCCGCGCGCCGATCGCCGTCAGGTCCAGCCCGCGCGGGTCACGGCCCTCGCCGATGACGTATCCGGCGGAGGAGGCGTTGTCGGCGATGGTGTCGGCGATGGAGATCCGCCAGTCGCGGATCCTGCTGTCGATCAACTCGATGGCGGGTACGACGCGTTCGGTGGCGGCCAGGACGTCCGCCGGCGTGCAGTCCGCGCCCGGCAGGTCGTCGCCGAGGACGAAGCCGACCTCGACCTCGACGCGCGGGGAGCAGTAGCGGGTGACGGGCACGGGCCGAGCGGGGCTCAGTTCCATGTCGTCGAGCAGGTGACCGTAGTCCGGCTCGTCCACGCCCATCATCCGCTGCATGACCGGGGAGGACAGGCCGACCTTGTGACCGCGCACCTCGGCCCCGGCGGCGAGCCGGTGCCGGATGTTGACCAGCTGGATCTCGTAGGCGTCCTCGGTGTCGATCCGCGGGAAGGTCTCGGTCAGCGGTTCGACCGGGGTACGGCCGTGCTCGGCGCGGTGCAGGATCCGAGCCGCGTTCTGCCTCTGCAAGTCCGTGAGCATGGGGTCCTCTGCGGGGCGTTGGGCTGTCCCGGGAGGCTAGGCGGGGGAGGCCGGGGGCGGGGAGCGCGAATTCCCGCTGACCGGGAAAGGTGCTGCGCGAGGACGGCGAACGGCCCCGGAGGCCTTGGCTTCCGGGGCCGTTCGCTTGGCGTACGGGGGCTGCTGTCCGGGTTCCCTACCGCGCCCCGTACACCGCCTGCGGCACCTCCGCCTCCGCAAGCAGCTTCAGCGTCGCCTCGCCCGCCTCGGCCGGCGTCCAGCGGGCGCCCTTGTCGGCGGTCGGGCCCGGTCGCCAGCCCTCCATGACGGTGATCCGGCCGCCCTCGGTCTCGAAGACACGTCCCGTCACCCCGGCGCTGGCGGCGGAGCCCAGCCAGACGACGAGGGGGGAGACGTTCTCCGGGGCCATGGTGTCGAAGCCGTCCTCGGGAGCCGCCATGGTGTCGGCGAAGGTCCGCTCGGTCATCCGGGTGCGGGCGGCCGGGGCGATGGCGTTGACCTGAACGCCGTAGCGGCTCGTCTCGGCGGCGGCCACGAGGGTCAGGGCGACGATGCCGGCCTTGGCGGCGGCGTAGTTGCCCTGACCGACGCTGCCCAGCAGTCCGGCGCCGGAGGTCGTGTTGATGACGCGGGCCTCGGGCGTGCGGCCGGCCCTGGCCTCGGCGCGCCAGTGCGCGCAGGCGTGCCTGAGCGGCAGGAAGTGGCCCTTGAGGTGGACGCGCAGGACGGCGTCCCAGTCGTCCTCGTCGAGGTTGACGAGCATGCGGTCGCGCAGGAACCCGGCGTTGTTGACCAGGGTGTCGAGGCGGCCGAACGTCTCCAGGGCGGTGGCGATGAGCGAGGCGGCGCCATCGGGGGTGGCGATGTCACCGCCGTGGCCGACCGCCTCGCCGCCGCGCGCCCGGATCTCGTCGACGACCTGCCGGGCCGGCCCCGAGGCGCCGCCCGTGCCGTCGAGGCCGACGCCGAGGTCGTTGACGACGACCTTGGCGCCCTCGGCGGCGAGGGCGAGGGCGTGCGCGCGGCCGAGTCCGCGGCCCGCGCCGGTGACGACGGCGACGCGTCCCGTGCAGATTCCCGTGGTCATGGCTCTCTGGATCCTTTCGACGAGGAACGCGATGACGGAATGAGATCAATCAAGGAGGTGAAGGAGGTGCAGGAGGTGAGGGAGCGGCCGGCCCCCGGGGACCGGCCGAGCCGCATCCCCGCGGAGGCGGTCACCTGTTGACGGTTGCGGCGTCGAGGAAGGCGGGGCGCTCTCCCGCGCCGTGGACGAGCAGGCTGGCGCCGCTGATGTACGCGGCGCGGTCGGAGGCGAGGAAGACGCAGGCGTCGCCGACGTCGGAGGGTTCGGCGAGCCGGCCGAGCGGCACGGTGCGGCCGACGGCGGCGACACCGGCCTCGTCGCCGTAGTGCAGCCGGGACAGTTCGGTGCGGACCATGCCGAGGGTCACGGTGTTCACGCGTACGGCCGGCGCCCATTCCACGGCCATGGAGCGGGCGAGGTTGTCCAGGCCCGCCTTGGCCGCCCCGTAGGCCGCGGTGCCCGGTGAGGGGCGGGTCCCGCTGACGCTGCCGATCATCACGATCGATCCGCCGCCGTCCTGCCGGCGCATCACCTCGTAGGCGGCGAGGGAGGCGTTCAGGGGCGTGAGGAGGTTCAGTTCGACGATCCGGGCGTGCCGTTCGGCCCCGCCCTCGCCGAGCAGCCGGAACGGGGTGCCCCCGGCGTTGTTGACCAGCGTGTCCAGCCGGCCGTGGTCGTCGCGGACCCGCTCGAACAGGGCGTCGACCGCGGCCGGGTCGCGCAGGTCGGCGGGGAGGAAGCGGGCCGTGCGCCCGGCCGCCTCGACGGGCTTGTCCGGAGGGCGCCGCGCGCAGGCCACGACCTCCGCGCCCGCGGCGAGCAGGGCCCGGGTGATTCCCGCGCCGACGCCTCGCGTTCCACCGGTGACGACGGCCACGGAACCGGACAGATCGATGATCGCTGCCAATGGACACCTCCCGCAGCGAGCGGACCGCTGCTACCTTGCGACCTAACAAACGTTTGGTGGAAAGGTAGCTGATCTGCTCATGGGTGTCTCCACCTCCGTCCCGGAAGAGGGCGTCGCCGTCGTCACCGTGGACTTCCCTCCGGTCAACGCCCTTCCCGTGCAGGGCTGGTACGACCTGGCCGCCGCCGTGCGCGCCGCCGGGGCCGACCCGATGGCGCGCTGCGTCGTCCTCACCGCCGCGGGCCGGGGCTTCAACGCCGGCGTCGACATCAAGGAGATGCAGCGCACGGCCGGGCACGATGCCCTCATCGGTGCCAACCGCGGCTGCTTCGAGGCGTTCTCCGCGGTGTACGACTGCGAGGTCCCGGTGGTCGCCGCCGTGCACGGCTTCTGCCTGGGGGGCGGTATCGGCCTGGTGGGGAACGCCGACGCGATCGTGGCGAGCGAGGACGCGACCTTCGGCCTGCCCGAGCTGGACCGCGGCGCCCTGGGCGCGGCCACCCACCTCGCCCGGCTGGTGCCGCAGCACCTGATGCGGGCCCTGTACTACACCTCGCGCACCGTCACCGCCGCGGAGCTGCTCCGGCACGGCTCGGTGTGGCGGGTGGTTCCCCGCGAGCAACTCAGCTCCTCGGCGCTGGAGTTGGCCCGGGAGATCGCCGCCAAGGACGGCTCGCTGATCCGCCTCGCCAAGGCGGCGATCAACGGCATCGACCCGGTCGACGTCCGCCGCAGCTACCGCTTCGAGCAGGGCTTCACCTTCGAGGCGAACCTCAGCGGCATCGCCGACAGACACCGTGACGCGTTCGTATCGGCCAAGGAGGAAGGGCGTTGAGGAACAAGACGATGACCGCCGGGCAGGTCGTCGGCCGCCTGCGCAGCGGCATGACGATCGGCATCGGCGGCTGGGGTTCACGCCGCAAGCCGATGGCGCTGGTGCGGGCGCTGCTGCGCTCCGACGTCACCGATCTGACCGTCGTGTCCTACGGCGGCCCGGACGTCGGTCTGCTCGCCGCCGCCGGGAAGATCCGCAAGCTGGTGGCGGCCTTCGCCACCCTCGACTCCGTCCCGCTGGAGCCCCACTTCACCGCGGCCCGGCAGCGCGGTGCGTTCGAGATGGTGGAGCTGGACGAGGCGATGTTCATGTGGGGGCTGACCGCCGCCGCCCAGCGCCTGCCGTTCCTGCCGGTCCGGGCCGGCCTCGGCTCCGACGTGATGCGGGTCAACCCCGGGCTGCGGACCGTCACTTCCCCGTACGAGGACGGCGAGGAACTGGTCGCCGTCCCCGCGCTGCGCCTGGACGCCGCGCTCGTCCACCTCAACCGGGCCGACGCGTACGGCAACGGCCAGTACCTCGGCCCGGACCCGTACTTCGACGACCTGTTCTGCGAGGCCGCCGACGCAGCGTTCGTCTCCTGCGAGCGGATCGTGGACACGGCCGACCTGCTCAAGGACGCCGGACCGCAGACCCTGCTGGTCAAGCGGGCGTTCGTCGAGGGTGTGGTGGAAACGCCGAACGGCGCGCACTTCACCTCCTGCGCACCGGACTACGACCGCGACGAGGCGTTCCAGCGCGCCTACGTCCGGGCCGCCCGCGACCCCGACGCCTGGCAGGCCTTCGCCGGGCGGTTCCTGTCCGGCGACGAGGAGGCGTACCAGGCCGCGGTGGCGGCCTTCCACGAGGAGGAGGCAGCGGCATGAGCAGGGGTACGACGACGACGCGGGCCGAGTACTGCGTGGTGGCCTGCGCCGAGGCGTGGCGGGGCGCGGGCGAGGTGCTGGCCGGCCCCATGGGGACGGTTCCAGCGATCGGGGCCCGGCTGGCGAAGCTCACCTTCTCCCCCGAGCTGCTGCTCACCGACGGCGAGGCGCTGATCGCCGGCGACGTACCGGCCCTCGGCGCCGGGGCCGGGACGGTCGAGGGCTGGCTGCCGTACCGCGGGCACCTGGCGCTGGTCGCCACCGGGCGGCGGCACGTGATGATGGGCGCGAGCCAGCTCGACCGGTACGGCAACCAGAACATCTCCTGCATCGGCGACTGGTCCAGGCCCACCCGGCAACTGCTCGGCGTGCGCGGCGCTCCGGTCAACACCCTGAACAATCCGACGAGTTACTGGGTCCCCCGGCACTCCCCTCGGGTGTTCGTCGAGCGGGTCGACATGGTCTGCGGTGTCGGCTACGACCGTGCCGCCGCGGCCGGCCCGTCCGCGACCCGTCACCACCGCATCGCTGACGTCGTCAGCGACCTCGGCGTCTTCGACTTCGACACCCCGGACCGCACGATGCGCCTGCGCTCGGTCCACCCGGGCGTCACGGTCGAGCAGGTCGTAGAAGCCACCGGCTTCACGCTGACGATCCCCGACGAGGTGCCCCGCACGCGCGAGCCCACCGCCGAGGAGCTGCGGCTGATCCGGGAGGTCCTCGACCCGAAGCGGCTGCGCGAGCGCGAGGTGCCCGCATGAGCTTCACGATCGACACCCCGCTGACGAAGCTCGTCGGCGTGCGGCACCCCGTCGTGCAGACCGGCATGGGGTGGGTCGCCGGGCCCCGCCTGGTCTCCGCCGCCGCCGGAGCCGGGGCCCTGGGCATCCTCGCCTCCGCCACCATGACCACCGACGGGCTCCGCGCCGCCGTCCGCGAGGTCAAGTCCCGTACGGACGCGCCCTTCGGCGTCAATCTGCGGGCGGATGCCGGGGACGCGGCCGAACGGGTCCGCATCATCGTCGAGGAGGGAGTGAAGGTCGCCTCGTTCGCGCTCGCGCCGTCCCGGGACCTGATCGCGCGGCTGAAGGACGCCGGGGTGGTCGTCATCCCGTCCGTCGGTGCCGAGCGGCACGCCGTGAAGGTCGCCGCGTGGGGCGCCGACGCGGTCCTGGTGCAGGGCGGGGAGGGCGGCGGCCACACCGGGAACGTCGCCACCAGCGTCCTGCTCCCCCAGGTGGTCGGCGCGGTGGACATCCCGGTGATCGCGGCCGGCGGCTTCCACGACGGCCGCGGCCTGGTCGCCGCGCTCGCCTACGGCGCCGCCGGGATCGCCATGGGCACCCGGTTCCTCCTCACCGCCGACAGCACCGTCCCGGACGCGGTCAAGGCCGAGTACCTGGCCGCGACCGTCAGGGACGTCACCGTCACCACCAAGGTGGACGGTCTGCCGCACCGGATGCTGCGCACCGAACTGGTGGACGCGCTGGAGCGTTCGGGCCGGGCCGCCGCGCTGCTGCGGGCGGTCCGCCACGCCACGGCCTTCAAGAAGCACACCGGTATGAGCTGGGCGCGGATGGTGCGCGACGGCCTGGCGATGAAGCACGGCAGGGACCTGTCCTGGAGTCAGGTGCTGCTGGCCGCCAACACGCCCATGCTGCTGAAGGCCTCGATGGTCGAGGGCCGTACCGATCTCGGCGTGATGGCGTCCGGTCAGGTCGCCGGGCTCATCGGCGACCTGCCCAGCTGCGCCGACCTCGTCGACCGGATCATGGCCGAGGCACAGGCCACTCTCCGCGCCCTGCCCCACGCGGGCTGACGGGCCGCACCCCGCTCCCTCAGGGAACCTCCCCACCCTTGGAGTCGATCTCATGCGTGCTACGCGTTTCCGCCGGACGACCGCAGCGGTGGTCTCCGCCGTGGCCCTCGGCTGTGTCCCCGCTCATGTCGCGGCCGGTGCTTCCCCGGCACCGCCCGCGGCCACCGCCGGCGCCCCTCGTGCCACCGGCGAGGCGGGCGTACGCCCCGTCGTGCTCGACGGGGCGGTCAACGTCCGCGACCTCGGTGGCTACCGCACCGGCACGGGCCGCGAGGTGCGCTACGGCCGGGTCTTCCGCGCCGACGCCCTAGGGAAGCTGACCGACGCGGACGTCGCGGAACTGTCCGCGCTGCACCTGCGCACCGTCGTGGACTTCCGTCTTGCGGACGAGGTCGGCCGCGACGGCGCCGACCGCCTGCCGGACGGCCTCACCGCGGTCTCCCGGCCCGTGGACGACCTCGGCCTGTCCGCCACCGTCCTGGGGGTCATCGGCTCCCGGGACCCGGTCAGGCAGCGGGAGGTGCTGGGCGACGGGAAGGCGGAGCGGCTGATGCGCGCCGTCTACCGCACCTTCGTCACCGACGCGGACGACCGCCGTCAATTCGCCGCCACGTTGCGGGACATCGCGGACCACGAGCGGTCCCCGCTGCTGTACCACTGCACCTCCGGCAAGGACCGCACCGGCTGGATGAGTTATCTGCTGCTGCGCGCCCTCGGCGTCCCGTCCCGGACCGCGGAGCGGGACTACCTGCTCTCCAACTCCTTCCGTGCCGAGGCCGACCGCAAGACCCGCGAGGGACTGCGCCAGGCCGGCCTGATGCAGGACCCGGACCTGCTCGTCCCGCTCCAGGAAGTCCGCGGCGACTACCTCGCGGCAGCCCTGGACCAGGCCGAACGCGACTACGGCGGCCTGTACGGCTATCTGACGCGGGGCCTCGGCCTGGACGCCCCGACCCTGGCGAAGCTCCGCGCCCATCTGCTGAAGTGAGGAATCACCCCGGCCTGATCACCTTGTGGGAGCAGGAGTTCGCGGACGTCACGGGCCTGACCGGGGAGCATCTGGGCCATCCCTACCACTGGACCTGCGTGGACCGGTGGTTCGACGGCGAGGTGCCCGGCGGCGGGATCGTGGAGCCCGGACGGCCCATGTGTTCCGCGGGAGCGAGGGCCCGGTGCTGGTGTCGCCCCGAGGCGTGGACGACCGCCCGCCCGTGGCCGGTCCGGCGGGCCGTCCGCGGGCGGGCGGCGCGGTTCAGAGTCGTTCGACGATGGTGACGTTGGCCTGGCCGCCGCCCTCGCACATCGTCTGCAGGCCGTAGCGGCCGCCGGTGCGTTCCAGTTCGTGCAGCAGCGTGGTCATGAGCTTGGTGCCGGTGGCGCCCAGGGGGTGTCCGAGGGCGATGGCGCCGCCGTTGACGTTGACCTTGTCCGGGTCGGCGCCGGTCTCCTTCAGCCAGGCCAGCACGACGGACGCGAACGCCTCGTTGATCTCGACCAGGTCGATGTCGTCGAGCGTCATCCGGGCCTTCTTCAGCGCGTACGCCGTGGCGGGGATCGGCGCGGACAGCATCCGGACCGGGTCCTCCGCGCGCACCGACAGGTGGTGGATGCGGGCCCGGGGCGTCAGACCGTGCTCCCGCACGGCCCGTTCGCTCGCCAGCAGCATCGCGGAGGCGCCGTCGGAGACCTGGGAGGAGACGGCGGCGGTCAGCCGGCCGTCCTCGACCAGCGGCTTGAGGTTCGCCATCTTCTCCAGGCTGGTGTCGCGGCGCGGGCCCTCGTCGGCCGTCACGTCTCCGTACGGGACGAGTTCGCGCGCGAAGCGGCCCTCGTCGATGGCCCGGACCGCCCGCTGGTGGGAGCGGAGCGCGAACTCCTCCATGGCGCGGCGGGAGATGTCCCACCGTTCGGCGATGAGTTCGGCGCCGTGGAACTGGTTGACCGGCCGGGTGCCGTACCGGGCCCGCCAGCCCCGGGAGCCGGCGTACGGGCCCTCGGTCAGCCCGAGGGGCTCCGCGGCCTGGCGGCTTGCGAAGGCGATGGGGATCTGCGACATGTTCTGCACGCCGCCCGCCACCACGAGGTCCTGGGTGCCGGAGAGGACGCCCTGGGCGGCGAAGTGCAGGGCCTGCTGCGAGGAGCCGCACTGACGGTCCACCGTGACGCCCGGCACCTCCTCGGGCAGTCCGGCCGCCAGCCAGCAGGTGCGGGCTATGTCGCCGGCCTGTGGGCCGACGGTGTCCAGGCAGCCGAAGACGACGTCCTCGACGGCGGCCGGGTCGACGCCCGCGCGCGTCATCAGCGCCGCCAGCACGTGGGCGCCGAGATCGGCGGGGTGGACCGCGCCGAGTCCTCCGCCGCGCCGCCCGACGGGCGTGCGGACCGCTTCGACGATGTATGCCTCGGCCATGGCCACTCCTCATTCGACTGATTCGGTGTCTGCGACGTCGTGTCGGGTGCGCAGGGCGATGCCCTCCAGCACCATCGACAGGTACTGGCGGGCGATCTCCTCGGGGCTGTGCTGTCCGCCCGGCTGGTACCAGGACGCGGCGACCCACACGGTGTCGCGCACGAAGCGGTAGGTGAGCCGGACGTCGAGGTCGGCGCGGAAGACGCGTTCGCCGACCCCGCGTTCCAGCGTGGACAGCCACGCCTTCTCGAACCGGCGCTGGGACTCGGCGAGGAACGCGAACCGGTCCTGGGCGACGAGCTGCCTGCTCTCCTTCTGGTAGATCGCGACGGCCGCGCGGTGCCGGTCGATCTCCCGGAACGACTCCGTGACCAGGGCCTCCAGGGTCTCGCGCGGCCCGCGTCCCGACGCCAGGACGGTGTCGTAGCCGTCCCACAGCTCGTCGAGGAAGGTCCGCAGGATCTCCTCCAGCATCGACTCCTTGGAGTCGAAGTGGTAGTAGAGGCTGCCCGCGAGCATCCCGGCGTGGTCGGCGATCCTGCGGACGGTGGTGGCCTTGTAGCCCTGTTCGGCGAACACCTCGGCGGCGGTCGCGAGGAGTTCCTCCCGCCGCTCGGGGGACGGGCTCACCATGGTCTTCTTGCTGCTGTTCTTCGGCACGCGGTCATTGTCGCCTCACGCGTGCCGGCTGCTGACGGACACGATCTCCCCCGTCATGTACGAGGAGTAGCCGGACGCCAGGAAGACGATCACGTTGGCCACCTCCCACGGCTCGGCATGGCGGCCGAACGCCTCGCGGGAGGTGAGGTCCGCCAGCAGCTCCGGCGTGGTGACCTTCACCAGGTGCGGGTGCATGGCGAGACTGGGCGCCACCGCGTTGACCCGTACCCCGTACTCGGCGGCTTCGAGAGCGGCGCAGCGGGTGAGCGCCATGACGCCGGCCTTGGCGGCGGCGTAGTGCGCCTGGCCCTTCTGCGCCCGCCAGCCGATCACCGAGGCGTTGTTGACGACGACGCCCCCGCCGCCTGTCGCCTTCATCCGGCGCAGTGCGGCGCGGGTGCAGCGGAAGGTGCCGTTCAAGGTGACGTCGAGAACCCTTCCCCACTGCTCGTCGGTCATCTCGACGAGGTCGGCGGTGCCGCCGAGTCCGGCGTTGTTGACGACGACGTCGAGGCGGCCGTGCCGTTCCTCGGCGAACTCGAACAGTGCGGCGACCTGGGTCTCGTCGGTGACGTCGCAGGGCAGCGCGGCGACGCGGTCCGCGCCGAAGTCCGCGGTCAGTTCGGCCGCGGACTCCTCCAGTCTGCGGGCGTGGGCGTCGGAGAGGACGACGCGGGCGCCCTCCTCCAGCAGCCGGCGGGCGGTGGCGCCGCCGATGCCGGCGCCGGCTGCGGCGGTGACGACGGCGGTGCGGCCGCGCAGGAGGCAGTGGCCGGGGACGTACGGGGGCGGGGCGGACAGGTCCGGCGTGCACGGGTTCGGGGCGGACAGGTCCGGGGCGGAGGGGGTCGGGGCTGCGGGCTTCGGGGCGGAGGGGTTCACGGGCGGGCCTCCTTGGGCAGGCCGAGGACGCGTTCGGCGATGATGTTCCGCTGGATCTCGTTGGAGCCGGCGTAGATCGTGTCGGCGCGGGCGAAGAGGAACAGCCGCTGCCAGGGGTCGAGGTCGTACGGTGCGCCGGCGGCCAGCGTGCCGGCGGCGCCGCAGACGTCCATGGCGAGTTCGCCCAGTTCCCGGTGCCATGTGGCCCAGAAGATCTTTCCGATGGACGCCTCCGGGCCCGGCGCTCCGGCCGTCACGCCCTCCAGCATGCGCAGGGCGTTGAACCGGATGGTCGCGAGGCCCGTCCAGGCGCGGGCGATGCGGTCGCGGATCAGCGGGTCCGCGGCCGCCCCGGTGCGCCGGGCGAGTTCGGTCAGCGCCTCCAGCTCGCGCCGGAAGCCGACCTGTTGGCCGAGCGTGGACACGCCCCGTTCGAAGCCGAGGGTGGCCATGGCGACCTTCCAGCCCTCCCCGGGGGCGCCGACGACGTTGCGGGCCGGGGTGCGGGCCCCGTCGAAGAACACCTCGTTGAACTCGGAGGTGCCGGTCAGCTGGGTGATGGGCCGGATCCGCACACCGGGCTGGTCCAGCGGAACCAGCAGGTAGGACAGTCCGGCGTGGCGGACGGAGCCGGGTTCGGTGCGGACGACGACGAAGCACCAGTCGGACTCGTGCGCGAGCGAGGTCCAGGTCTTCTGCCCCGTCACCACCCAGTCCGCGCCGTCGCGTTCGGCCCGGGTCCGTACGTTCGCCAGGTCCGACCCGGCGTCCGGCTCGCTGTAACCCTGGCACCACAGCTCCTCGACGGCGACGATCGGCGCGAGGAAGCGTGCGCGCTGCTCCGGCGTGCCGAAGGCGATGAGGGTGGGCCCGAGGAGCTGCTCGCCGATGTGGTTCACGCGGGCGGGGGCGTCCGCGAGGGCGTACTCCTCGTGGAAGGCCACCTGCTGTTCGAGGGTCGCGCCCCGGCCGCCGTACTCCGCCGGCCAGCCGACGCAGGTCCAGCCGGCGGCCGCCATGTGCCGTTCCCAGGCGAGGCGTTCGGCGAACGCCTCGTGTTCGCGGCCGGGGCCGCCGCGTCCGCGCAGGCCGGCGAACTCGCCGGTGAGGTTGGCGCGCAGCCAGGCGCGGACCTCGGTGCGGAACTCCTCGACGCTGCTCATGGACGGCTCCGGACGCTCGACGGCTGACGGCTCGCACGTTAACCTACCAAACACTTGTTAGAAAAGGAGGGGTGGATGTCCGCCGCCCGCACCGCGACCCCGCAGCCCGTCCGCTACGAACGCCACGGCCCCGTCGCCGTGGTCACGATGGACCGGCCCGCCTACCGCAACGCCCAGAACTCCGCGATGACCTACGCCCTGGACCGGGCCTTCTACCGCGCGGCCGACGACGACGAGGTCAAGGTCGTCGTCCTCGCCGGAGCGGGGGAGCACTTCTCCGCCGGCCACGACATCGGCACCCCCGAGCGGGACGCCCAGCTGCCGTTCGACCGCACGGCGGGACTGTGGTGGGACCACTCCGACAAGCAGGGTGCGGAGAGCCGCTTCGCCCGCGAGTCGGAGGTCTACCTGGGCATGTGCCGCCGCTGGCGCGAGCTGCCCAAGCCGGCGATCGCGTCGGTGCAGGGGGCCTGCGTCGCCGGCGGGCTGATGCTGGCCTGGGTGTGCGACCTCGTCGTCGCCGCCGACGACGCGTTCTTCGCCGACCCGGTGGTCCGCATGGGCATCCCGGGCGTCGAGTACTTCGCCCACCCGTGGGTGATGCCACCGCGGATCGCCAAGGAGTTCCTCTACACCGGCGAGCGGATGAGCGCCCGGCGGGCGTACGAGATCGGCATGGTCAACCGTGTCGTACCGCGCGACGAACTGGCCGCTCGCACCATGGAGTTGGCGCACCGGATCGCCGAGATGCCGCGTCTGGGCCTGGCCCTGACCAAGCGTGCCGTCAACCAGGCCGAGGACCTGCAGGGGATGCACGCCGGCATGGACTCGGTCTTCGGGCTGCACCACCTCGCCCACGCGCACAACGCCGAGACCGCGAAGGACGCGCTCGGCGGTATGGACGTCCGCGCGATGAAGGCGGCCGGCGGGGCGGAGGCGGGGGCCTGATGGATCTCGTCTTCACCGCTGCGGACGACGCCTTCCGGGCGGAGGCCCGGGCCTGGCTGGCCGCGCACGTGCCCGCGCACCCGCTGCCCTCGCTGGAGACGGCGGAGGGTTTCGCGGCCCACCGGGAATGGGAGCGCACGTTGTCCGCCGACCGCTGGTCGGTGGTCTCCTGGCCCGAGGAGTTCGGCGGCCGGGGCGCCTCGATCGTCCAGTGGCTGGTCTTCGAGGAGGAGTACTACGCGGCCGGCGCGCCCGGCCGGGTCGGCCAGAACGGCATCAGCCTGCTGGCCCCGACCCTGTTCGAGCACGGCACGGCCGAGCAGCGCGCCCGCGTCCTGCCGTCCATGGCGAGCGGCGAGGTGATCTGGGCGCAGGCCTGGTCCGAACCGGAGGCAGGTTCGGACCTCGCCTCGCTGCGTTCCACGGCCCGGCGCACCGACGGCGGCTGGCTGCTCAGCGGCCAGAAGACCTGGTCGTCGCGGGCCGCGTTCGCCGACCGCGCCTTCGGCCTGTTCCGAAGCGACCGGGCCGGAACGGACGCGGGCAAGCCCCACCGGGGGCTGACGTACCTGATGTTCCCGCTGGACGCCGAGGGGGTGACCGTACGGCCCATCGGGCGGCTCGACGGCAAACCGGCCTTCGCCGAGCTGTTCCTGGACGACGTCTTCGTGCCGGACGAGGACGTCATCGGCGAGCCCGGGCAGGGCTGGCGGGTCGCGATGAGCACCGCGGGCAACGAGCGCGGGCTCACCCTGCGCAGCCCCGGCCGCTTCACGGCGGCGGCCGACCGCCTCACCGCGCTGTGGCGCTCCGCGGCGGACCCCGCCGACACCGCGCTGCGCGACCGGGTCGCCGACGCGGTGATCGGCGCCCGCGCCTACGAGCTGTTCACCTACGCCAACGCCTCGCGCCTGGCGGCGGGAGAAGCGATCGGCGCGGAGTCGAGCCTCAACAAGGTGTTCTGGTCCGAGCTGGACATCGCCCTGCACGAGACCGCCCTGGACCTGCTCGGCCCGTACGGCGAACTCGCCGACGATGCCGGGGAGGCGCCCGCGCACGGCGGCTGGGCCGAGGGCTACACCTTCTCCCTCGCCGGTCCCGTCTACGCCGGCACCAACGAGATCCAGCGCGACATCATCGCCGAGCGGCTGCTCGGCCTGCCGAAGGGACGCCGGTGATGCGGTTCCTCCTCGACGACGAGCAGCGGGAGTTCGCCCGCTCGCTGGACGGCATGCTGGCGGCGGCCGGCACCCCCGCGGCCGTCCGTGCCTGGGCGAAGGGCGATCACGGTCCCGGACGCGCCCTGTGGACCCGGCTGGCGGAGGCGGGGGTCTTCGGCCTCGCGGTGCCCGAGGAGCAGGGGGGTCTCGGCGTGCTGCCGGCCGAGCTGGCCGTCTCCTTCACCGAGTTGGGCCGTCACGCGGTGCCGGGCCCGCTGGTGGAGACGGTGGCGGCGGCCGCGCTGCTGGACCGCCTCGGCGACGAGAGGACGGCCGCCGTCTGGCTGCCCGGAATCGCCTCCGGCAAGACGATCGCCTCCCTGTGCCTGCTCTCCCCCGACAGCCCCTACGCCCTGGACGCCGACGCCGCCGACGCGGTGTTCGTCGTCGAGCGCGACACCGTACGGCTGGCACAGGACCACGGCGCCCTGCAGCACTCGCTCGACCCGGCCCGCCGCCTGGCCCGCCCCGCCGGCGGAACCGTCCTGGCGCAGGGGCCCGAAGTGGCCGCCGCGGCCGCGTACGCCGCCGAGGTCGCCCGGCTGGCCACCGCCGCCCAGGCCCTCGGGCTGGGCCGCGCCCTCCTGGACCGGACCGTCGAACACGCCCGGCACCGCGTCCAGTTCGGGGTGGTCATCGGCTCCTTCCAGGCGGTGAAGCACCGGCTGGCCGACACCCTCCTCGCCCTGGAGTTCGCCCGGCCGCTGGTCCACGCCGCCGCCCTGGCCCTCGCCGCGCACGACCCGGGCGCCGGGCGGGAGATCGCCGCGGCGAAGGTCTCCGCCTGCGAGGCGGCCTGTGCCGCGGCCCGCACCGCGCTGCAGGTCCACGGCGCCCTGGGCTACACCGACGAGCTGGACCTGTCCCTGTGGATCCGCAAGGCCCGCGCCCTGCGCTCCTCCTGGGGCACGCCGTCGGTCTGCCGCGCCCGCGTCCTCGCTCCCTGAACCCCCACGGCTCGCTCTCCCGGACATCCCGTCCGGGTGCTGCTCCTGGTCGCCGGCCACGAGACCACCGTCAACGCCATCACCAACACGACCCTCACCCTGCTGCGCCACCCCGACGTCCTC
>NZ_JBFBBK010000020.1:0-161110 GCF_040682635.1 Streptomyces sp. NPDC051133
GGTTTGGGGGGGTTACCCGGCCCCCCGGGGGGGGGCCCCGCGCCCCCGCCCCCGCCCCGGTACGGTCACCAGTCCCCACCCCCCGCTCGAGTCTCGTCGCCCCACCCCCGTCACGGTCCCGCACGACCACCCGCACCACCTCCATGAAACCCACGTCGCCCCACGACGTGTTACCCGCCCGGAGGAGCAGCCGTGGCCGCCCATCCCGTAGACGAAAAACTCCCCGCCCTCAAGATGGCGACGAGCGGCCTGCAGCACGTGGCCGCCATGTACGCCGGAGTCGTAGCCCCACCCCTGATCGTCGGCGCGGCCGTAGGCCTCTCCGGTACCGATCTGACCTTCCTCACCGGCGCCTGCCTGTTCACCGCGGGCCTCGCCACCTTCCTGCAGACGCTCGGCATCTGGAAGATCGGTGCCCGGCTGCCCTTCGTCAACGGCGTCACCTTCGCCGGTGTCGCCCCCATGACCGCGGTGGTCGCCTCCACCCACGACAAGTCCGACGCCCTGCCGATCATCTTCGGCGCGGTCATCGTCGCCGGTCTTCTCGGCTTCGTCGCCGCTCCGTTCTTCAGCAAGGCGATCCGTTTCTTCCCGCCGGTGGTCACCGGCTCGGTCATCACCCTGATCGGTGTCTCCCTGCTGCCGGTCGCCTTCGGCTGGGCCCAGGGGCCCGACCCCAGCGCCGACGACTACGGCTCGACGACCTACCTCGCGCTGGCCGGCGTCACCCTGCTGATCGTCCTGCTGCTGCGCCGCTTCACCCGCGGCTTCGTCAAGCAGGTCGCCGTCCTGCTCGGCCTGATCTGCGGCACCCTCGTCGCGATACCGTTCGGGGTCACCGACTTCAGCCCCGTCGCCCACGCCGACGTGGTGGGCTTCCCCACCCCGTTCCACTTCGGCGCCCCCCAGTTCCAGCTCGCCGCCATCCTCTCGCTGTGCGTGGTGATGGTGGTCTCGATGACGGAGTCCACCGCCGACATGCTCGCCCTCGGCGAGATCGTGGAACGCCCGGCCGACGAGCGGACGATCGCGGCCGGCCTGCGCGCCGACACCCTCGGCTCGGCGCTCAGCCCGCTGTTCAACGGCTTCATGTGCAGCGCCTTCGCCCAGAACATCGGCCTGGTGGCGATGACACGGATCCGCAGCCGGTACGTCGTCGCGACCGGAGGCGGCTTCCTGGTGCTGATGGGCCTGTGCCCGATGGCCGCCTCGCTGATCGCGGTCGTGCCCCGCCCGGTCCTCGGCGGCGCCGGCGTCGTCCTGTTCGGCTCGGTCGCCGCGAGCGGCATCCAGACCCTCATGCGGGCCGGCCTCGACCGGGACAACAACGTCCTGATCGTCGCCGTCTCCCTGGCGGTCGGCATCATCCCGATCACCGCGCCGGAGTTCTACCACGCGTTCCCGCAGACCGCGAAGATCGTCCTGGACTCGGGCATCTCCACCGGCTGTGTGACGGCCGTGGTGCTCAACCTGCTCTTCAACCACCTCGGCAGGAACCACGAGGCCCAGGACGTCACCCACCCGATGGAGGCGGGGGAGGAGATCGCCGCGGCACACTGAACCGGCGGGGCGGGGCGGGTACGGCAAACGCCGTGCTCGCCCCGCCCCGCGTGGTGCACGCTGGGTGTCATGAACGAGTCCGGCCGCGTCGAGGCCTTCAGCGACGGCGTGTTCGCCATCGCCATCACCCTGCTCGTCCTGGACATCAAGGTGCCCCGGGCGGGGGAACACGGCGGCCTGTGGCAGGCGCTGGGCGCCCAGTGGCCGTCGTACGCCGCCTACGTGGTGAGCTTCCTGGTCGTCGGCATCATGTGGGTCAACCACCACCAGCTGTTCAGCTACGTCGCCCGGGTCGACCGGACGCTGATGTTCCTGAACCTGCTGGTGCTGATGGTCGTGGCCGTCGTGCCCTGGCCTACCGCGATGCTCGCCGAGTACCTGCGCGAGGACACGGCCTCCCACGTGGCGGCGGCGGTCTACAGCCTGGTGATGGTCACCATGGCCCTCGCCTACCAGGCCCTGTGGTGGCACCTGACCCGCACCGGCCACCTCTTCGACGCCCGCGTCGACGTCACCGCGGCGCGGGCGACCCGCGCCCGGTTCGCCCTCGGCTCCCTCGGCTATCCCCTCACGGTCGGCCTGGCCTTCGTCTCCGCCCCGCTCACCCTGGCCGCACACGGCCTCCTGGCCCTGTACTACGGCTTCAACCAGGTGCCGGTCCCTCTCAGGAAGGACCCGGCCACGTCAGGAGGTTCGTGAGCAGCTCGGCCTGTTCGATCGCGTCGTCGAGGGCGTGGTGCGTGTGGCGGCGCCGGGACGGCGACTGCCGAGGCATGGTGCCCTTGGCCAGGCACTGAACTCGGCCAGGGTGACGCCCGGTTCCGCGCCCCGCTCCTTCAGCCGCTCCCGCGCCAGCCCGCCGACCGCCGGCGGCTCGGGCACGAAGTCCTCGCTGACCGGCCGCAGTCCACGGGAGAAGGTCAGCCGCTGCGGGGGCCGTGGCGCGCACCTGGTTCCTACGCCCGGGTACCGGCCCGGCAGGGAGTGGCCGCGGGCAGCCGGCCGGTGAAGTAGGCGCGGGGCGGGACGCCCATCAGGGACCGGAAGTCGGTCGTCAGGTGCGCCTGGTCGTAGTAGCCGGTGGCGGCGGCGAGGTCGGACCAGGGGGCGCTCGGGGCCCGCGTGACGACCGTGCGAACCCGGTCGATGCGGGCGTAGTGCTTCGGCGAGACACCGACGCCTTCCGCGAACAGGTTGCGCAACTGGCGCTCGCTCACGGCGAGTTCGCGGGCCACCTGGCGCACCTGCGCGGGTTTCCGGTCCAGCCGGACCGACAGCGCGTCGACCCCCGCCCGCAGCAGCGCCGTACGGGCGGGGTCCGCCGCGGCCGACAGCAGGGCGGGCAGCGCCTCGGCCAGCTGCGCGGACGCCTCGCGCGGGTCCAGCGGGCGCAGCGCGGCAGCGAGCCGGCGCGGTGTGCCGCCGGGCAGCTCCTCCAGCGGCACGGCCCGGCCGACCAGCGCGGAGGCCGGAACGCCCAGGAGGGGACGGGCGGTGCCGGGCGCGAGACGCAGCTCCACACACGAGAGGTCGGCCTTGCCCGGGTGGTAGGAGGCCCGCACCCGCGGCCCGACGGCCAGGACGTCACGCCGCCCGTCCGCGCTCACCCGGAGCACCACCCGGGTCTCGGCGGCGGGGAGCCGGACGAAGGTCTCCTCGGCCGGGCCGGCCGGGGACAGGGTCCGCACCCCCGTGATCCAGGGGCGCAGCACCTCGGGCGTGGTCGGACCGCGCTCGGCGGTGGCAGTCGGCATCCCTCAAAGGTAGCCGCGTCCCACCGGCCTCCGGGCGGCCGAACCGTGCCGGAATCTACAAGAAGCAGACGGCCCGGCGGGTCCACCGTGGAGCCATGATTCTGGTGACGGGTGCCACGGGCACCATCGGAGTTGAGGTCGTACGACAGCTCGCGGAGCGCGGCGAGGCGGTGCGCGCCCTGACCCGCGACCCCGCGAAGGCCCGGGTTCCCGAAGGGGTGGAGGCGGTGCGCGGTGACCTGCGCGACCCGGACTCCCTGCGGGCGGCGACGGCCGGCGTGACGGCCGCGTTCCTCCTGCGTCCGCCCGGTCCGGACGAGGGGCAGGACACCGCCGTGGTCGCGGCGGCCCGCGCGGCGGGGGTGCGCCGGCTGGTGAAGCTGTCCGCCGTCGGGACGGGCGAGCCCGCGCTCGGCCCCTTCGGCCGATGGCACGTGGAGGGTGAGCGCGCCGTGCGGGAGAGCGGGGCCGAGTGGGTGGTCCTGCGGCCGTCGACGTTCGCCTCGAACACGCTGAGCTGGGCCGGGGCGGTCCGGGCGGGGGAGCCCGTGCCCAACATGACGGGGGACGGCACGTCCGGCGTCATCGACCCGCGCGACGTGGCCGCGGTGGCGGTACGGGCCCTGCTCGACGGGCGGCACGCGGGACGGACGTACACCCTGACCGGGCCGGCGGCGATCAGCCTCCCGGACCAGGTGGCCGTCCTCGCCTCGGTGCTGGGCCGCCCGGTCACCGCCCGGAACCTCTCACCGGACGAGACCCGCGGCTTCCTGCGCACCGCCTGGGGATTCGACGACGCACAGGCGGAAGCCGTCCTGCTCAGCACCGCGTTCGTCCGGGACGGGGGCAACGCGGTGGTCACCGCGGACGTACCCGAGGTGCTGGGCAGGCCCGCCCGGGCGTACCGGGAGTGGGCGCAGGCCCACCGCGAGGCGTTCAGCGCGGGGTGAGGTCCCGGCGCGGGCGCAGCACCGCCGCCGCCAGGACCAGCGCCGCCACCGCGATCCCGGCCGCCACCCGGAACGCCAGCCGGTAGCCCTCCGCCGTGGCCGGGACCAGTTCCGCGCCCCGGTCGAGCAGGGCTCCGGTGCGGCACGCCGCCAGCGCGGTCAGGGCCGCCAGGCCCAGCGAACCGCCCACCACCTGGGTCGTGTTGAACAGGCCGGACGCCAGTCCCGCGTCCTCCGCGCGGGCGCCGGACATCGCCAGGCCGGTCAGTGCGGGCATCGCCGCGGCGAACCCGGCGCCGAGCAGCAGCATCGCGGGCAGCACGTCGGCGGTGTAGGAGCCGTCGGCGCCGGCGCGGCTCAGCAGGGCCATGCCGGCGGTGATCAGCCCCAGCCCCGCCAGCAGCACCCGGTAGGGACCGAACCGGGCCACGGTCCGCGCGGACAGGCCCAGCATCAGCAGGCCGATCACGACCGGTGCCGGGAGGAACGCGGTACCGGTCGCCAACGCGCCGTAGCCGAGCACCCGTTGCAGATACAGCGCGCCGACGAACTGGAAGCCGTACATCGTGGCGATCATCAGGACCTGGACCGCGTTGGTGCCGGTCAGCAGCCGGGAGCGGAACAGGCGCAGCCGCAGCAGCGGGCGGACGGCCCGGGCCTGGCGCAGGGCGAACGCCGTGAACAGGGCGAGGGCGAGGGCCGCGAGCAGCAGGGTGGCGGGCAGGGACGTGTCCCCGGCGCCGACGATCACGTACACGGTGAGCATCAGCGCGCCCGTGACCAGCGCGGCTCCGGGGTAGTCGGCGCCCTTGCCGAGGCCCTCGCCGCGCTCCGGGGGCAGGATCCGCACCGCTGACGTCCAGGCGGCCACGCCGATCGGCAGATTGATCAGGAAGATCCAGTGCCAGTTCAGCGCCTGGGTCAGGGCGCCGCCGAGGAAGGTGCCGAGGGCGCCGCCCGCCGCGCCGACCGCGCTGAACACCGCGATGGCACGGCCCTGTTCGCGCGGCTCCGGGAACAGCGCCACCAGCATGCCGAGCACCACGGCCGACGCCATCGCCCCGCCGGCCCCCTGCAGCGCCCGTGCCGCGATCAGCGTGGCCTGCCCGGTCGCCGTACCGCACAGCACGGAGGCGACCGTGAAGACGGCGAGCCCCGCCGTGAACATCCGCTTGCGGCCCACCAGGTCGCCCAGCCGGCCCGTCAGCAGCAGCAGCCCGCCGAAGGCGATCAGATAGGCGTTGACGACCCAGGCGAGGCCGGCTCCGCCGAAGCCGAGGTCGCGCTGGACCGCGGGCAGCGCGACCGTGACGACGGTGCCGTCCAGGACCGTCATCAGCGTGCCCGCGCACAGGACGGCGAGCGACGTCCAGCGGGAGTACGCGCGTGGCGGTGCCGCCGTCACCGGTGACGGACCGTTCTCGATGGTGGCCGACATGCTCCCCGTTCCTCCCGCATACCTTGGTGCACGACTTGTAACGGGGTTCATCGTGGGTGACCATGGGGTCCGGCGTAAGGAGGCAGTCCGATGTACCAGAGGAACACCGCTGTTACCGTCCAGGAAGTGAACGCGCACGCCTGCCCGGTCCGGGAAGTTCTTGACAGGGTGGCCGGCAAATGGAGCGTGCAGATCCTGGTCGCCGCCGCTCACGGACCCATCCGCTTCACCGAGTTGGAGCGCGGCATCGAGGGCATCAGCCGCCGCATGCTCACCCTCACGCTGCGCAACCTGGAGCGGGACGGCCTCGTGACGCGCACCGTGCACCCCACGGTGCCGCCGAAGGTGGAGTACGCCCTCACGCCCGTCGCCCACGAGCTGCACGAGACGCTGCAGCGGCTGACCGACTGGGCCGAGCGGAACCGGGTGTACATCGCCGAGGCCCGGGCGGCCTACGACGCCGAGCACCGCCCGGAGCCGCTCGACGCGTAGACCGCAGGGCGGCTACAGGCCGAACAGGGCCGGATCGGCGGCGAGTTCGGCGAACCTCTTGCCCGGGTCGGCGACCAGTCTGCGCTCCGTCAGGTCCAGCAGGCCGCCGACCGCGGTGATCTCGGCCGCCACGGTGCCGTCCGTCCTGCGGATCTCCTGCAGGACCCGGAAGGTCTTGCCGTCGCCCCACTCGAACGCGCACGTCACGTCGGCCTCGTCGCCGGCGAGCAGCTCACGCCGGTAGCGGATCGTCGTCTCCAGCGTCACCGGACCCACCCCCCTGCCTATCAGCTCGGTCTGGCTCACCCCGGCCGCCCGCAGCAGCGACCAGCGGGCGTGCTCCGCGTAGTTGAGATACACCGCCTGGTTGAGGTGGCCCTGCACATCGGTCTCGTAGCCGCGGACGGTCACTCGCACGGAAAACGGTTCGGTCACTGCTCGCCCTTCTCGTGTTCGTCTCTGACGGTCCGTCGATCCTGGCATGCCGCTCACACCCGGCGCGGTGAGGCCAGCAGATAGCGCACCCCCGTCCGCGGCTCGGTGCACTCGCCCGGCTGCCAGCCCGCGCCCTCCAGGGTGGCCGCGCAGGCCGCCAGCGTCCCGGGGTCCGGCGCGTACACGGCGACCGCCTCCGGCTGCGGGGTCGCCCGTACCCGGTAGCCGTCCGCGTCCGCTCCCTCCGGGCGGTGCCCCGCCGCCTCCAGGGCGAGCGCGGCGGCCCGCACCAGATGCGCCCGCTCCCAGCCGCACGGACGGTCCACGGCGCCGTCGGGGTTGGTCATCCGGCGCAGCTCCAGCAGCCCCTGCCAGGCGCTGTGCACCTCCCGCAGCCGCGCAGGACCCGACGCGGCCGGCTCCTCGGCACCGCCGGGCCGGGCCGCGAACACCCCGTCGTCCCCGTCCCCCCTGCCGCCCCCGGCCGCCCCGTCCGGCCGCGGCTCCCCGGTGGGGGGCCGCTCGGGCGGGGCCTCGCGTATCCGGTGCCCGGCGGGGGTGAGGAAGTGGTCGTGCGGCGGTCTCGGGTGGCGGAAGGCGAGCCCGCGTTTCACCAGTGCCGCGAGCTGCGCCTCGGTGCCGCGCAGCCGCCCGGTCACCGGGTCGGCGGCGTCGAGCACCCGCCGCTGGGCGGCGGTCGGCGGTCGTACCACGGCGGGCTCCCTCCCGTGCGGGGGCGGCGCCCGGGTCTGCCTCGCGCGGGCGGCTTCCCCGAAGCGTACGACCGGGGTCCGACAACGGGTCCGCGGCGGCCCGTGAGCCGTGGTCAGGCGGGCGGGCGGATGTTCCAGCCCGCCACCACCGGGCGGCTGTGCTCCGTGCCGAGCCGGCACAGCGTGCCCGTCGCCAGCTGGAACAGGGCGCCGTGCCGGGGTGCGAGCCCCAGGCGGCGGGCGGTCAGGACGCGCAGGAAGTGGCCGTGCGCGATGAGCACGACGATCCCCTCGGTGCTCGCCAGGGCGGCGTCGGCCTTGGCCAGCATCCGGTCGGCGCGCTCCCCGACCTGCTCCGGACTCTCGCCCGGATGGTCCGGCGGCCCGGGCACGACGCCGTCCGTGAACAGGAACCAGCCGGGCCGGCCGCGCTGGATCTCCGCCGTGGTCACCCCCTCGTAGCCGCCGTAGTCCCACTCCCGCAGGTCGGCGTCGACCCGGGCGTCGTGGACCCCGATCAGCTCGGCCGTCTCCCGGGCCCGCTGCGAGGGGCTGACGAAGGCGGCCCCGATCCGGTGCGAGCGGATCAGCGGCACCAGCCGGCGCGCTTCCTCCCGTCCGTGCTCGGTGAGGGGTACGTCGGTCCAGCCGGTGTGCCGTCCGGACCGCGACCACTCGGTCTCACCGTGCCGGACGAGAAAGAGGTCACTCACGTCAGCGCCCTTCCCGCTCGCCTGTCAGCACGGTGTCACACGGAGGCCGCCGCCCGCAGCACGGACTGCGCCAGACGGCCGTTCTCCGGGGCGGCGCCCACCCCGGAGGGGAAGGAGAACCGGCGCCGGGTGTAGGCGTAGGCGATGCCGTTCGCCGGGTCGGCGAAGCCCAGCGAGCCGGTCGCACCGCTGTGCCCGAAGGTGCCGGGGTCGAGGAACGGGTAGAGCGCGGGGGTGTGCTCGAAGCCGCGCGCGAAGTGGTTGTCGCTGCCGGTGACCAGGTCCGGGCCGCCCGGGGTGCGCAGTGCGCCGAACAGCGCCGCGGTCGCGGGGGTGAGCAGCGGAGGCCTGCCGTCGACGGTGCTGACGGCGGCCGCGAACATCCCGGCGACCCCGCGTGCGTTGCCCACCCCGCCCGAGGACGCCGGCCCGAGCGCCTTCACCCGGGGGTGATTGCCGAAGGCCACCAGATCGGTGGGCGCCGGCCCGTGCGCGTTGAAGGCGATGCCCCGGATGCTGTCCGCGGCCGCCGCCCGCTCCTTCAGCAGGACGGCCTCCTCCGGAGTCGGCAGCAGCGGCTGCACCTCCACCCAGCGCGGCTCCTGCGCCGCGGGCAGCCCCAGATAGTGGTCGAGCCCGTACGGCGCCCGGATCCGCTCCTCGTACAGCTCCCGGATCGTCCGGCCGGTCACCCGGCGCACCACCTCTCCGGTGAGGGCGCCGATGACGAACGCGTGGTAACCCCAGGAGGTGCCCGGCTCCCACAGCGGCTCGCGCCGCTCCAGCCGGGCCGCGATGAGCCGGTCGTCCGCCAGCTCCTCGACGGTGAAGGGCTGTTCGGCGTCGCCGACGAGGCCGGCCCGGTGCTCCAGCAGCTCGCCCAGCGTCAGCCGGTCCTTGCCGTGCACACCGAACTCCGGCCAGTACGACGCCACTTCGCGGTCCAGGTCGAGCGTGCCGTCCTGCACCAGCAGGGCGACGACGAGGTGCGCGGCCGCCTTCGCGAGGGAGTACAGGGACGTCAGCGAGTCGCCGTCGATGCCGTCGCCGCCCCACAGGTCCACCACGCGCCGCCCGTGCCGGTACACCACGAGCTGTGCGCCCGGATCGTCCCGTTCCCCGGCGAGCACCGCCGCGAACTCCTCGCGTACGCCCTCGAATCCGTCCGCCACCGTGCCGTGCACATCGATCGTCATGCGTGGTTCCCCCTGTCCGCCGAACACCGACGGGGATCGTCAACGGCTCGCGGTCGCGGTGCATTCCCGGTGGCTCACGCGTGTCGTGCCGGAACCGCCTACTGCCGGTATCCGCCCAGGAACCTGCCGATCCTCCCGATCGCCGCCTCCAGGTCGTCCGCGTGGGGCAGGGTGAGGATGCGGAAGTGGTCGGGGGAGGGCCAGTTGAAGCCCGTGCCCTGGACCACCTGGATCTTCTCGCGCAGCAGCAGGTCCAGGACGAACTTCTCGTCGTCGTGGATGGCGTGCACCTTGGGGTCGATGCGCGGGAACGCGTACAGCGCGCCCTTCGGCTTCACGCAGGACACCCCGGGGATCTCGTTCAGCTTCTGCCAGGCCACGTCGCGCTGTTCGTGCAGCCGGCCGCCGGGCACCGTCAGTTCCCGGATGGACTGGCGGCCGCCGAGCGCGGCCTGGATGGCGTACTGGGCGGGCGCGTTGGCGCACAGGCGCATGGAGGCCAGCATGGTCAGGCCCTCCAGGTAGTTCCTGGCGTGCTGCCTGGGCCCGGTCACCACCAGCCAGCCGGAGCGGAAGCCCGCCACCCGGTACGTCTTCGACAGCCCGCAGAAGGTGAGGACGACCAGGTCGGGGGCGAGCGCGGCGGCCGAGTGGTGCACGGCGTCGTCGTACAGGATCTGGTCGTAGATCTCGTCGGCGAACACCATCAGGCCGTGCCGGCGGGCCAGGTCGAGGATGCCCTCGACGACCTCCTTCGGATACACCGCGCCCGTCGGGTTGTTGGGGTTGATGATGACGACGGCCTTGGTCCGGTCCGTGATCTTCGACGCCATGTCGGCCAGGTCCGGGGACCAGTCGGCCTGCTCGTCGCACAGGTAGTGCACGGCCTTGCCGCCGGCCAGGGTCGTCACGGCCGTCCAGAGCGGGAAGTCCGGGGCGGGGATGAGGATCTCGTCGCCGTCCTCGACCAGCGCCTGGACCGCCATGGAGACCAGCTCGGAGACGCCGTTGCCCAGGAAGACGTCGTCGACGTCGACCTCCAGGCCCAGGTTCTGGTAACGCTGGGCCACCGCGCGGCGGGCGGAGAGGATGCCGCGCGAGTCCGTGTAGCCATGGGCCTGCGGCAGCATCCGGATCATGTCCTGGAGGATCTCCTCCGGTGCCTCGAACCCGAAGGCAGCGGGGTTGCCGGTGTTCAGGCGCAGCACACTGTGGCCCGCCTCCTCCAGGGCGTTGGCGTGCTCGATCACCGGACCGCGGATCTCGTAGCAGACCTCGCTGAGCTTGTTCGACTGCCGGAACTCCATACGCCCCTCCGCAAACTCGTGTTGCTTGGTTTTACCAAGTGGGAGCTTGGAAAGTCCAACAACGCGTCTAGACTGCGTCGCATGTCACCTCGCCGAAGCTACGACCAGTACTGCTCAGCAGCCCGCGCCCTCGACGTCGTGGGCGACCGCTGGACCCTGCTGATCGTCCGGGAGCTGCTGGCCGGCCCCCGTCGCTACACGGACCTGCACGCGGACCTGCCCGGCGTGAGCACGGACGTACTCGCCTCACGGCTGAAGGACATGGAGCGCGACGGGCTCACCACGCGGCGGCGGCTGCCCCCGCCGGTCGCGGCGTACGTCTACGAACTCACAAACCGGGGCCGGGCATTGCTGCCGGTGCTGCAGGCGCTGGGGACGTGGGGCGAGGGCGAACTGGGGGAGCGGCGGCCCACCGACGCCGTCCGCGCGCACTGGTTCGCCCTGCCGCTGCTGCGGGCGCTGGACGGCGAGGGCCTCGTCGAAGTCCGGCTGGAGGAAGGCGACTTCCACCTGCGCGTCGGCGCCGAGGAGGGGCCGGTGTACGGCGACGGCCCCGCGCCCGGCGACGCCGACGCGCGGCTCGCCCTGGACACCGCGACCTGCGAGGCCGTGGCCCGCGGCGAACTGTCTCTGGCCGAGGCGGTCCGTGCCGGCCGGATCGCCGTGACCGGCGACGGCGCGCCGGCCAAGTCCCTGCGGGAGCGGTGAGAGGTGGCCTCTTCGGTCAGGTGGGCGGCCGGGAAAAGGAGAAGGCCCGCCGGGAGGCGGGCCTTCGGACAGTGGCGGTCAGACGCTCGGCGGCACTCGGGACGGCCGTCCCGAGCCGCGCGTCAGCGCGTATCCGCCGATGCCGGCCAGCGCGGCCAGCACGCCGCCGATCGCGGTCCACACCCAGCGGTCGGACCACCACCCGGACGACCAGCCGTCGTCCGAGCCGAAGCTGGACAGCACCGCCGTCTTCGAACCGCTGCCGTCCTCACCGGACTTGACGGCGATCCCGGGAACCAGCGGCTTGCCCAGCGAGCCGTCCACCGCCGCCGCGCCGCCGATGTCCTTGGAGTCGGCGCGGACCTCGACGCCGACCGGCTTGCCGAGGTCGGCGGAGCCGAGGTCCACCACCGTCAGCCGGACGTAGTACGTGCCCGGCAGCGGGTCGTTGCCCCACGGCTCCGACCAGCCGCGCACCGTCCGCAGCACACACGCGAGGTCGACGCTGGGCGCGTCCTGCGCGGCCGTGCGGGTCGCCGCGCCGTACTGGCAGGCCTGGCGGCGCCGCAGCCCGTCGTACACGTCGATCTGCCACGTCTGCGCCCCGTGCGTGGCGGGCAGTTTCACCGTCGCCGCGACGGTGGGGCGCTGCCCGGTGTCCGCCGGGAACGACCAGTACAGGTAGTCACCGGCGGAGCCCGACGCGGTGGCCCGCTGCCCCTGCCGGATCTCCGTCGCCGTCCGGAAGGAGGTGCCCGCCCGGGTGGGTGCCGAGCCGTCGGCGGAGGCGCTCGGCGACGGGGAGGAGTCGGCTGCGGCCGGTCCGGCCGCGAGCCCGAGCGCCAGCAGGGCGGCGCCCAGCACACGTGTGATACGCATCAGTTCGTCCTCCAGACCGCGACCCGCCAGCGCGACAGCCAGCCCCACAGCAGACCCGCCACGAAGCCGGTCAGCACCAGCGCACCCAGCAGCCACCAGCCGCGGCCGAGGCCGAAGGAGGCCACGTCGTGGTGGCCCGACGGCCCGTCCACGACGTCCACGGTCAGCTCCAGCGGCAGACCCGGCGTGGTCTTCACCCCGGACGTGGCCGAGAAGGAGTTGGTGACCTGCAGACACACGGTCTCCGCGGGCGCCGCGTCGTCGTCGCTCTCCGGCTTCGGATAGCGCAGCCCTGTGGAGATCACGTCCGTACGGCCCGTGCCGGCGGCCTCACCGCGCACGATCTCCCGGCCGTGCACGGTCACCGCCCGCAGCAGCACCCCGTAGTCCGGGTTCACGGCACGGTCGTCGGCGACGCTCACCGACGCGCGCAGCTCCTTGCCGGGGGCGACGTCGACCTTGTACCAGCGCTGCTGCCCGAACTCCTCGCGGTCCGTGAACAGACCGGACTTCAGTGCCGGCGCCTTCTCGCAGGACGCGGCGCCGTTGGTGGCCACCGGCGTCACCACCGGATCGGCCGCCCGGTCCACCAACTGCCCGACACGGTCGCTGAGCTGCTCCTTGTGCCGGACGTCGGTGTAGGTGCCGCCGGTCGCGTCCGCGATGCAGCTGAGCTGGTCGCGGGTCTTGGCGTCCGGCACCAGGCCGAGGGTGTCGATGGTCAGGCCGATGCCCTTGGCCGCTATCTCGCGGGCCACCTCGCACGGGTCGAGCGGCTGGCAGGTGTCCTCGCCGTCGCTGATCAGCACGATACGGCGGGTCCCGTCACCGCCGTTCAGGTCGTCCGCGGCCTTCAGCAGCGCGGGCCCGATCGGCGTCCAGCCGGTCGGCTGCAGCGTGGCGACCGCCGTCTTCGCGTCGGTCCGGTTCAGCGGGCCGACCGGGTAGAGCTGCGCGGTGTCCTTGCAGCCCTCCTTGCGGTCGTTGCCGCGGTAGTTGGCGCCCAGGGTGCGGATGCCGAGCCGCACCTCCTGCGGGGTGGCGTCCAGCACCTCGTTGAACGCCTGCTTCGCCGCCGCCATCCGGGAGTCGCCGTCGATGTCCCGCGCCCGCATCGAACCGCTGACGTCCAGCACGAGTTCGACCTTCGGGGCGGTCGCCTGCGTCTCGTCGGCGACGGCCCCGCCGGGGAACGCGATCCCGGCCGCCAGGGCGGCGAGCAGAGCACAGACGCCCGCCGCCAGCCGTTGTCTTGTGATCATCGCCGGATCTTATTGATCAGACGGGCCGGGCTCCAAAACGAGCGGGTTCGGCAGGGCGGCCCACAGGTCGCCGGGCCGGCCGGGGGACAGGCGCATCAGGGTCAACGCCTTGGCGGGCAGCGGGCCTTCGCGCAGCGCGGTCAGGTCGGGGGTGTCCGGCAGGTGCGGTACGGCGGCGGCCAGGGCGCCGGCCAGGGCCGGTCCGGAGCCCGCCGTCCCGGCCAGAGCGCCCGCCACCAGGGAGCCGAACAGCTTGCGGCGCAGGGCGGTCTCGTCGTCCGTGACCAGCCGGCCGGTGAGGGCGGGAGGGGCGATGCCGTGGCGGGCCAGTCGGACGGGGCTGACGCGGACGTCGGCGAGGTCGCGGTAGACCAGGCGCCGGGGGGCGCCGTCCGGCCCGAGGATCACCAGCAGGTTCTGGCCGTGGGCCTCCAGGGCCACCCCGAGGTCGAGCAGCCGCAGCCCCACCGTGAGCGCCAGCCGGGCGAACGCGGCCAGCCACTCGGGGGAGCGGGGCAACGGGGTGAGGGCGAGGGCGGCCACCGGCAGGACGTGCTCGCCCGGCGCCGCGTACACCTCGGGCGACTCCCGCAGCAGCGCGGCCAGATCGGGGGAGTGCGCGGTGAGCGCGCCCAGCGTGCGGGTGACGTGCAGCAGGCCGCCGGTGTCCGCCGCCAGTCGGGCGGCGAGGTCGGAGAGCGGGGCGGCGGCCCGTACCGAGTAGGAGGAGATGTCCCGCACCGAGGACGTCAGCCGGGCGCTCAGCGCGGTCTTCACATGCGGACCGCCCGGCAGCGCCAGGGTGCGCAGCGAGAGCAGCGGACGGGCCGGGCGCCAGGGCTGCTGCGGCCGCTTCAGCACATGGGCCGCCTGCCACGGGTGCACCGGCACCAACCACCGGCCGCCGTCCCGCAGTTCCTCCGGCCAGTCCCCGCTCGCCAGGCACTCGCCGGCCGCCACCGGCACCGTCCCCAGCTCCACCACCGGCCGGTGCTCCGGCCCGTACGCCAGCTGCTCCGCCACCGAGAAGCCGGGCCGGGAGCGGCAGCCCGGGTGGAACGGATGCCCGTCGACCACCCGCTGCTCCCACTCCCAGTCCGGCACGCGGCCTCCGGCCGGGGGGACCGGCCACTCCTTCGGGTGATCCGCGCCGGCCCGGGACAGCGCCAGCGAGGCGACGCTGTCCGCCAGTTCGGCGGCGAACGCGGACGCGTGCGGCACCCCGAGCGCCGTCATCAGGCGCGCCGGATCTGCGTACCGCTCCCGGTCGAGGCGGACGCCGGTGACGTGGGCGCCGGTGGCGTAGGGGTCCGCGTGCGGCCCGTGCAGCGTCCGGCCGTCGGCGAGCCGCAGCGCGAGACCGTACGCCCCGCGCACCCTGCCGGTGATCCACGGCAGCGGTTCGTGGGCCAGCGCCCGCCACAGCCGGGTCAGCACGGCGGCGCGGGCGCCCGGCAGTTCCTCCGTGTACCGGGGCAGCGCGGCGGGCCGGACGGCCGCCAGCTCCTCGGCGACCCGGGCCTCGGTGGTGGGGGGACGGTGCACGGTCGGCTCCTCGGTTGCACGCGGGACGATTGTCGGGGACGACAGACATACTGGGCGCGACGACCCCCGACGAAACGAACGGATCGCGTGGACCTCACACCCCCCACCGACGCCGTCGGCCGCCGTGCCGACGCCTACGCGTCCGCGCCCCTGCTCAACTGCCTGCTGCGCGAGGTGGCCGAGCCGCTCCCGGGCCCCGGCGGCCGGCGGGTCCACCGGCTGCCCAGCGGGCGGCTGCTGCGGGTGCGCACCGGGCGCCGCCCCGCCGACCCCGAGCTGCGCGCGGCCGGGTCCTGGCGCCCCGTCGGCCACACCGAGCTGGTCAAACTGGTCGCCGAGGAGTTGCGCCGGCACACCGGGCTGCCCGGCGGCGACCTGCCCGCCGAGATGCTCGACAGCCGGGAGGCCGTCGCCGCGCTGCTCACCGCCCGCGCCCGGGCGACGCCGCCCGCCGACCCCTATCTGCGCTCCGAGCAGTCCCTGATCACCGGTCACCCCTGCCATCCGGCGCCCAAGGCGCGCGGCGGCGGCCCGGCCGCGGCCTGGCTGCCGTACGCCCCCGAGGCCCACGCGCGCTTCCCGCTGGTGCTGCTCGGCGTCCGCGAGGACCAGGTGGCCGAGGAGGGCGACACCCGCGCCCTGGACGCCCTCGGCACGGCCCCGCCCGGCTACCGGCTGCTGCCGGCCCATCCGTGGCAGCTGGACCTGGCCGGTCCGGAGCTGGCGGGGGCCTTCGCCGACGGACGCCTGCTCCGCCTCGGGGACACCCCGTTCGACACCTGGCCCACGGCGGCGGTCCGCACGGTGTACGAGCCCCGGCGCGACGTGTTCCTGAAGTTCAGCCTGGACGTCCGTATCACCAACGACATCCGCCGGCTGTGGCGCCACGACCTGCGCAGGCTGCGGCGCACCGACACCGCCGCCCGGCACGCCTTCGCGGCGATGGGCCCGCCGGCGGCCTGGCTGAGCGACCGCGGCTACCGCACCGCCGCGTTCGCCTTCGAGGAGCTGGCCGTGCTGGTCCGGGACGGGCTGCGCGGCCATCTGCTGCCGGGCGCGGGCCCGCTGCTCGCGGCCGGGCTGGCGGAGGGCTTCGAGGGCAGTCCGGCGGCCGCCACGGCCGATCCGGCCGCCTGGTGGGAGGCCTATCTGCGGCAGGTCGTGCCGCCCGTCCTCACGGCGTTCGACGACCACGGGGTGGTCCTGGAGGCCCACCTGCAGAACACGCTGGTGGCCGTGGACGGGGCCGGCCTGCCCGTGCAGGCGCTGTTCCGGGACGCCGAGGGCGCCAAGCTGCTGCCGGACGTCTCCCGGGCCGCCGGCTGGGAGCGGCTGGTGTACTGCCTGGTGGTCAACCACCTCACCGAGGTCGCCGCAGCCCTCGCCGACCTCCACCCCGGCCTCGTCCCCTGGCCCGCCGTCCGCCGGGAACTGGCCCGGCACGACCTGCCCGAGATCCCCGCCCTGCTCACCGCGCCGACCCTGCCCGGCAAGACCAACCTGCTGCTGCGCTGGACCGGCGCGGACGGCGCGGACGCCCGCTATCTGCCCCTGCCGAACCCGCTGGCAGGGACCTGAACCGCGCCCGGCAGGGCCAGACCGGCAATGGCCCGACCGACGGGGCCTGACCGGCATGGCCCGACCGACAGGGCCTGACCCGCACGGCCCGACCGACAGGGCCAGACGACAGGGCCAGACGACAGGGCCTAGCGGGCCGTGCCGAAGTCCTGGGTCCAGTAGCTGCCCGGCCCGGCGAACCCCACGCCGATCTCCTTGAACGAGCAGTTGAGGATGTTGGCCCGGTGGCCCGGGCTGTTCATCCAGCCCGCCATGACCTGGGCCGGGGTGCCGTAGCCGTAGGCGACGTTCTCCCCGTAGCTGCTCCAGTCGTACCCGGCGCCGGTGATGCGGTCGCCCGGGGACGAGCCGTCGGATCCGGTGTGCGACATGTTCCGGTGGGCCGCCATGTCCGCGCTGTGCGCCTGCGCCGCCTTGGTCAGCTCCGCGTTGACGGTCAGGGGCGAACAACCCACCTTGGCACGCTCGGCGTTGACGAGCTGCACGACCTGGGCGGTGACCCCGGACGCCGTGGCCGTGGCCTTCGGGGCGCTGGGCGCGGCGGAGGCCGGGGCGGCGGGGGTGGCGGGCCGGGGAACGCGGGTGCCGGGAGCGCTCGGCGCCGTGGTGGTCCTCGGCCTGGGGGCCGTGACCGTCTTCCTGGCGCTCGGGGCCGTGGCCGTCCTCTTGGCGCTCGTGCTCGGGCTCGGGTGCGCGGCGGCGGGAGCCTCGGGCGACGTGGTGGTCCGCGGGACGGCGGTGTGCTGGCCGTTGCGGTGGTGACGGTGGTGGTGCCGGTGGTGGTGCTGCCACCCCTGCGGGGACGCGCTCGCCGCTGCCGCGTCCGACCGGTCCGCCGTGCCGTACGGCCAGTTCGAACAGGCCAGGGCGACGGAGGGTACGCCCACGGCTGTGATGGTGACGGCGGCGATGACTATCCGCCGGTACTTCTGCGTCCTTCGATGCTTGCCCATGCGTGAACCTCACTCGGTGATCGCCGAGCGGTCATTGTCAGGACGGCCTCACAGCGAGCGCAAAGAGCCCTTCTACTAGCCTGCTTCGTAGGTGCCTAAGGCCCTTGTCAGGTGAGCGGAGACATGCCGACTTCGCGGTTGCGACGTTTGCTGGGTGCTGTCGCCCCGTCAGGAGTGCGCGAAGGGCGATGAATACGGCGGGGCAACGGGAAGGGTGCGGGCCGCCCGCCGAAGGGCCGGGCACATCTACGGCAAGACGGACAAGTCCTTTTTATCTCCCGGGCGGCGTCTACTAAGCGGCCCCCTTAGTCGGCGGCCCGGGCGTGAGGGATGTCACCCGCCGGGCGTGCGCCCTGTCCGTCGACGCCGTGCGTACGAGTGATCGAAAGGCCGGGCCGGGATGTCCGGGCCGTCCCGTCTCGTGCCGGTCCGCAATTTCTTTCCCTCCCTTTTACAGAGAAACCGGATTCTGCATGCAGGTATTCGAATGTGATCGGCGTCACATGTTGATTTTCTGGACAGGGTGCCCCGGCCGCCGATTCGATGGACCCCGTGAGGCCGACGATCTCGGCCTCGGGTTACGGGGGAAATTCCCGAATCTTGTCGTTGGCAATGGCGCTGAACGAGAGGTAGGGGCGTGTCAGAGATCCTGACGTGCGCACAACCGATAAAAGATGCGGCAGGCACGTGCTGAGCCGACTTCTTCCACCGAAAGGACCAGCTCGTCTGCTCGCCGGCGTCACGCTGGTGCACACCATGGGGCAGGGGCTGTGGCTGGCACTCAACGCCATCTATGCCACCAGTGTCCTGCGGCTGACTCCTGGGCAGTTCAGCATCGGCGTGGGTACGGCCGCCGGTGTGGCCCTCGCCGTGAGCACTCCGGCCGGACATCTGGCCGACCGCCTCGGCCCCCGCTCGGTGCAGATCTGGTCGTTCATCGCCCTCGGGCCGCTGACCGCCGCACTCCTCGCCGTCCACGGCTTTGGCATGTACCTGTTGGTCGTGTCCGTGCAGGCGTTGGCGTACAGCGCGAGCCGCAGCGCCCGGATGGCCGTGGTGGCCGGCCTGGTCCCGCCCGAGCAGCGCGTCCATGTACGCGCCTACCTCCGGGCGACCAGCAATGTCAGCGTCTCGGTGGGCGCCGTCCTGGCCGGTGTGCTCCTCGCCGTGAACTCCGCCACGGCGTACAAGGGAGCCGTCGTCTTCAACGCCGCCACGTACCTGGCGACCGGTCTGCTCTCGCTCCTTCTTCCCGCCGTCGCGCCGCAGCCCGCCCGCACCGGTCCCGCCCTGATCGTGCTGCGCGACCGGCCCTACCTGACGTTCGTCGTCCTGGACGGCCTGTTGTCCATGCACAACGTGCTGCTCGAGGTCGTCCTGCCGATCTGGGTGCTGCACCACACCGCGGCGCCCCGCTGGATGGTCGCCGCGATCCTCGTCACGAACACGGTTGCCGTGGTCCTGTTGCAGGTGAGGGCGGCGCGCGGCACGGACGAACCGGCCGGGGCCGCCCGTGCCTCCCGGTCGGGCGCCCTGTGCCTGACACTCGCCTGCGCGGTCTTCGCGTTCACCGGCCGGGTCTCCTGGCTCCCCGCCTCGGCCCTGTTGCTGGCCGGCGCCCTGGCACACGTCCTCGGCGAGATCCGGCAGTCCGCGGGAAGCTGGGGCATGGCCTTCGGACTGGCCCCCGACGATGCTCAAGGTCAGTACCAGGGCACCTACGCCATGGGCTCCGACCTGGGCAAACTGGTCGCGCCCGCCCTCTTGACCTGGCTCGCCGTCGAACACGGCGCGATCGGCTGGATCGCCATGGCGGCCGGCTTCGGCCTGGTGGGAGCCGCCATGCCGGCCGTCGCCGCCCGGGCCGGACGCGGCAGGCGACCCGAACCCGACCCCGTGGCCGCCTGAGCGCCCCACGGCCCGGCCGCCGGTCCCCGCGTCGGTGACCTGACCGAAGGTTTTCCGCGCCATCGGTCTGCCTTGTGCGGATTTCGGCAGCCCGGTGCCGCACGTCCTCGAACCGCGCCTGCGGCGGCATCCTGCGCGCGGAAATGACCTGCGAACCGGACGGTGGAACACGCCCGCGCGCCTCCGGAATCGACGGCTGCCCCATCACTTTCTGCACAACGTATTTCTCATTCAAATGAAGCGGTGATTTCCCGGCGCCCGACGGGTCCGTGGAAAAACGGAAACCCATGAGTTCGGACGCTATTCGAACGTGACGTAAGGATCAGGTTGATGGCGGATACATCTGCCGCCTCGTCCCCCGTGATATCGGCGGATGAGGCCCCTGCCCTGCAACTTCCCGTCCGGGATGGGGCACATCGCACGGGGCGGACAGAGGCGCCCATGACGTACGCGTGGACGTACGACCGCGCGGAGGGCCTGGCCGCCCTCGCCGACCGAGGTGGTGTCGGGATCGCGGACCTCCTCCACGCGGCGTTCGCGGTGCTCGTGCACCGTTACAGCGGCCAGGACGACTTCGCGCTGGCACGGGCCGGCGGCCCGGCCGGCGCGCCCCCGCAGCGCCCGGTGGGCGTGCGGGTCCGGCTCGCACAGGACGAGACGCTGTGCGCCCTGGCGTCCGCCTGCGGCGACCGGTACCGCCGGCTGGCCGCCGCCGGCGCCGCCCCCGTGCCGGCCGGGCTCGGAAGCGGCCTGCGGGTGGGCTACGCCGACCACGACCGCGCCGGTGACGCACCCGCCGGCTTCGCCCTGTTCCTGGAAAGTGAGGCGAGCGGCGCCGGCCTGCGCCTCATGCTGCGCTACGACGCTGCTCTCTTCACGGACGCGCTCGTCTCCCGGATGGCCGCGGGTCTCGACGCCCTGCTCGCGGACGCCGTCCGCCGCCCCGACGCGGTGGTCGCCGACCTCCGCGTCCTGTCCGAGGCCGAGACCCGGCATCTGGTGGACGAGCTCAACGACACCGCCCTCGCCTACCCCCGCGACCTCCCGCTGCACGCCCGGGTCGCGGCCCAGGCGGCACGGACCCCCGACGCGGCGGCCGTCGAGTGGCAGGGCACGTCGCTGACCTACCGGCAACTGGCCCGCGAAGCCGACCAGCTGGCCCGCGCCCTGATCGCCGCCGGGACCGCACCGGGCTCCCGCGTCGGCGTCTGCCTGCCGCGCACCCACCGCCTGGTGGTCCTGCTCCTGGCGGTGCACAAGGCCGGGTGCGCCTACGTGCCGCTGGATCCCGCGTACCCCGCCGACCGGCTGCGCGCCATCGCCGCGACCGCCGACATGGGTGCCGTCGTGTACGACGGCACCACCCCGCCGCTCTGGCTCGACGACACGGGTGCGTGCGCGCTGCCGCTCGCCGAACTGCGGGAGAAGGCGTCCGGCGCGGACGACGCTCCCCTGGACCTCGCCGTACCCGCGACCGCCGCCACCCACCTGATCTACACGTCCGGTTCGACCGGCCTGCCCAAGGGCGTGGTGATCAGCCACCGCAACGTCGGGGCCCTTCTGGCGTGGGCCGAGCAGACGTACGGCGCGGAGGACCTGGCCCGGGTACTGTTCTCCACCTCGCTCAACTTCGACCTCTCGGTGTTCGAACTGTGGGCACCCCTCACCCGCGGCGGCTGCGTCGTCGTCGTCGACAACGTCCTGACCCTCACCGAGGAGGAGGGACTGCGGCCGACTCTGGTCAACACCGTGCCGAGCGCCGTCAACGTGCTGCTCCAGCGCGCGGCGGTGCCGGCCTCGACACGGGTGCTGAACGTGGCCGGGGAGCCCCTGTCCAAGGAACTCGTCAACGCCGCCTTCCAGAAGACCGGCATCGGACGGCTCTTCAATCTGTACGGCCCCTCCGAGGACACCACGTACTCCACCGCCAAGTGCTTCACCGGCCCGACCTCCACCGCCCCGGCCATCGGCCGCCCTCTCCCCAACACCGTCGCCTTCCTGCTCGACGGACACGGACGGCTCGTACCGAAGGGCGCGACGGGCGAACTCCACCTGGGCGGCGACGGGTTGGCCGACGGATACATCAACGATCCGGAGCGCACCGCCGCCGCGTTCGTGCCCGCCCCGGCCCACCTCCGGGCAGGCACCGACGGGCGGCTCTACCGCACCGGTGACCTGGCCCGCTGGACCGAGGACGGTGAACTTCGCTTCCTGGGCCGCGGGGACCACCAGGTGAAGGTGCGCGGCTTCCGGATCGAACTGGGGGAGATCGAGGCGGTCCTGCGGGAGGCGGTCGGCCTGCGCGACGTCGCCGCACTCGCCGTCCCCGTCGGTGACGACACCCGGCTGGTGTGCTACGTGGGCCGTGACGGCGAGACCGTGTCCCGCACGGCGATGACCGAGCGGTTGCGCGCCAGGCTCCCGCACTACATGCAGCCCGCCAAGATCCTCGTGGAGGACCGGCTGCCCCGGCTGCCCAACGGGAAGGTCGACCGCAAGGCGCTGGCCGCGCGAGACCTCGACTGGGGCGGCCGGTCCACGTCCGACGTCTCGGACGGCGACCCGGACGACGCCGCGGTCGCCCGGGTCTGGACCGAACTGCTCGGCCTGCCCCGCCCGACGGCGGACCTGGACTTCTTCTCCGTCGGCGGCCACTCCCTGCTCGCGAACCTGCTGGCGGCCCGGCTGTCGGACGTGGCGGGCCGCGCGGTCCGCGTCGCCGAGGTGTACGAGCACCGCACGCTCGCCGACCAGGCCGGACTCCTTCGCCGCAAGCGCGCCCAGTCGCCCGAGGGGCCCGGCGAGGGCGGTACCGCCGGCACACTGGACGCCGTGGCGCGGACGCTGCGGGAGTCCGGCCTCGGCCACGGAGTCCCCGGCGCCGGTATGGCCGTCCACCTGGACGGCACCACGGAGTTCACCTATCACGGCGTGACGGACGAGCGCACCCTGGCACCGTACGGGGCGCAGACCCGGCAGCGCGTCACCTGCCTCACCAAGCCGATGCTCGCCTTCGTCGCCCTGCGCCTGGCCGACCGCGGTCTGGTCGGCCTGGACGAGCCGCTGCACGAGGTGCTGCCGGAGGCCTTCCGGCGCCGCGACGGCGGCACCGTGCGGGTCACCCTGCGCCACCTGCTGTCCCACACCAGCGGCGTCGACGACTCGTACGAGGTCTGGCACGACACCGACCTGCCCGGCCTCGACGCCTACATCGGCACCCTCCGCGGATACGGCCAGCTGTTCGAGCCGGGTGAGGTGTTCGCGTACTCCGCGGTCGGCACCTCCGTCGTCGCCGCGCTCGTCGAGAAGCTGCTCGGCATGCCCTGGCGCCGCGCCGTCAACGAGCTGATGCTCACCCCGCTCGGGATCGAGCCGATCCCCGAAACCCTCACCGAGCAGGGCCACTACCGGGGCACCGTCTCGGACGGGTTCCTGTGGGACGAGGGCGCCAAGCGCTACGTGCCGCACGCCCCGCCCCGGCAGACGATCGCCGACGACGCCGCCGGCTCGTTCTCGGTCTGCCTCACCGTCGAGGAGGTGGCGCGCATCGCCGCGCTCGCCCTCGGCGACGGCGTGACCCCCGACGGGCGGCGGCTGTTGTCCGCGGACCTCGCCCGCCAGATGCGCACCCCGCAGATCCCCGTCCCCGGCCACCACTTCATGCACGCCTGGGGCCTGGGCTGGCTGATGTTCGGACCCACCGCCTTCGGGTTCAACTCCAACGGCAGCGGCCACCACAACTTCGTCCAGATCTTCCCCGAGACGGGATCCTTCCTGGTCCTCCTCGCCAACTCCTACCCGGCGTTCGGCCTCTACGAGGACCTCCTGAGGGTCCTGACCGGGGACGGACTGATCCGTACCGGCCGGCCCTTCACCATGGCGCTCGACGACTGCGTGGGCACCTACGCCTCCGACGGCTACCTGCTCCAGGTCACGCGCGGCCCGGAACACCTGCGCTACGCCTACTCCGAGCGACAGCCCGACGGCGCCTGGCGGCGGCTCGACGAGGGAGACCTCGTCCTGTCCGGCGCCGGCGGGTTCAGCTCCATGTCGGAGAGGAACGTCCTGGCCGGCTCCATCTCCTTCATCCCCGCCCCCGGCACCGACACCCCGGCCTATGTCCGCATCGGGCAGCGATTCGCGAGGAAGACGCCATGACGAGCGAGCACATCCCCCGAAGCGGCGAAACCGCCCCCCGGCACGTGGTGTTCGTGACCTGGAAGGCCGGCAACGCCCCGGCGTTCGAGGCGGCCCGACGGCTCGGCCACCACGTCACGCTCATCCGCTCCCTGTCGATGGAGCGGTCCCAGAACATCGACTTCGAGTCCTCCCCGTACACCAAGTACGTCGACCGGGTGCACGTCCTCCACGACGCCACCGACCTCGACGCCCTGCGCCGATGCGTCCGGGCCGTCCACGAGGAACGGCCCGTCGACGGCTTCGTCGCCACCGTCGACGCGCTCGTCGTCCCGGTCGCGGTGATCGCGGAGGAGATCGGTGTGCCCTTCACCGACGCGCGCGCCGCCGCGGCCGCCAAACAGAAGGACCGCTGCCGCGACATCCTCGCGGCGGCAGGCCTGGACAGCACCCGGCACGCGGTCGTCACCGGCTTCGAGGAGGCCGCCGCGTTCGCCGCGGGCACCGGATACCCCGTCGTCGTCAAGCCCGCCCGCGGATCGGGGAGCGAAGGCGCCCACGTCGTCAACGGTCCCGGCGAACTGCGTGAGGTCTTCGCCGCGACCCCGCGCAACGCCGCTTACCGGGCGGGCATCCTGATCGAGGAGTATCTGCGGGGACGTTTCGTCTCCGCAGAGATCGGCCTCGCCCAGGGCCGGTTCCTGCGCCTGGCGGTCAGCGAGCGGTCCACCTGGGACCGCCACGAGGCCCTGGAGACCGGGACCACCATCCCCGCCGGCATCACCGCCGAGGAGCACGACCGCGTCATGGAGTACGCCGAAGCGGTCGTCGGCGCACTCGGCCTGCGGCTGGGCGTCTTCCACGTGGAGATGATGATCGGTGCGGACGGACAGCCCCGGCTGATCGAGCTCAATCCCCGCATCATGGGGTCCTGCCTGCCCAACCTGTTCCGGCTCGCCGGCGGCGGCGACATCTTCGAACTGCTCGTCCGCGTCCACCTGAACGAGCGGATCGAGCGCGGCCCCACGGAGTTCACCCACTACGCCACGGTCCGGTGGTTCGGCGCCGCGCACGCCGTGCCCCGTCCGGACCGGGTGCCCGGTCTCGGCTGGGCCACCGCCGAGTACGGCGACAGCCTGCACGCCCTCACCGTCCGGTTCCCGGACGGCGACATGATCCCGCCCTGCCGCGGCAACCTCGGCAACTTCGGGGAGGTGCAGGTCGTCCACGCCGACCGCACGGTCTCGATACGGATCGCCGAGGACATCGTCCGGCGCACGGCCGACCTGCTCGGCATGGAGGTCACCAGGTGACACACGCGACCGCTTTCTACCAGCACACCCGTGCGCAGCTCGCCCGGCTCGGCCTGCCGGACGGGGACGCCCCCGCCACGGCCGGCTCCGGCGGGGCGTTCTCCGACGGCGCCCACTACCGCATCGAGGTGCCCACGGTGAACTCCGTGGAGGCAGCCGAGACCCTGCTCAGCGAGAGCCGCCGCCGCGGCTTCACCATCAACCGCATCACCGAGACGCGCGGCATGTACCGGCACACCGCCCGGGCGATCGGCGACTACGTCGCCCTCGGCGAGGAGTACGGCGCCCAGATCCTCATGTCCGTCGGCCCCCGGGCCGGCTACGACATCGGCGCCAGCGTGCAGACGCCGGAAGGCTCCCGGATCGGCTACCGGCTGCGTGGCCAGGAACAGATCGTGCGCGCCGTGGAGGACGTCAAGCGCGGCATCGACCTCGGCGTACGCGGGTTCGTCGTCTACGACGAGGGCCTGCTGTGGGTGCTCGGGCGGCTGCGGCACGCCGGGGACCTGCCCGCGGACATCCATCTGAAGGTCTCGGCCCACTGCGGACAGGGCAACCCGGCCGCCGCGCAGATGCTCGAGATGCTCGGCGCCAACAGCTTCAATCCCGTGCGCGACCTCAGCCTGCCGATGATCGGCGCCCTGCGCCAGGCGGTGGCCATTCCGCTCGACTGCCACGTGGACAACCCGCGCAGCTCCGGAGGCTTCATCCGGACCTACGAGGCGCCCGACATCGTCCGGGTCGCCGCGCCCGTCTACCTCAAGACGGGCAACAGCGCGCTCGACGGCCACGGCACCAGCCCCTCCCCGGCCCAGCTGGAGGACATCCTGCGGCAGGTCGAGATCGTCACCGAGTTCCTCGGCCGCCACTACCCGGCCGCGCGGCAGAGCGGCGCGGAGTGCGCACTGCAGCCCGTCGGGGCCGCCCTGCGGACGGAGGCCTGACCGATGTGCCGCATCTACGGCTCCTTCGGCGGCGCGACGATCGGCCCGCGGGTGTGGGACACGGTCGCGGACGCGATGCGCGAGGGCGGCCCGGACGACAGGGGCCGGCGCAGCGGTGAGGGCTGGACGCTGGGCAACAACCGGCTCGCCGTCCAAGGCGTCGCCGACGGACGGCAGCCGTTCGAACGCCCCGGCCTGACCTGCGTGTTCAACGGAGAGATCTACAACCACCGGCAGCTGCGCTCCGAATTGGCGGCCCGGGGGTACACCTTCCAGGGGGACTGCGACGGCGACGTCCTGCTGCCGCTGTACGAGGTGTTCGGCGACGCCTTCGTCAGCCGCCTGGAGGGCATGTTCGCCATCGCGGTGGTCGACCGCCGCGACGAGCCGTGCCTGAAGCTGTTCACGGATCACGCCGGCATGAAGTCGCTCTACTACTACCTCTCCGGCGACGGCAACCGGCTGTGCTTCGCCTCCGAACTCCGGGCCCTGAGCCGCCTTCCGGACTTCCCTGACACCCTCGACCCGCTCGCCGTGGACCGCTACCTCGGCGGCCGGGCGGTCTGGGGCCCCGGCACCGTCCACACCCGGGTGCGCACCCTGAAACCGGGGACGACCCTGCGCTTCGCCGACGGACGGATGACGGTCACCCACACCCCCCTGGCCGAGGAACCCGCCGACGGACCCGGCGGGGACGCGACCGTCGCCGCCGCGGCGGCCCGGCTCGACGAGATCCTGCGCGACGAGATGAGCCGCATGCTCGACGCGGACGTCCCGGTCTGCGTCATCACCAGCGGTGGCCTCGACTCCAGTTACACCACCGCGCTCGCCGCCGACCTGTCGCCCGACGTCGCCTCCTTCAACATCGCCTACCGCGGCGAATGGCCGGCCGACGAACGGCACTTCGCCGAGGAGGTCGCCCGCCACTGCGGGACCCGGCACCACCAGGTCCTGCTCGACCCGGCAGGTTTCCCCGCGTTGATCGAGCGGTTCGTCCGTCACCTCGACCAGCCGAACAACGCCCCGCACAGCCTCAGCACCTTCGCGCTGTTCGAAGCCGTGCACCAGGCCGGGTTCAAAGTCGCGCTGACCGGTGACGGCGCCGACGAACTCTTCGGCGGCTACGCCCGCTTCGTCAAGGCGGCCCAGGACGACTCCGTGACCTGGCACCGCGCGTACCAGGACACCATGGCCGCCGTCCACCGGGCGACCCTGGACCGCCTCTACACCCCGGAGTACCGCTCGCTCGTCGAGGAGGCGGGCGGCTGCTTCGGCGACGCCATAGGCGACGACCTCGACGAACGGGTTCGCTCCGCAGAGCGGAGCAAGCTCGAAACACTGCTGCGGTACGACCAGTTCGAGCGGTTCCCGTACTACATCCTGCGGCGGGTCGACCACCTCGGCATGGCCCACTCGGTGGAGGCCCGCATCCCGTTCCTCCAGCCGTCCGTGATGCGGCTGGCGCACTCGCTGCCGGCCCACGTCAAGGTGGCCGACGGGATCGTGAAGGCACCCGTCGCGCAGGCCGCGCGCCGCTGCCTGCCGCGCAGCGTGATCGAGCGGCCCAAACAGCCCTTCACCCTGCCGATCACGGCGATGATCAAGCCGGGGGAGGCGCTGTACGACATGATCGGCGACCTCCTCCTCGCGCCGCGCGCCCGCTGCCACGACTACGTCCGCGCCGGCGCCGTCCGCGACCTGTTCCGCGCCCAGACCGAGAACCCGGCCGCGGACGCCGCCGAGCCCCTCTGGTCGCTCCTGGTGCTGGAGACCTGGCTCTCCGCGCGCGCTTCCTGACCACCCCTCACACAGAAGGCACCTTCATGACCGACACCCACGCGGGCACGCCCGCCGTCACCTCATTGCTGGCCGGCGTCACCAAGGACGACATCCGCCGCGACCCGTTCCCGCACATCGTGATCCGCAACGCCCTGCCGGCGCAGCTGTACGACGCCCTGGCGACGTCCATGCCCAGCGCCGAGTACATCGGCGAGCGCATCGGGAAGCCGATCACCTCCAACGAACGCTACAACTACATGTCCGAGCACATCCTGGGCGACGCGACGACGGCGCAGGTGTGGAAGGACTTCGTCACCTACCATGCCTCCCCGGCGTTCTACGAGGAGTTCCTCGACCTGTTCCAGGAGGACCTGCTCGCCAATCTCCCGGACGCCGAGAAGGGCATCGGGCGCCCGCTGCGGGAACTGCGCGTGGGACGGCGCAACCGGGACGGCTTCGAGACCCACGACATCCTCATGGACTGCACGGCGGTCATCAACTCCGCGGTGACCGGCAGGCCGTCGTCCTACCGGGGCCCGCACGTCGACAAGCCGTACAAGCTCTTCGGCGGCCTGTTCTACATGCGCCTGCCCGAGGACGACGCCACCGGCGGCGACCTGGTGCTGTACCGGTACGGCACCGAGGCGCACAAGTTCTACACCAGCGCCTCCGAGTACGGGGACAACCGCTTCGACATCGACCCGAAGTACGTCGAGGAGGTCGCCACCGTCCCGTACGAGAGCAACACGCTGGTGATGTATCCCATCAACCCCCTCGCACTGCACGGGGTGTCCGTGCGCGCGGTGACCGGGCACCAGCGGCGTTTCGTCGCGCTCGTCGGAGACCTGCAGAACCCGCTGTTCGACCTGGCGCTGTGAGGGAGACCGCCATGATCCCCTTCGACCGGCGCACCGGGACGATCTGGTACGACGGCGCCACGGTGCAGTGGGCCGACGCCACCCTGCACGTCCTGAGCCACGGACTGCACTACGCCTCCAGCGTCTTCGAGGGCATCCGCATCTACGGCGGCACCCCGTTCATGCTGACGGAACACCTCGCACGGCTGCGTGCGTCGGCCCGCATCCTGGACTTCGACCTGGAGTACGACGACGCCACACTGCATGCCGCCACCCTGGACGTGGTGGAGCGGGCCGGCATCACCGAGGGCTACATCCGCGTGAACGCCTGGCGCGGCTCGGAGGTCATCCAGACCGCCGCGCTCAAGACGTCCGTGCACACCTCGATCGCGGCATGGGAGCTGCCGGCGGGCTACTACGCGGCGGCCGACGCCCTGGACAAGGGGATCGCCCTGACCATCGGGCGCTACCGCAGACCGTCGCCCGACTCGGCGCCGGTGAAGAGCAAGGCGGCCGGCAGCTACATGATCGGCACGGTCTGCAAGAACGAGGCGCTGCGGGCCGGTTTCGACGACGCCCTGCTGCTCGACGACCGCGGCAACTTCGTCGAGGCCACCGGCGCCCACCTGTTCTTCACCAAGGACGGCGCGCTCCACACTCCGACGACCCGCAGCACGATCGACGGGATCACCCGGGCCTGTGTCCTCGCACTCGCGGAGCGGGCGGGCATCGCCTGCACCGTGGGCGACCTGCGGCCCGCGTTCGCGGGCGAGGCCGACGGCGCGTTCGTCTGCGGGACGGCCTGCGAGATCCTCCCCGTGTCCCGGATCGACGAGCACCGTTATGACCTCGGCGGAAACGAGGTCGTCCGGACATTGATCAACGGCTACCGGCACCTTGTCACGGGTGCGCGGTAGGGAACGAGGCCCCTTCGCGGGAGCCGTGACAGCAAGGGCACATGCATGGGAGCGGTTGAGGCGCTGGGGAAGCTGGCGCCGGTTGTTCTGGCCTTCGGGTGCGGGGTCCTCCTGGCGAGACGGAAGGTGGTCCCGGCGGAGAGTTCCAAGGTCTTCGCCGACTACGCCTTCCTCTTCGCCGTCCCGTGCTACCTGTTCGGCAACATCTACCGCAGCGACCTCGGCGCCCTCTTCGACTGGCGGGCGATCACCGGCTACGCGGCGGCGGCGGCTCTCGCGGTGGTCCTCATCGGCGTGCTGGCCTGGGCGTGCGGCGTCCGGGAGCCCCGTGGGATCGCCCTGCGTGTCATGGCGGCGGTCCAGGTGAACACGGCCTACTTCGCCGTACCCGTGTTCATCATGCTCTTCGGGAACGCCGCGCCGATCTTCCCGGTGCTCCTGTTCCAGGTGTGCGTGCTGTCCCTCGTCATCATCTCGGTGATGGAACTGGGCCGTCCGGACCGTCGTGGGAGCCGGGGCCGGCAGCTCGCCGCCGCGGTGGTCGCCTCGCTGCTCACGCCGGTGGTCATCGCCTGCAACGCGGGCATCGTGCTCAACCTGCTGTCCGTGCGGCTGCCCCACGCCGTCCTCGACAGCTTCGCCTTCGTCGGCGACAGCGCCTCACCGGTGGCACTGTTCGCGCTGGGACTGCACCTCGGCGGCTCCGGGCTGACGGTGCGGGGCACCTCCCTGGAGGAGGTGTCGATCATCGTCTTCAAGTGCGTGGTCTTCCCCGTCCTGACGTTCGCCGTGGCCTGCTACGGCTTCGGGGTGCACGGCGACTGGCTGCGCTACCTGGTGCTGATCGCCGCGATGCCGGCCCCGCAGAACCTGTTCATCTTCGCCCAGCGGTACGAGGTGGGCGTCGACATGTCCGCCGCCCTCGTCGTCAAGAGTTCGGTCGTGGCGCTGATCCTGCTGCCGCTGCTGCTGCAGTGGGCGGCCCACCGGCCCTGACGGCCGTGCCCCTCCCGCCCCCCTGTCGAGTCCCTCAACGAACTGTGAAAGGCACAGCCATGTCCGAGACCCTCCGTCCCCCGCGGCCCACCAGGATCACCGTCCGGCGGGTGGCCGGCCGGATCGGTGCCGAGATCTTCGGTGTCGACCTGCGCGAGGAGCTGGACGACGCCACCGTGGCGGAGATCCGCCAGGCCGTCCTGACCCATCGCGTGGTCTTCTTCCGCGACCAGGACATCGACCACGCCCGGCACGTCGCCTTCGGCCGCCGCTTCGGCGCACTCACCCGCCGCGCCGGAAAGAAGCACGGCGTCCACCCCGAGGGCCACCCCGAGATCCTCACCGTCGACCCGAAGGCCGACACCGAACGCTACGGGGCCGACTTCGAGGAGCACTACCGCCGTAAGTGGGTCTCCCCGATAGCCGGCTGGCACAGCGACCTCACCCAGGCCGTCAACCCTCCCGACCTGTCCATCCTGCGCGCCGAGAAGACGCCGGAGTTCGGCGGTGACACGCAGTGGACGAACACGGTCGCCGCCTACGAGGGCCTGTCTCCCGCACTGCGGGAGTTCGTGGACGGCCTCACCGCGGAACACGCCTTCTTCACCGCGGTGCATCTGCGCCACTCGGACGAGCGGGACCGCGGGATCCTGGGAATGTACTGCGAGGACCCGCAGGTCGCCGTCCATCCCGTCGTGCGGGTCCACCCGGAGACCGGTGAGCGGGCCCTGTTCGTGAGTCCCGGTTCGACCACGCGCCTCACGGGATTCTCCGAGCTGGAGAGCCGCCACATCCTGGAGCTGCTGTTCCAGCACCTGACGAGCGCCGAGTACACCGTCCGCTTCCGCTGGGAGCCGAACAGCATCGCCTTCTGGGACAACCGCAGCACCTGCCACTTCGCCCCCACGGACTTCGCCCACCTCGACGTCGACCGCGTGATGCACCGGGTCACCGTCCTCGGCGAACCCGCCAAGGGCCCCGACGGCTTCGTCTCGCAGCAGGTCACGGGCGAACCCCTCGCCGCCTGGTAGCCGGTTTCCCGGGACCCACGTGCGCCGGCCGGCCGCACCGGCGAGCGTGGTGTCCCGCGTCCGCGCGACGGCTCGGGTCTTCTTCTCCGGCTGCCACGCCTGGGTACCATGCTCACGTGTTGAGAGAGGTCGCCGCGACCCGCTACGTCGCACCCCTGCGGTCCGGCGGCTCCGTGCCCGGAGTCATGGAGGCCGACGACCTCGGCACCTACGTCGTGAAGTTCACGGGGTCGGCGCAGGGGCACAAGGCGCTGGTCGCCGAGGTGATCGTCGGGGAGCTGGCCCGAGCGCTCGGCCTGCGCTTCCCCGAGCTGGTCCTCGTCCACTTCGACCCCGCCGTCGCCGCGGCCGAGCCGCACCAGGAGGTGCGGGAGCTGCACAGCACGAGCGCGGGCGTGAACCTCGGCATGGACTATCTGCCGGGCGCGCGGGACTTCACCCCGGAGATCGCGAAGACCTTCCCGGTGGACCCGCTGGAGGCGGGCCGGATCGTCTGGCTGGACGCGCTGACGGCCAACGTGGACCGTACGGTGCACAGCTCCAACCTGATGGTCTGGCCCACGCTCGGCACCGTGCCCGCGCGGCTGTGGCTCATCGACCACGGCGCCGCCCTCGTCTTCCACCACCGCTGGGACACCACGACCCCGGGCAAGCGGTACGACTTCCGGCACCACGCCCTCGGCCACTACGGCCCCGACGTGCGCGCCGCCGACGCCGAACTGGCCCCGCGCGTGACCGGCGAGCTGCTGCGGCGGATCGTCGCCGAGGTCCCGGACGCGTGGCTGGCCGAGGACGCGGGATTCGCGGCCCCGGACGACGTCAGGGCCGCCTACGTCGACTACCTGCTGCAGCGCGTCCGGCTCTCGGCGGACTGGCTGCCCACCGACTTCCCGAGCCGCGAGGAGCTGGCCGCCGAGGAGGCCGCCCGCGCGCGAAGAACGCAGGCGGGCCGCCCGGACTGGCTCAAGCAGGTCCCCGACCTGCACGGCAAGCCGGCGGCGGAACGGGACTGGTCGGCGCACCTGGGCTGAACGCGCGCGGGCGGCCCCGGGATGCTTCCCGGAGCCGCCCGCGTCGCCGTGGGCTTCAGCCCCGGAGCTGCTCGTACGCCGGCAGGGTGAGGAAGTCGGCGTAGTCGTCGTCCAGGGAGACCGTCAGCAGCAGGTCGTGGGCCTCCTGCCAGTGGCCGGCCGCGAAGGCCTCCTCGCCGATCTCCTTGCGGATGGCGTCCAGTTCCTCGGCGGCGACCTTGCGGGCCAGCTCGGGCGTGGCCCGGTCGCCGTTCTCGAACTCGACGCCCGCGTTGATCCACTGCCAGATCTGGGAGCGGGAGATCTCCGCGGTGGCCGCGTCCTCCATCAGGTTGAAGATGGCGACCGCGCCGAGCCCGCGCAGCCAGGCCTCGATGTACCGGATGCCGACCTGGACGGCGTTGACGAGACCGTTGTACGTCGGCTTCGCGTCCAGCGAGTCGATCGCGATCAGGTCGGCCGCCGCGACCCGGACGTCCTCGCGCAGCCGGTCCTTCTGGTTCGGCTTGTCGCCGAGGACCCGGTCGAAGGACTCCATGGCGATCGGCACGAGGTCGGGGTGGGCCACCCAGGAGCCGTCGAAGCCGTCGTTCGCCTCGCGGTCCTTGTCGGCGCGGACCTTCTCGAAGGCCACCTTGTTCACCTCGGCGTCCCGGCGGGACGGGATGAAGGCCGCCATGCCGCCGATCGCGTGCGCGCCCCGCTTGTGGCAGGTGCGGACGAGGAGTTCGGTGTACGCCCGCATGAACGGGGCGGTCATCGTGACCGCGTTGCGGTCCGGGAGGACGAACCTGGCGCCGCCGTCACGGAAGTTCTTCACGATGGAGAACAGGTAGTCCCAGCGGCCGGCGTTCAGCCCCGCGGCGTGGTCGCGGAGTTCGTAGAGGATCTCCTCCATCTCGTACGCCGCCGTGATCGTCTCGATCAGGACGGTCGCGCGGATGGTGCCCTGCGGGATGCCGACGTAGTCCTGCGCGAAGACGAACACGTCGTTCCAGAGGCGGGCCTCGAGGTGCGACTCGGTCTTCGGCAGGTAGAAGTACGGGCCCTTGCCGAGGCCCAGCAGCCGCTGCGCGTTGTGGAAGAAGTACAGGCCGAAGTCGACGAAGGCACCCGGGACGGCGCGGCCGTCGGCGTCGACGAGGTGACGCTCGTCCAGGTGCCAGCCGCGCGGGCGCATGACGACCGTCGCCAGCTCCTCGTCCGGGCGCAGGGCGTAGGACTTGCCGGACTTCGGGTCGGTGAAGTCGATGTTCCGGGTGTAGGCGTCGATCAGGTTGACCTGGCCGAGGATCACGTTCTCCCAGGTGGGCGCGGAGGCGTCCTCGAAGTCGGCGAGCCAGACCTTCGCGCCGGAGTTGAGCGCGTTGATGGTCATCTTGCGGTCGGTGGGGCCGGTGATCTCGACGCGCCGGTCGTTCAGCGCGGCCGGGGCCGGGGCGACCTTCCAGGAGTCGTCCGCGCGGATCGCGGCCGTCTCGGGGAGGAAGTCGAGCGTTGAGGTGCGGGCGATCTCGGCGCGGCGCTCGGCCCGGCGGGCGAGGAGCTCGTCACGGCGCGGGGTGAACCGCCGGTGCAGCTCCGCCACGAAGGCGAGCGCCGCGTCCGTGAGGACCTCTTCCTGCCGGGGCAGGGGCTCGGCGTCGACGATGGCCAGCGGGGACGGCGCTGGTGCGGACATGAGCTGTCACTTCCTTCAGCGGTGGCACCGGGTGCCTAGCGGCACGTATAGGACGAACAGCGCCCGCTGTGCGGTCAGGCGCTTCTGAACAGTGGATAGTAGTTTCCTCATCGTGGAACTTCAATGGTTTGTTGATGTCGAGATTCTCTGAGTCGAGGCAAGGTGGCGCCCAGTGCCACCCCGTTCACTCAAGGTGGCGCAGGTCGGCCTCGGTGTCGATGTCGTACGGCTCGGCAACGTCCGAGCACTCCACGAGCCGGATGTGCGCCGCGTGCTCCTTCAGATAGGCGCGGGCCCCGCGGTCCCCGGTGGCCGTCGCCGCGATTCCCGGCCAGTGCGCCGCGCCGAAGAGCACCGGATGCCCGCGCACTCCGTCGTAGGCGGCCGAGACCAGCGATTTCTCGTCCGCGTAGGCGCCGAGTACCCGTGCCACCGCCGCCGGCCCGATCCCCGGCTGGTCGACGAGGCTCACCAGGGCCGCGCGCGCCCCCGTACCGGCCAGCGAGCCCAGCCCGGCCCGCAGGGAGGAGCCCATGCCCTCGGCCCAGTCGGGGTTGTCCACGAGCACACAGCCGTCCAGGCCGGCGCGTGCGCGGACCTCGTCCGCGCGCGCGCCGAGGACGACATGGATCCGGCCGCAGCCGGCCGCGCGCAGCACGCCGGCCGCGTGTTCGACCAGAAGGTGCCCCCGGTGCTCCAGCAGCGCCTTGGGACGCCCGCCCAGCCGTCTGCCCCCGCCGGCGGCGAGCAGCAGCCCGGCGACCTCCTCGCGATGGTTGTCCGTCATGCGTCCTGCATACCTGACGCGGCCGGCGGCGGCCCGTTTCCTTGGGCTGAATTTCGGTCCGCGCTGTGGCGCTCCCGGACGGCGTGGCGTTTACTGGCCCGCGCACGACGGCGTGTCAGGGGGGGAGGGCTGTGTTGCGGAGCTTGGGGCAGAGACCGGTGACCGGCAGTGACGAGGACCCGAGAGTGGCGGAACTGCGGACCGCGGTGTCCCGGCTGCGCCGCGAACTCGCCGCGCTGCCGTCCGAGTTCCCCGACCGGGCCATCGCCGAGGACGAGCTGGCGGCCCTGGCGGCGATGGCCACCGGCGGCCGCCCGGAGACACCCCGGCTGCGCCGCTCCCTGTTACTGATCGCCGGGGCGATCGGCTCGGTCAGCGCGCTCGCCCGGGGCCTGAGCGACGTACGGGAGGCGGTGGACCTCTTCGGGGAGCCGCCGCGGACGTGACGCCCCGCGCCGGGCCGCCGCGGCGGCGTCACCCGGTCACGGAAACGTGCCCCGGTACCCCTGGCCCGGAGCCCGGTGCTCGAACTGCTCGCACAGCCAGGTCTCCTGCACCAGTTCGGTGCGTGCCTCCCAGGTCTCCATGATCCCGTGCGCGCCGAACTTGCCGTCGACCCGCCCGTAGGCGTCCTTGGCGCCGCGGAAGCAGGCCAGATCGGCCATCAGGCCGTGCCCGACCGGATGGTAGTCCGACCAGGCGCACGCCACGCACGCCCTCATCCGCGTCCCGGCCGGCAGCCGGCGCTGCAGGTCGCACAGGGCGTCCTCGAAGTCTGCGGGGACCGTCGCGCTGCGGTACGCCTCCCCGTCGAGCCGCAGTTCCAGGGAGAGCGTCTCCGCGCCCGGGCCGCATCGCCCGCCCGCCGGGTCCGCCGGCCGGAGCGCGCAGTGCAGCGTCCCCTCGCGCACGCCTTCCCCGTCCCGCTCGACGGGGAACGGCACCTCCCACTCCAGGAGGCAGGAGCACAGCGCCCCGGCGGAGAACGAGAACATCCCCTCGGGCGGCTCCCCGTCCACCGCGCGGAGGCCGTCCATGGTGACGCCCTCGAAGCGGACGCCCCGGACGGTCGTACGGATCAGCTCCCGGCCGTCGGACTCGAAGACGACGTCCTCGCCGCCGTGCCGGTCGGTGAAGCGCCCGGGCCACCGGGCCCTCCCGCTCACCCGGGGTTCTGGCTGACCAGCGCCGCCGACAGCTCGGCCGCGATCCCCTGCAGCACCGGCACGATCTTCTCCGTCGCGGCCTCGGTCACCCGTCCGGCCGGCCCGGAGATGGAGACCGCCGCCGCGGTGGGGGAGTCCGGGACGGACACCGCGAGGCAGCGCACCCCGATCTCCTGCTCGTTGTCGTCGACGGCGTACCCCGCGCGCCGCACCTCCGCCAGCGCCTCAAGGAAGCCGTCGGGCGTGGTGATGGTCTTCTCCGTCGCGGCCGGCATCCCCGTACGGGCGAGCAGGGCGCGCACCTCCTCGTCGGGCACGCTCGCCAGCAGCGCCTTGCCCACGCCCGTGGAGTGCGGCAGCACCCGCCGGCCCACCTCGGTGAACATCCGCATCGAGTGCTTGGACGGCACCTGCGCCACGTACACGATCTCGTCGCCGTCCAGCAGCGCCATGTTCGCGGTCTCGCCGGTCTCCTCGACCAGCCGCGCGAGGTAGGGCCGCGCCCAGGTGCCGAGCAGCCGGGACGCCGACTCGCCGAGCCGGATCAGCCGCGGGCCGAGCGCGTACCGCCGGTTCGGCTGCTGACGGACGTAGCCGCAGGCGACCAGCGTGCGCATCAGCCGGTGGATCGTCGGCAGCGGCAGTCCGCTGGTCGCGGACAGCTCGCTCAGTCCGACCTCGCCGCCCGCGTCCGCCATCCGCTCGAGCAGGTCGAAGGCACGCTCCAAGGACTGGACCCCGCCCCCGGCGGAGGGCTTGGCGGAGTCGGTGGTGCTGGCGCTGGACGTCGGCACGGCGCGTTCCTTTCGGGACAGGCAGGAGGTGAGAAGCCTACCCGGCGGTCGGTTGACTCCCTGCTTGTACGTAGCTACGTTCTGCTTGCTGGAATTCTAATTCCGCTTTGTGGAAACGTCCAGACCGGATGCGGACGGCTCGCTGCCCAGAAGTGTGCCTCTTGACGGCGGGCAAGGGGGAGTGAAGACTCCTTCAACAGAACGTTGAAATCCGTTACGTGGATGAACATCCCGTTTCCTGGGCGTAAAACGGCGGTACAGAGAGGGGTTCGGGTGTCCGACGCTGAACTGGTCCTGCGCTCGACGCGCGTCATCACTCCGGAAGGGACACGGGCCGCCACGGTCACCGTGGCCGCCGGGAAGATCACGGCCGTTCTGCCGTACGACGCCGAGGTCCCGGCCGCGGCCCGGCTGGAGGACGTCGGCGACCACGTCCTGCTGCCCGGCCTGGTCGACACCCACGTGCACGTCAACGACCCGGGCCGCACCGAGTGGGAGGGCTTCTGGACCGCCACCCGGGCGGCGGCGGCCGGCGGCATCACCACGCTGATCGACATGCCGCTCAACTCCCTCCCGCCGACCACGACCGTCGAGCACCTGCGGGTGAAGCAGGACGTGGCCCGGGACAAGGCGCACATCGACGTCGGCTTCTGGGGCGGCGCGCTGCCCGACAACGTCAAGGACCTGCGCCCGCTGCACGACGCCGGTGTCTTCGGCTTCAAGGCGTTCCTGTCGCCCTCCGGCGTGGACGAGTTCCCGCACCTCGACCAGGACCAGCTCGCCCAGTCCCTGGCGGAGATCGCCGGCTTCGACGGCCTGCTGATCGTGCACGCCGAGGACCCGCACCACCTGGCCGCCGCCCCGCAGCACGGCGGCCCCAAGTACGCCGACTTCCTCGCCTCCCGGCCGCGCGACGCCGAGGACACGGCCATCGCGGGCGCCATCGCCCAGGCCAGGCGGCTGAACGCGCGCGTGCACATCCTGCACCTGTCCTCCGGCGACGCGCTCCCGCTGATCGCCGCCGCCCGCGCGGACGGCGTCCGGGTCACCGTGGAGACCTGCCCGCACTACCTCACCCTGACGGCCGAGGAAGTGCCGGACGGCGCGAGCGAGTTCAAGTGCTGCCCGCCGATCCGCGAGGCCGCCAACCAGGACCTGTTGTGGCAGGCGCTGGCCGACGGCACCATCGACTGTGTGGTCACCGACCACTCGCCGTCCACCGCCGACCTGAAGACCGACGACTTCGCCACCGCCTGGGGCGGCATCTCCGGCCTCCAGCTCAGCCTGTCCGCCGTGTGGACCGAGGCCCGCAGGCGCGGCCACGGCCTGGAGGACGTGGTGCGCTGGATGTCCACGCAAACCGCCGGCCTGGCGGGCCTCGGTGCCACCAAGGGCGCCATCGCCCCCGGCCACGACGCCGACTTCGCCGTCCTGGCCCCCGACGAGACCTTCACCGTCGACCCGGCGCACCTGCAGCACCGCAACCGGGTCACCGCCTACGCCGGCAGGACCCTGTACGGCGTCGTGAAGTCGACCTGGCTGCGCGGCGAGCGCATCGTCGACGCCGGCGAGTTCACCGAGCCGAAGGGCACGCTGCTCGCCCGCCCCCAGTGACCCACCCCCCGAACCGGCCGACTCCCAGAAAGGACCCCCTGATCACCGTGACGGCGATACCTTCCTTCACCGGCGACGCGAACCCCTACGGAGGCGGCGACCCGTACGCGGACTACCGCACCGCCGACTTCCCGTTCACCCAGTACGCCAACCTCGCCGACCGGCAGCTCGGCGCCGGTGTCATCGCCGCCAACGACGAGTTCTTCGCCCAGCGGGAGAACCTGCTGGTGCCCGAGCCGGCCGAGTTCGACCCCGAGCACTTCGGGCACAAGGGCAAGATCATGGACGGCTGGGAGACCCGGCGCCGGCGCGGTGTCTCCGCCGAGCACCCCTGGCCGACCGCCGAGGACCACGACTGGGCGCTGGTCCGCCTCGGCGCGCCCGGGGTGATCCGCGGGATCGTCGTCGACACCGCCCACTTCCGCGGCAACTACCCGCAGGCGGTCTCCGTCGAGGGCGCGTCCGTACCCGGTTCGCCGTCCCCCGGGGAACTGCTCTCCGCGGACGTGAAGTGGACGACCCTCGTCCCGCGCACCGCGGTCGGCGGCCACGCGGCGAACGGCTTCGAGGTCACCGCCGAGCAGCGCTTCACGCACCTGCGCGTCAACCAGCACCCCGACGGCGGCATCGCCCGGCTGCGGGTGTACGGCGAGGTCGCCCCGGACCCGGCGTGGCTGGAGGTGCTCGGCACCTTCGACGTGGTCGCGCTGGAGAACGGCGGCCGGGTCGAGGACGCCTCCAACCTCTTCTACTCACCCGCCACCAACACCATCCAGCCGGGCCGCTCCCGCAAGATGGACGACGGCTGGGAGACCCGCCGCCGCCGTGACCAGGGCAACGACTGGATCCGCTACCAGCTGGTCGCCCAGTCGCAGATCCGCGCGATCGAGATCGACACGGCCTACCTGAAGGGCAACAGCGCGGGCTGGGCCTCGGTCTCGGTCAAGGACGGCGAGGACGGCGAGTGGGTCGAGGTCCTGCCGCGCACCCGCATGCAGCCCGACACCGATCACCGCTTCGTGCTGGAGCAGCCGGCCGTCGGCACGCACGCGCGTGTCGACATCTTCCCCGACGGCGGCATCTCCCGCCTGCGCCTGTTCGGCTCCCTGACGGAGGAGGGCGCGACCCGGCTCGCCGCCCGCCACCAGGAACTGGGCGGCTGACCTCCCCCGCACACGCGCGTGGGGCGCACCGGCCTGGACAGCACCGGTGCGCCCCACGTGTCATCTCAGGCCGCGTGCCCTCCGTCCACCGCGAACTGGGCACCGGTGACGTACGCGGCCTCCGGTCCCGCCAGATACGCCACCATCGAGGCCACCTCGTCCGCCGTGCCGAACCGCCCCAGTGCCGTCATGGCCGCCTGCGCGGGGGCGTAGGGGCCGTCGGCCGGATTCATGTCGGTGTCCGTCGGCCCGGGATGGACCACGTTCGCGGTGATGCCGCGCCCGCCCAGCTCCCACGCCAGCGCCTTCGTCAGCCCCACCAGCGCCGCCTTGCCGGTCGCGTACAGCGTCCCGCCCGGCCCCGGCACCCGCTGGGTCATGCAGGTGCCGATCGTGACGATCCGCCCGCCGTCCGCCATCCGTGCGGCCGCCGCCTGCGAGGCCAGGAACACCCCGCGCACGTTCACGGCGAGGACCCGGTCGACGTCTTCCAGGGTGAACGTCTCAAGCGGGCCCAGCAGCCCGACCCCCGCGTTGTTCACCAGCACGTCGAGCCCGCCCAGCTCCCCGGCCGCGCGGTCCACCACGCCCGCCGCGTCGGCCGGGTCCGCCAGGTCCGCGCGCACGGCCACGGCCCGGCGCCCCAGCGCCCGCACCGCCCGTACGACCTCCTCGGCCGCGTCCTTCCCCTGCACATAGGTCACCGCCACATCGGCGCCCTCCCGGGCGAGCCGCAGTGCCGTCGCCGCGCCGATGCCCCGGCTGCCCCCGGTGACCAGGGCCTTCCTGCCGGTCAGGTTCTCGTGAGTCGTTGTCATGGCTCCATCCCACCGGCCGCGGCGCGGCCGTGCTGGCGGCGAACGGACACGAAGATGCCGGGGGTCCGGAACTCTTCGCTCCCCCTCCCGCGTTCTTCCCCTCGTGACCCTTCAGCAAGAGATCGTCGGCAACGCCATGCAGATGGCGGTCGTCAACCTGCACCCCGGCCAGACCGTGTACTGCGAGGCCGGCAAGTTCCTGTTCAAGACGACGAACGTGACCATGGAGACCCGCCTGTCCGGCCCGTCGGGCCAGGGCAACGGAGGACAGCCGGGCGGCGGTGGCGGCATGGGAGGCATGCTGCGCCAGGCCATGGGCACCGCCATGCAGGTCGGCCAGCGGATGCTCGCGGGCGAGTCGCTGGCGTTCCAGTACTTCACCTCCCAGGGCGGTCAGGGCACGGTCGGCTTCGCGGGCGTGCTCCCGGGCGAGATGCGCGCCCTGGAGCTGGACGGCACGCGCGCGTGGTTCGCCGAGAAGGACGCCTTCGTGGCCGCCGAGTCCACCGTGGAGTTCGGCATCGCCTTCGCGGGCGGCCGCACCGGCATGAGCGGCGGCGAGGGCTTCGTCCTGGAGAAGTTCACCGGGTACGGCACGGTGATCATCGCGGGCGCGGGCAACTTCATCGACCTGAACCCGGCGGACTTCGGCGGCCGCATCGAGGTGGACACCGGCTGCGTGGTCGCCTTCGAGGAGGGCATCCAGTACGGCGTCCAGCGTGTCGGTGGCCTCAACCGGCAGGGGATCATGAACGCCGTCTTCGGCGGCGAGGGCCTGTCCCTGGCCACCCTGGAGGGCAACGGCCGGGTGATCCTGCAGTCCCTCACCATCGAGAGCCTCGCCAACGCCCTGAAGAAGGCCCAGGGCGGCGACAAGCAGGGTCCGACCGGCGGACTGTTCTCCACCCACTCCGGCTGAGAGGGATGAGTTCCGGGCGGCCGCGGGGTCCTGCCTGACGACAGCAGACCCCGCACCCGGAAAGAGGGCACCCGTCATGGGCAAGCTCGTCTCCACCCTCCTCGTCACCCTCGACGGCGTCCACCAGCCGCCCGGCGGCCCCAGGAGGACACCTGCGGCGGCTTCACCCACGGCGGCTGGAGCTTCCCGTACGGCGACGACGACTTCGGCCGGTTCGTCGTCGAGGGCTTCGACCGCGCCGGCGCCTTCCTGCTCGGCCGCCGCACCTACGAGATCTTCGCCTCCTACTGGCCGCGGATGACCGACCCGGCCGACCCGATCGCCTCCCGACGGACGGCGAGCTGCAGATCCACGGCAGCGGCGCGATGGTCCGCTCGCTGGTCGATCTCGGGCTCCTCGACACCCTGCACCTGCTGACCTTCCCGGTCGTCCTCGGCACCGGCCGCCGCGTGTTCAGGGAGGGCACGGCCCCCACCCGCTTCCGGCACCGCGGCGGGCGCGTCACCGGCACGGGCGTCTCCCTGCAGACGTACGACCTGGCGGGCCGCCCGGAGTACGGGTCCTACTGACCGCCCGACGCCCGGCGCGCGGCGAAGTCCCTGGCCGCAGACCGTCCCCGCCGGTACGGTGATCGCGCCCCGTGCGAGCCGCCGACGTCTGCGCACCCCTCCGGACAGCCGAAAGAGCCGCTCGCATGTCGTCGATCGCCGTACCGGGCGCCGCGCTCGCACCGCGCCGCGCCTGGCACACGGATCTGCCCGTCCTGCTCGTCGCGGTGTGCTGGGGCGCCAGCTATCTCGCCGCGAAGGAGATCACCACCGCCCAAACCGTGCTCGCCGTGCTGGTGGTGCGGTTCGCGCTCGCCCTGCCGGTCCTGGCCGTCGCCGGCCGGCGTGCCCTGCGCGCGCTCACCGGCGCCCAGTGGCGCGGGGCGGCCCTGCTGGGCCTGGTGCTGAGCGGGATCTTCCTGCTGGAGACGTACGGGGTGGTGCACACCTCGGCCACCAACGCCGGTCTGATCATCAGCCTCACCATGGTGTTCACGCCGCTCGCCGAGGCGGCGGTCACCCGCACCCGGCCCACCCCCGCCTTCCTCGGCGCGGCCGGCCTGTCGGTGCTCGGCGTCGTCCTGCTCACCCAGGGCGGCGGCTTCACCCGGCCCTCGGCCGGCGACCTGCTGATGCTGCTCGCCGCGCTCGCCCGCACCCTGCACGTCCTCGCCATGTCCCGGATCCGGGCCCTGCGAGGTGCCGAGGCGCTGCCCCTCACCACGGTCCAGCTGGGCACGTCCGTCGGTGTCTTCGTCCTTCTGTCGGCCGCCGGCGGCGGTCCGGCTCCGTGGGCGGTGGCGGCCGGCTTCGGCGCGCGGCAGTGGGCGGGGCTGCTGTTCCTGTCCGTGCTGTGCACGGTGTTCGCCTTCTTCGTGCAGATGTGGGCCGTCCGCCGTACCTCCCCCTCCCGGGTCGGCCTGCTGCTCGGCACCGAGCCCCTGTGGGCCGCGGCGGCCGGGACCCTGCTGGGCGGGGAACGGCTCGGCGCGTTCGGGCTGGCGGGCGGCGCGGTGGTGCTCGTGGGGGCCGCGTGGGGACGCCGGGCGGCAGGTTAACTCCCTGAAAACTCCTCGTTCTTGACAGGAAAACCTTCAACTTTGTCGTTGACATGCCAACGTCTACGCGCGTCATCATGGACGGCATGAGATTCCCCCCACGCACCCCACGCATCGGCGCCGCGGCCGTTCTCCTGTCCGCCCTCCTCGTCGGCGGCACCGTCTCCGCCGGCACGGCGGACGCCGCGGCCTCGTCGGTCGGCGGCATCTGCTACGGAGCCCTGCCGTCTCAGGCCCACGACACCCTGAAGCTGATCGACCAGGGCGGCCCCTACCCGTACGCGCAGGACGGCACCGTCTTCTCCAACCGTGAGGACGTGCTGCCCGGCCGGCCGTCCGGCTACTACCACGAGTACACGGTGAAGACCCCCGGCTCCTCCACGCGCGGCGCCCGGCGCATCGTCACCGGCCAGGAGACCCAGGAGGACTACTACACCTCCGACCACTACGCCACGTTCGATCTGATCGACTTCGGCTGCTGAGCCGCCCGACCGGATCAGGGAGAACAGCGCCACCCGTGTGACACGGAGAGACTCGCCCCGCGGCCGCCCCCCACCCCGGACCGCGGGGCGAGCCGTGTCCGCCGGACGTCCACCCGGACGCCCGCACCGGCGGACCGCGCCGCCCGCCCCGCGCCGAAGGTCCACGGTGCCGCGACTTCGGTAGCCGATCCCGGGCGCGGGGCGGCCACGGACCCGCGTTCCGCATAGATTTGCCGACCGTGAACGAGGACAGGCCGCACCGGCCCACCGCGCCCGGGACCGAGCTGCGCCGCTGGATGCTCCCTTCGGCCCTGGCCGGAGAGCTGGACCCGGACCCCACGGGCCGGCGCCCCCGCCGCACGGCCCGGGACTGGGCCGTCGACGTGTGCTGCTTCCTGCTGGCCCTGCTGCTGTTCCTGGGGATCACGGCGTCCCTGGTGCCCCACCCCGACGTTCCCGGGGCCCTCGTGGTGGTGGACGTGGTGCTCGGCGCCCTGTCCTGCCTCGCGGTCTGGCTGCGCCGCCGGTGGCCGGTGGGCCTCGCCGTCGCCATGATCGTCGTCGGGTTCCTGTCCGACACCTCCGTCGGCGCCGCGGTGATCGCCCTGTTCACCGTCGCCGTGCACCGGCCGTTCCGGTACGTCGCCTGGATCGGCGGCGCCGACCTCGCCCTCCTCCCCCTGTACTACTGGTGGCGCCCGGAATCCGGCGTGCCCTTCGCGGGCGCCGTGGTGTTCGCGGCGCTGCTCACCGTCTCCGTCGTCGGCTGGGGCATGTTCGTCCGCTCCAAGCGGCTGCTCGTGCTGAGCCTGCGGGACCGCGCCCACCGGGCGGAGACCGAGGCCCGCCTGCGCGCCGAGCAGGCACAGCGGCTGGCCCGCGAGGAGATCGCCCGCGAGATGCACGACGTGCTCGCCCACCGGCTCACCCTGCTCAGCGTGCACGCCGGCGCCCTGGAGTTCCGCCCGGACGCGCCCCGCGAGGAGGTCGCACGGGCCGCCGGGGTCATCCGGGAGAGCGCCCACGAGGCGCTGCAGGACCTGCGGGAGATCATCGGCGTCCTGCGCACCGGCGGCCCCCACGACGCGGCCGGCGGCCGGCCGCAGCCCACGCTGGCCGCCCTGGACACCCTCGTCGCCGAATGCCGGGAGGCCGGCATGGAGATCACCCTCGACCACCGTGTCGCCGACCCCGCCGCCGTCCCCGCCTCGGTCGGCCGCACCGCCTACCGCATCGCCCAGGAGGCCCTGACCAACGCCCGCAAGCACGCCCCCGGCAGCGCGGTCACGCTCCGCCTGACCGGTACGCCCGGCGACGGTCTCACGCTCACGCTCACCAACCCGCCCCCCGGGACCGAGGCCCCGCCCGTCCCCGGCTCCGGGCAGGGCCTGATCGGCCTCACCGAACGCGCCACGCTCACCGGGGGCCGCCTGCACCACGGCACCACGGCCGACGGGGGCTTCGAGGTCCGGTCCTGGCTGCCCTGGGACCAGGCCTGACGGGCCGTGCCCGGCCCCGGCAGCGTGCGAGGTTCGCGGCAAAGGCCCCCGCACCGCCCGCGCGGGCATGATTACGTGAGTCCATGACTGGGACGCCGATCAGACTCCTCCTCGTAGACGACGATCCGCTGGTGCGGGCCGGGCTGGCGCTGATGATGGGCGGGGCCGAGGACATCGAGATCGTCGGGGAGGCCGCCGACGGCGGCGAGGTCGGGGAACTGGTCGCGCGGACCCGCCCCGACGTCGTCCTCATGGACATCCGGATGCCGTCGGTGGACGGACTCACGGCCACCGAGCGGCTGCGGGCGCGGGCGGACGCGCCGGAGGTCGTGGTGCTCACCACCTTCCACGCCGACGAGCAGGTCCTGCACGCCCTGCGCGCGGGCGCCGCCGGGTTCGTGCTCAAGGACACCGCGCCCGCCGAGATCGTCGACGCGGTGCGCCGGGTCGCGGCCGGGGAACCGGTGCTGTCGCCCGCCGTCACCCGCCAGTTGATGCGGCACGCGGCCGGAGCCGCCGCCGACTCCCGGCAGGCCCGCGCGCGGGAGCGGCTCGCCGCCCTCAACGACCGCGAACGGGAGGTGGCCGTGGCCGTCGGCCGGGGCCTGGCCAACGCCCAGATCGCCGGCCGGCTCTTCATGAGCGTCGCCACCGTCAAGGCCCATGTCTCGCGCATCCTCGCCAAGCTGGGCCTGAACAACCGCGTGCAGATCGCCCTGCTGGCCTACGACGCCGGACTGCTCGACGAGACCGGGCACTGAGCGGGCCGCCCGTACGTTGTCCTTGCACCGGGAGACGCCCGGAGGCCTCGGGGGAGTCCGGAAGGGGAGCGATGGACAGGCGACGGGTGATCGATCTGGGGGAGTTCGCGGACGAGCTGCGCCGCGACCCCCACCCGGTGTACGCCCGGCTGCGCGAGCGGGGCCCCGTGCACCGGGTCCGGCTGCCGGGATCGGACGAGAACTACGAGACCTGGCTGGTCGTCGGGTACGAGGAGGCGCGCGCCGCCCTCGCCGACCCCCGGCTGGCCAAGAACGGTGCCGAGATCGGTGCGACGTTCCTCGACGAGGAGCTGATCGGCAAGCATCTCCTCGCCGTCGACCCGCCCCGGCACACCCGCCTGCGCTCCCTGGTCACCCGCGCGTTCACGATGCGCCGGGTGCAGCGGCTGCGCCCGCGGATCCAGCGGATCACCGACGACCTGCTCGACGAGATGCTGCCACGCGGCCGCGCCGACCTCGTCGAGTCGCTCGCCTTCCCGCTGCCCATCACCGTCATCTGCGAGCTCCTGGGCGTGCCGGACATGGACCGCGCGGAGTTCCGCAAAATGTCCAACGAAGTGGTGGCGCCCACCAGTTCGCAGACGGAGTACGACGCGGTCGTCCGCCTCGCCGAGTACCTCACGCAACTGATCGAGGACAAGCGCCGCGCCGCCCCCACCGACGACCTGCTCAGCGACCTGATCCGCACCACCGCCGAGGACGGCGACCGGCTCTCCCCGGACGAACTGCGCGGCATGGCCTACCTGCTGCTCGTCGCGGGCCACGAGACCACGGTCAACCTCATCGGCAACGGCGTCCACGCCCTCCTCACCCACCCCGGTCAACTCGCCGACCTGCGCGCCGACATGAACCTCCTGGACGGTGCGATCGAGGAGATGCTGCGCTACGAGGGCCCGGTGCAGAGCGCCACGTTCCGGTACGCGGCCGAGCCCCTGGAGATCGCCGGCACGCCGATCGAGCAGGGCGACCATCTGGTGGTCGGACTCACCGCGGCCGGCCGCGACGCCGCCCGCTGGGACGACCCGCACCGGTTCGACATCCACCGCGACGCCCGTGGCCACCTCGCCTTCGGCCACGGCATCCACTTCTGCCTGGGCGCACCGCTCGCCCGTCTCGAAGGCCGCATCGCCGTGGGGACGCTGCTGGAGCGGGCTCCCGGCCTCGCGCTCGACGGCGAGCCGGGCGAGTGGCTGCCGGGCATGCTGATGAGAGGGATGCGCGGCCTTCCGGTGCGCTGGTGAGCAGCGGCCCCGGCACGTCGTACGACGGCGGTTCGCGCTCCGGGCGTCAGTCCCATGAGGACCGTCCGCGCTCCGGGCGTCAGTCGTACGACAGCCGTCCGCGGTCCGGGATCTCCGCCAGCCGGACGGGGCGGTGCTCCCGCCGGGAGATCTCGCAGGCCTCGGCGATCCGCAGCGCCTGGAGGGCCTCGCCGCCGTCGCACGGGTTGGGCCGCCCGCCGCGCAGCACCTCGACGAAGGCGCACAGCTCGGCCTCGTAGGCGGCCCCGAACCGCTCCAGGAATCCCGTCCACGGCTTGTCGGCGGGTGGCGGGCCGGTCGGCTCGGTGGACGCGACGGGCGTGCGGTCGTCGAGGCCGACGACCACGGTGTCGGCCTCCCCGGCCAGCTCCATGCGGACGTCGTACCCGGCGCCGTTCAGCCGGGTCGCCGTCGCCGTCGCCAGGGTGCCGTCGTCCAGCGTGAGCAGCGCCGCGCCGGTGCCGACGTCACCGGCCTCGCGGAACAGCGCGGGGCCGCCGTCGGAGCCGGTGGCGTACACGTCGGTCACTTCACGGCCCGTCACCCAGCGCAGCACGTCGAAGTCGTGGATCAGCGCGTCCCGGAACAGCCCGCCGGACAGCGGCAGCCAGTCGGCCGGGGGAGGCGCCTGGTCGCAGCTCAGGGCCCGCACGGTGTGCAGCCGCCCGAGCCGTCCCGAGCGCACGGCCTCCCGGGCCCCGGCGTACCCGGCGTCGAAGCGCCGCTGGAAGCCCATCTGCAGGATCGTTCCGGCCGCCTCGACCTCGGCGAGCGCCTGCAGCGTGCCCGGCAGGTCGAGGGCGATCGGCTTCTCGCAGAAGACCGGCAGCCCCGAGCGGGCCGCCCGGCCGATCAGCTCCGCGTGGGCGGACGTCGCCGTGGTGATCACCACCGCGTCCACACCCCACCGGAAGATCTCGTCCACCCCCGGCGCCGCCGTCTCGCCCAGCCGGTGCGCCAGCTCCTGTGCCCGGGCCGGATCCGCGTCCGTCAGGATCAGGGATCCGACATCGCGGTGGCGGCTGAGCGTCCTCGCATGGATGGTGCCGATCCGGCCCGTACCGATGACCCCGATGCGCATGGAAACAAAGTGAGGCGGAACCCGGCCCCGTGTCAATGCGCATGTCCGGACAACCGGACTACACAACTTCCCGTCAACCGATCACGCGGCTACGCTCGAGCCCGTGCCGAAACCAGATGTGGACCCGACCGTCGCGCTCGACCTCCGCGTGGACCGTAGCTCCCCGGTGCCGCTGTACTTCCAGCTCTCCCAGCAGCTGGAGGCCGCCATCGAGCGCGGCAGCCTCACCCCGGGCAGCCTGCTCGGCAACGAGATCGAGCTGGCCGCGCGGCTCGGCCTGTCCCGGCCGACCGTCCGCCAGGCCATCCAGTCCCTCGTCGACAAGGGGCTCCTCGTCCGCCGCCGCGGCGTCGGCACCCAGGTCGTGCACAGCCAGGTCAAACGTCCGCTGGAGCTGAGCAGCCTCTACGACGACCTGGAGGCGGCCGGCCAGCGCCCCGCGACGAAGGTGCTGGTCAACACCGTCGTCCCGGCCTCCGCCACGATAGCCGCCGCGCTCGGCGTCGCCGAGGGCGGCGACGTCCACCGCATCGAGCGGCTGCGCCTCGCGCACGGCGAGCCGATGGCGTACCTGATCAACCACCTGCCGCCCGGCCTGCTCGACCTGGACACCGGCCAGCTGGAGGCGACCGGACTGTACCGGCTGATGCGCTCCGCCGGGATCACCCTGCACAGCGCCCGCCAGTCCATCGGGGCCCGCGGCGCCACGGCCGCCGAGGCCGAGCGGCTCGCCGAGGCCGAGGGCGCCCCGCTGCTCACCATGCAGCGCACCACCTACGACGACACCGGCCGCGCGGTGGAGTTCGGCGACCACACCTACCGGCCCACGCGCTACTCCTTCGAGTTCCAGCTTCTCGTGCGGTCCTGACGCCCGCCGCCCGCTCGTCGCAATGTCCGGACAATACGACCGAGGTGGGCCCCCGGTCGTGTCAGGTGTGTTCCCCATGTTCGATACTGGAGCGTTTGGGGCCGCCGAGGAGTGACGCGTCGGCCCCTCGCGCACGTCACGCACACAGCAAGAAGGGCACGGCCTCGTGGCACGGTTTCGGACCTGGGCAGTCATGGCGCTCGCAGGGGCACTCTCGGTGTCCCTGGCGGGCTGCAGCAGCACCGGCGGCAAGCGGGCCGAGGACGCCCGCAAGGCCGCTGCCGCCCAGGGCAGGTCGGCGGTGAACACGCCCCGCTGGACCTTCGCGATGATCACCCACTCGGGGGACGGCGACACCTTCTGGGACATCGTGCAGAGCGGCGCCGAGCAGGCCGCCGTCAAGGACAACATCAAGTTCCTGTACTCGCACGACGACGAGGCCCAGCAGCAGGCGCAGCTGGTGGACGCGGCGGTGGACAAGAAGGTCGACGGGATCATCGTCACCCTCGCCAAGCCGGACGCCATGAAGGCCGCCGTCGCCCGCGCCGAGAAGGCCGGCATCCCGGTGGTCACGGTGAACTCCGGCTCCGAGGAGTCCAAGGCCTTCGGCGCCCTCACCCACATCGGCCAGGACGAGACCGTCGCCGGCGAGGCCGTCGGCGACGAGCTGAACAAGCGCGGCCGGAAGAAGGCCCTGTGCGTGCTGCACGAGCAGGGCAACGTCGGCCACGAGCAGCGCTGCGACGGCGTCGCCAAGACCTTCCGCGGCACGCTCCGCAAGCTCTACGTCAACGGGACCGACATGCCGGACGTGCAGTCCGCGATCGAGGCCAAGCTCCAGGCCGACCCGTCCGTCGACTCCGTCGTGACCCTCGGCGCCCCTTACGCCGACACCGCCGTGAAGGCGAAGGACGACGCGGGCAGCAAGGCCGAGGTCGACACCTTCGACCTCAACGCGAAGGTCGCGGCCGGGCTGAAGGACGGCACCCTCGGGTTCGCCGTGGACCAGCAGCCGTACCTCCAGGGCTACCAGGCCGTCGACCTGCTGTGGCTGTACAAGTACAACGGCGACGTCCTCGGCGGCGGCAAGCCGGTCCTCACCGGCCCGCAGATCGTCACCAGGGACCAGGCGTCCGCGCTGGCCGAGTACACCGAGCGGGGCACCCGGTGAGCGCGGCCCTCGACGACACGTCCCTCGGCGACCAGGCCCCGGACGACACGGCCCCGGACGACACGGCCCCTGACGAAAGGATTCTGCAGACCTCGCCGCTGCGAAAGCTGCTCTCCCGGCCGGAACTGGGCTCGGTGGTGGGCGCGCTCGCCGTCTTCCTCTTCTTCGCCTTCGCCGCCGACGGCTTCCTGCACGCCTCCAGCCTCAGCACGGTCCTGTACGCCTCCTCGACCATCGGCATCATGGCCGTACCCGTGGCGCTGCTGATGATCGGCGGCGAGTTCGACCTCTCGGCCGGTGTCCTGGTGACGTCCTCGGCGCTGGTCTCCTCGATGTTCAGCTACCAGATGACGGCGAACACCTGGGTCGGCGTCGGCGTCTCGCTGCTGGTCACGCTGGCCGTCGGCGCGTTCAACGGCTTCATGCTCACCCGCACCAAGCTGCCGAGCTTCATCATCACGCTGGGCACCTTCCTGATGCTGACCGGCATGAACCTCGGCTTCACCAAGCTGATCGACGGCACCGTCTCCACCAAGACCGTCGGCGACATGGAGGGCTTCGCCGGCGCCCGCGCCGTCTTCGCCTCGACCCTCACCCTCGGCGGCGTCGACTTCAAGGTCACCATCCTGTGGTGGCTGGGCCTGGTCGCCCTCGCCTCCTGGATCCTGCTGCGCACCCGCGCCGGCAACTGGATCTTCGCCGTCGGCGGCAACCAGGACGCGGCCCGCGCGGTCGGTGTCCCGGTCGCCAGGACCAAGATCGGCCTCTACATGGGCGTCGCCTTCGGCGCCTGGGTCTGCGGCCAGCACCTGCTCTTCTCCTTCGACGCCGTCCAGTCCGGCGAGGGCGTCGGCAACGAGCTGATCTACATCATCGCGGCCGTCATCGGCGGCTGCCTGATCACCGGCGGCTACGGCAGCGCGATCGGCTCCGCCGTGGGCGCCCTCCTCTTCGGCATGACGAGCAAGGGCATCGTCTTCGCCGAGTGGAACCCCGACTGGTTCAAGTTCTTCCTCGGAGCGATGCTGCTCCTCGCGACCCTGCTCAACACCTGGGTCAAGAAGCGCGCGGAGGCGAGCAAGTGACACCACTCGTCGAGCTGACCGACGTCAGCAAGCACTACGGCACCGTCCGCGCCCTGGAGGGCGTCTCGCTGGAGGTCCGCGCGGGCGAGATCACCTGTGTCCTCGGGGACAACGGCGCGGGCAAGTCGACGCTGATCAAGATGATCGCGGGTCTGCACCGGCACGACGGCGGCACCGTGCGCATCGAGGGCGAGGAGACGACCCTCTCCTCCCCGCGCGAGGCCCTGGACCGCGGCATCGCGACCGTCTACCAGGACCTGGCCGTCGTCCCGCTCATGCCGGTATGGCGCAACTTCTTCCTGGGCTCCGAGCCGCGCAAGGGCGCCGGCCCCTTCCGGCGCCTGGACACCGACCTCATGCGCCGCACCACCCGGGAGGCCCTGCTGCGCATGGGCATCGACCTCAGGGACGTCGACCAGCCCATCGGCACCCTCTCCGGCGGCGAACGCCAGTGCGTGGCGATCGCCAGGGCCGTCCACTTCGGCGCGAAGGTCCTCGTCCTGGACGAGCCGACGGCCGCACTGGGCGTGAAGCAGTCCGGTGTGGTCCTCAAATATGTGGCGGCGGCACGGGACGAGGGCCTGGGCGTCGTCTTGATCACCCATAACCCGCACCACGCGTACCTGGTGGGGGACAGGTTCGTGCTCCTGAGGAGGGGCACGATGGTGGGCAATTACACACGGGACCGCATCACGCTGGACGAACTGACCCAGCAGATGGCCGGCGGCTCCGACCTGGACGCGCTGCGCCATGAACTGCGGCGCGGTTAGGGGCGCGGGGAACCGCCCGGTCCACCACGGCGCACGCCGCACCCGGCGCCGGTCGGGCACCCCCGCCTCCCGCCCCGCGCCGCACTCGGTGTGAGCGTGCGGCAGAATCGAGCCCGATGAGCACCTACCGCGACCTCACGGCCCCCATCGGCTCCCGCCGAGCCCCCGTGCTCCGCACAGTGGGTACCAGGGAACGCCGGTCACATCTGACTGCCCCCCGTGTCCCCACCGTCGGCATCGACATCGGCGGCACCAAGGTCATGGCGGGCGTCGTGGACGCCGACGGCAACATCCTGGAGAAGCTCCGCACGGAGACGCCGGACAAGTCCAAGAGCCCCAAGGTCGTCGAGGACACCATCGTCGAACTGGTCCTGGACCTCTCCGACCGGCACGACGTGCACGCGGTCGGCATCGGCGCCGCCGGCTGGGTCGACGCCGACCGCAACCGCGTCCTGTTCGCCCCCCATCTGTCCTGGCGCAACGAGCCCCTGCGCGACCGCCTCGCCGGCCGCCTGTCCGTGCCGGTCCTCGTGGACAACGACGCCAACACCGCCGCCTGGGCGGAGTGGCGCTTCGGCGCCGGCCGCGGCGAGGACCACCTCGTCATGATCACCCTCGGTACCGGCATCGGCGGCGCCATCCTGGAGGACGGCCAGGTCAAGCGCGGCAAGTTCGGCGTCGCCGGCGAGTTCGGCCACATGCAGGTCGTGCCCGGCGGCCACCGCTGCCCGTGCGGCAACCGCGGCTGCTGGGAGCAGTACAGCTCCGGCAACGCGCTCGTCCGCGAGGCCAGGGAGCTGGCCGCCGCCGACTCCCCGGTGGCCTACGGGATCATCGAGCGCGTCAAGGGCAACGTCGGCGACATCACCGGCCCGCTGATCACCGAGCTGGCCCGCGAGGGCGACGCCATGTGCGTGGAGCTGCTCCAGGACATCGGCCAGTGGCTCGGCGTCGGCATCGCCAACCTCGCCGCCGCCCTCGACCCGTCCTGCTTCGTCATCGGCGGCGGCGTCAGCGCCGCCGACGACCTGCTGATCGGCCCGGCCCGGGACGCCTTCAAGCGCCACCTCACCGGCCGCGGCTACCGCCCCGAGGCCCGCATCACCCGCGCCCAGCTCGGGCCCGAGGCCGGCATGGTGGGCGCGGCCGACCTGGCCCGGCTGGTCGCCCGCCGGTTCCGCCGGGCCAAGCGCCGCCGGGTCGAGCGGTACGAGCGCTACGAGCGGTACGCCCAGGCCCGCCGCGACCGGGACAGCGCATGACCCCGTCCCTGCCCCACCAGGCCGACCCGCCGGACGAGCCACGCCGCCCCGCCGAGGACCCGCGCCACAAGGCCAGGCGCCGCGCGCTCACCCTGCTGATCATCGTCCTGCTCATCGGCGTCCCCGCCGGCTACCTGGTGATCTCCGCCAACCAGAGCCGCAACAGCGGCAAGGACAAGGAGGCGAAGTACTCGGCGACCGGCCTCACCCCGGGCTGGCCGTCGAAGGTGCAGCGCCGGCTGTACCAGGTCACCGTCCCGCACCCGGCCGACTACATCGCCTACTACGAGACGAACAACTGGAAGACCAGCCGTCTGTACGTGCAGTTCCGCACCAACCCCGCGGGCCTGGACGGCTTCCTGCAGACGATGGGCGCCCGCCGGGACGAGCTGAAGAAGGACGACATCACCATCAGCTCCCGCGACCAGAAGGTCAGCGGCTGGCACTTCACCGGCCCCGGCCCCTGGTGGGGACTCACGCACCGGCAGAAGAACCCCGCGCCCACCCAGGACGTGGTGGTGAACCTGGCCGACCCGAACTATCCGATGGTGTACGTCGTCTCCCGCACGGTGCCGTGAGTCCCGGCCCCGGCCGGTGTCCGGGGCCGATTGTCAGACCCCGCCCGTAGAGTCGAAGACGTCTGATCCGACACACGGGCGGGAGGTGGCAGGACGTATGAGCGGTGGCACGGCCGCGGTGGCCGGGCGCACGGCAGGCCCCGGCGACGGCGGGAGCGCGGTCCCGGTGCGCCTGGCGTCCGTCTACCTGCCCGCGCCGCTCCCGCGCGAGGGCCGGATCGCCTTCTGGGACCCCGACGGCGGCCCGCTGCCCACCGAGCCCTCCGCCGCGGCTGACCCGGCCGGGCTGACGGTCGTACGACGGCACGGCGCCGGCGTGCGCCGCCGCCAGGTCCCCGCGCTGACACTGCCGCTCGCCGAGGCGCTGCCGCTGCTGGTCAGGGCCCGCCGCGACCCGGCCGCCCACCCGGCGACGGCCTGCTGGGGCGCCGCCGCCCTGCACGCGCTGCGGCTGGTCGCCCGCGGCCGGCTGCTGCCCGGCCTCACCCCGTGCGGCCACGACGCCTGGCGGGCCGGTCCCCTGGAGCCCGACGACATCGCCCACCTGCGCGCGGTGGCCGCCGCCCTGCCCCCGGAGGGCCACGCCGTGCCCCTCCCGGACCCCGGCCCGCTCCGGCTGCCCGAGCCGGAGGCCCTGATCCGCTCGTTCGTGGACGCGGTCGCCGACACCCTGCCCCGCACCCCGGCCGCCCCGCACACCTCCGGCCGCCCCTTCGCCGCCCGGGAGCCGGTGGCCCTGCCGCAGGCCCACGAGTGGGCCGCCGAGGTCGCCGCCGGGATGGACGCGGGCGTGCGGATCTCGCTCCGCCTGGACCTGTCCGCGTACGACGTCTTCGACGCCGGCGCGCACGACGGCGCGCGTGCCGCGGGGGCCGCGATCGTGCAGGTGCACAGCCTCGCCGACCCCACCCTGGTGGCCGACGCGGCGGCCCTGTGGGCGGGCGAGGCCGACACCGCCCTCGGCCCCCGCGCGCGGGTGGACGCCGCCCTCGCCGTGCGGCGCGCGGCCCGCGTCTGGCCGCCCCTGGACCGGCTCGCCGAGCAGGACGTACCGGACGTGCTGGCCCTGTCCGAGGAGGAGCTGGGCGAGCTGCTCGGCGTCGCGGCCGGCCGGCTGGCCGCCGCCGGGGTCGCCGTGCACTGGCCCCGGGACCTCGCCCGCGACCTCACGGCCGCCGCCGTGGTCCGCCCCGCCCCCGGCTCCGCGACCGACGGCACAGGCTTCTTCGAGAGCGAGGACCTGCTCCGGTTCCGCTGGCAGCTGGCCATCGGCGGAGACCCGCTCAGCGAGGCCGAGATGGACACGCTCGCCGAGGCCCACCGCCCCGTCGTACGGCTCCGGGACCGCTGGGTGCTGGTCGACCCGGCCCTCGTCCGCAAGGCCCGCAACCGCGAACTCGGCCTGCTCGACCCGGTCGACGCGCTCTCCGTCGCACTCACCGGCACCGCCGAGGTCGACGGCGAGACCGTGGAGGCCGTGCCCGTCGGCGCGCTGGCCGCCCTCCGCGACCGCCTCACCGCCGGCCTGCGCCCCGCCGACCCTCCCGCCGGCCTCGCCGCCACCCTGCGCGACTACCAGCTGCGCGGTCTGGCCTGGCTCGACCTCATGACCTCCCTCGGCCTCGGCGGCTGCCTCGCCGACGACATGGGCCTCGGCAAGACCGTCACCCTGATCGCCCTGCACCTGAAGCGCGCCCGCCCCGAGCCGACCCTCGTGGTCTGCCCGGCCTCCCTCCTCGGCAACTGGCAGCGGGAGATCACCCGGTTCGCGCCCGGCGTCCCCGTCCGCCGCTTCCACGGCCAGGACCGCACCCTGGACGCCCTCGACGGCGGCTTCGTCCTCACCACGTACGGCACCATGCGGTCGGCGGCGGCCCAGCTGGCCGCCCACGCCTGGGGCCTGGTCGTCGCCGACGAGGCCCAGCACGTGAAGAACCCCTACTCGGCCACCGCCAAGGCGCTGCGCACCATCCCGGCCCCCGCGCGCGTGGCGCTCACCGGCACCCCGGTGGAGAACAACCTCTCCGAGCTGTGGGCCCTGCTCGACTGGACCACCCCCGGACTCCTCGGCCCCCTGAAGTCCTTCCGCGCCCGGCACGCCCGAGCGGTGGAGAACGGCGAGGACGCCGAGGCGGTGGAGCGCCTGGCCCGCCTGGTCCGCCCCTTCCTGCTGCGCCGCAAGAAGTCCGACCCCGGCATCGTGCCCGAGCTGCCGCCCAAGACCGAGACGGACCACCCGGTACCGCTCACCCGCGAACAGGCCGCCCTGTACGAGGCGGTGGTGCGCGAGTCGATGCTGGCCATCGAGACCGCGCAGGGCATGGCCCGCCGGGGCCTGGTCCTGAAGCTCCTCGGGGCCCTGAAGCAGATCTGCGACCACCCCGCGCTGTACCTGAAGGAGGATCCGCGCGCCGACCGGCTCCTGACCCGCTCCGGCAAACTCGCTCTCCTGGACGAGCTGTTGGACACCCTCCTCGCCGAGGACGGCTCCGCGCTCGTCTTCACCCAGTACGTCGGCATGGCCCGCCTCATCACCGCCCACCTGTCCGCCCGTGCCGTCCCGGTGGACCTGCTGCACGGCGGCACACCCGTGCCGGAGCGCGAGCGCATGGTCGACCGCTTCCAGGGCGGCGAGACCCCGGTCCTGGTGCTGTCGCTGAAGGCCGCGGGCACCGGTCTCAACCTCACCCGCGCCGGCCATGTCATCCACTTCGACCGCTGGTGGAACCCGGCGGTCGAGGAACAGGCCACCGACCGCGCCTACCGCATCGGCCAGACCCAGCCCGTGCAGGTCCACCGCCTGGTCACCGAGGGCACGGTCGAGGACCGCATCGCCGAGATGCTCGCCGCCAAGCGCGCCCTCGCCGATGCCGTCCTCGGCTCCGGTGAGGCGGCGCTCACCGAGCTGACGGACCGCGAGCTGTCCGACCTCGTCTCCCTGCGGAGGACCTCATGACGGCCGGCCCGGACCGCCCCGCCGACGCCGCCCGCCGCGCCCTGCGGGCCGCACGGGAGAGGACCGAGTCCGCCGAGGAACCGGTCTGCGACGAGAGCCCTGCCGAATCCCCGGACGACAGCACACCGCGGCGCCCCGGGGACGCGGCACGCGCGGCGCTGCGGGCCGCGCTGTCCGCGGGCAGGGGGGACGCCGAAGCGCCGGAGGGGGAATCGCCGGAGGGGGCCGATGCAGGGGCGCGCGGTGAGAAGAAGGCTGCGGCGGAGGGTGCATTCGCGTCGCGGGGCGGGGGAGAGCGTTCGGCCGAGGCCGGTCCTGCGCTGAGGGGCGGTGAAGTGGCTTCGGCGAGGGGTGATTGCGCGTCGGGGGGCGGTGAAGTGGGTTCGGCGGAGGGTGTGTCCGCGTCGGGGGGCGGTGAAGTGGGTTCGGCGGAGGGTGTGTCCGCGTCGCGGGGCGGGGGAGACACTGTGGCGGCCCGCGATTCCGGGCGTCGGGTCGGTGACGGGGCTTCGTGGGTCACCGGTCGGGGGCGGGGAGCCGGTGACGCACCGCAGTCCGCCCCCGCCCATGCCCCCGCCCTCGCCTCCGTGCGGCAGGGCGACGGTGACGCGCCGCAGGCCGGCCCCGCCCCCGCTCCTGCCTCCGCCTCCGCCTCCGTGCGGCAGGGTGACGGTGACGCACCGGCGGGCACCGCCTCCCCGGCCGCCGATGCCGGTGTCCCGGCCGCTGTCCCGGCCGCCACGCGGCCCTCCGCTCCGACGGGTGCCCGCCCCGCCGACGTCGCCAGGGAAGCACTGCGTGCGGCCCGGCGCGAGGCCCAGCGGGCCGAGACGGAGGAGTCCGAAGCGGCCCGACGGCAACCGCGTGAGCGGAGCCGGGCCGGCGCCTCCCCGGCGTCGCGTACCCCGTCCGCCTCCGGGTCGGACTCCCGGGCCGCCCGGGTCAAGGCCGTCCACGACATGCGGCACTACCTGACGAACGCCTTCCGGATGCCCGCCTGGCCGGACACCCCGGAGTCGCACATCGTGGACTCGGACACCCCCGAGCCGGGGACCCCGCAGGAGGAGCCGCAGGCCGGCAGCACCGGCGACACCGCGGTCCCGTCCGCCGACCCGCAGCCCGCACCCACCACCACGGCCCCCGCCCCGCACTCCCGGGCGTTCCAGGCCCCCGCTTCGTCCTCCCCGCACGTGCCCACCACGATGGCCACCCCCCACCGTGACAGCGAACTCCGCCGCACCTTCCCGGCGTTCCCGCCCCGTGAGCCGGGCAGCGAGACCGCCGCGTTCGCCGGGACCTGGTGGGGGAACGCCTGGGTCGGCGCGCTGGAGCGGGGCGCGCTGGACGGCAAGCGGCTGACGCGCGGGCGGGGTTACGCGGACCAGGGGCATGTGGACGCCATCACCGTGACGCCGGGACTCGTGCTGGCCTACGTGCGCGGCAGCCGTCCGCGCCCCTATCGCGTACAGATGCGGGTCCGTACGCTCGCGGACGAGGACTGGGAGCGGTTCCTGGACGCCGCCGCCGACCGGCCGGGACACATCGCCGCACTGCTCGACAAGGAGCTGCCGCACTCCCTCGCCGACTGCGGGGTCCCCCTGCTGCCCGGCCCCGGCGACCTCGCCCCGCGCTGCAGCTGCCCCGACTCCGGGCACCCCTGCAAGCACGCCGCGGCCCTCTGCTACCAGACGGCACGCCTGCTCGACGCCGACCCGTTCGTCCTGCTCCTGCTGCGTGGCCGGGGCGAGAAGGAGCTGCTCGACGCGCTCTCCCGGCGCAGCGCCGCCCGCGCGGCCCGGGCCGCCCAGGAGCGGCAACCGCAGTCCCTGCCCGGCGTACGAGCCACCGACGCCCTCGCGCCTCGGCAACTCCCGCCGCTGCCCGCTCCGTTGCCGGCGCCGCCGCACCCCGAGCAGCCCCCGGTGTATCCGGCGGCCCCCGGCGGCCCCGATCCCTTCGCGCTGGACCAGCTCGCCACCGACGCCGCCGCCCGCGCGCACGCACTGCTCGGTACCGGACGCGACCCGGTCGGCGAGCTGACCCTGTGGCAGGACGCGGTCCGGCTGGCCGCCGCCCGCCCCGGTTCCGGGCTCACGGCCGCCACCCGCGCCCTGTACGCCACGCTCGCCACGGCCGTCGCCCGCACCCCGGCCGACCTCGCGCGCGCCGTCGCGGCCTGGCGGCAGGGCGGCCTGGAGGGGCTGGCCGTCCTGGAGGAGCCGTGGGACCCGCCGGCCGGCCGCTTCGACCGGGCCCGCCCGCTGCTGCTCGCCGCCGACCTCCCCGCGTTCCGCCCCTGGCGCAACCGCCTCACCCACCCGCGCGGCCACCTCCAGCTCCGCCTCGGCCGCGACGGCCTGTGGTACGCCTACGAGTCCGAGCCCGCCCAGGACGACTGGTGGCCCCGCGGCACCCCGGACCTGGACCCGGTGGGCGCCCTGACGGGCCTGGGCGCCCTGGACGACCTCGCGTGAACAACACCCGCCGCGAGGAGCGCCGTTGGGGTGTCACGACCGGCGGTGCGCCGGCGAGCGGCCCCCGCTAGGGGGAGCTGCGGCCCGCGCGCCGTGGTGCGTGGGACGACAGCGGACCGGACGCGGTGCGCCGGCCCGGGGCGACCTGCCGGGCGAAGGCCTGCAGGGCCACGTCGCTGTTCGCCGGGAGGACGGCCATCAGCCCCCGGTCCTGGGCCTCGGCGACCGCGGGGGCGGCGGCGCTTCCCTCCGGCACGAAGGTCAGGCGGACGTGCCCGTCACCGGAGCCGCGGCGGTCCACCGGCGCGACGGCGCCATGGGTGCCGTCGGGCAGGGTCACCCACAGCTGGAAGTCGTCGTACCGGACGAAGTCCGCGCCCTTCACCGGCCACGGGTAATGGTGTTCACCGGGCACGCTCGGAAGGATCCCCTGGTGATTGCCGTGACTCAGGGGCACGCACGAGTTGAACAGGGAGTCGGTCCACGCCTCCACGCCGTCGGCGTCCTTGATCGGCGTGCGCAGCAAGTCCTCGGCGTGGTCGTAGCCGAGGTCCGCCAGCGCGGGCAACGTGAGCGGGAAGGCGTCGACCAGTTCGGCGGCCTCCTGGCGGAGCCGGTCCACCTTCGCCGGGTCGGCGCAGAACTGCATGCTCCACTCGATGCCGACCCGGGCGCGGTACATGAGCCAGTCGCGGGCCCCCTTGACCCACAGGCTGCCGCCGTGGTGCATCTCCCAGCGCTCGGAATTCTGCGCCCCCTGCTGCCCGTCCACGGGTCTCGGCCCGTACGGCAGGTCGGCGTCCTCCATGGCGTGGAGGATCTTGTGGGCCGTCTCTTTGGCGGCCCGGAACTGTGACGATTCAAAGCGCTTCGGGTGCTCGACGAGGCGGATCTTCCACGGATGGTTCTCCGATTCGATGCCGCCCGGCCGGGGTTCGGGGTGGCCCATGACTGACCTCCTTGGCTCGGCCTCACGGGCCGGCCACCGGCTCGCGGGGCGGAATCCCCCTGCGTCCAGCGTGCGCCGCCGGCCGGCCGGACGCGACCTGGGCGGGCGACGGTGATCGTGAGCAACACCCCTGCTTCCACGTCTTGTTGACGGTGTGTGGCCCCGTGCGGCGCTCGGTTGTGCAAGGCCGGCCCGAGTGGCGTCGGCAGTCCGGTTGCGGGGCATTCCGGGCAGAGTAGCCTGGAGTTGATTCGGCCCTGCCTGATCTGGAGGTGGGCGATGTTTCTCCGATTCCTGCGGCGTCGTCAGCCGCATCGGCTGGTCCTTCTCGGTGACGGCCGTCTGATCCGGGGCTTCAGCGGCGGACTCTACGACGGTCACGGCTATCTGTCCTGACGCCGTTCACGGTTGAACTGTTGGAGGAAGTGCGGTGACGGAGGACACCTGTGCCATGGCTGCCATGGCAGCCATGGCGAGGATCCTGTCACCGCACTGCCGTGTGACCGGGATGTCCGACGGAGCGCTGATCGCGGACTGGAAGCGGACCCGCTTCCTCGGGATGGCGACGGCGGACCTCGTCAAGTTCGCCGACGGAACCCCTGAGGAACGCGCCGAGCTCGTCACCGTTCTCCTGCGCGCCGGGTGTGTCCGGGGCCGCCGGGAGCGGCACGCGGACGCCGGGGTCGGGCCCTGGTTGCGCGGAGTGCACCTGCTGATCCGGACCGTGGGATTCGGTCGGGTCCTGCGGCTGCTGTCCCTGGCCGCCCCGGAGTACGTCCGCGCGGACGTCCCCTGCGCGGAGGAGGTCCTGCGGCTGAAACGGGCGGTGCAGACACACAGCCGCGGCAGCTGGCTGGTCGACGGCGACTGCAAGTCCGAGGCGGTGACGGCCTTCGTCCTGCTGCGCCGGTCCGGTCTGGAGGCCGTACTCCACGTCGGTGTGCGCGAGCACCCGTTCGCCCTGCACGCCTGGACGGTCTCGGCCGGTCTGTGCATCCCGGACGCCGATCCGCAGGGGCACGCCTTCGACCCGGTGCTCTCGATCGACGGCGGGGGACGGTGACATGGACGCCCTCCGCCTCGCATGGGCGGGCGGCGCCCCGAGACTGCGGGCCGCCGACGCCATGGCGCGCCGGGGACTCGTGACGACGGTCTCCTCGCCCGCCGGTACCGCGGCCGTCGTCGGCTGGGTGGGCTCGGCCCGCGGTCGGGTGACGGGCGCACGCGCCCTCCTCGACGCCTGCGACCGGCACGGATCGGCCCCGCCGATGCCGGCCGGCGACTACGCGGCCGTACTGGTGTGCCGCGACCGCATCCTCCTGACCCGCGACGAGCAGGCACGCATCCCCCTGTTCTTCAGGGAGTCCGGGGGCCGCGTGAACGCCGTGAGTACCTCCGCCCGCGCCCTGGGCGGCGCCGGCGAGCTGGACCCCCGCTACTTCTGCCGGTACCTCACCGGGAACATGGCGCAGCCGCACACGGACCTCACCCCGTTCACCGGCGTGCACCGCGTCCTCGGCGGCGAGGTGGTCGAGCTCTCCCTCGCCGGGCAGCTGCGCGGCCGTACGCCGCAAAGCGCCCGTCCCGCCACCGGCGCGCCCGCGCCGGCAGCCGGCGGTCCCTGCCTCGACGAAGCCGCGCTGGACCTGCGCCTGGCCCTGGAGAACGCCGTCGGACGCCGTATGGGCGCGACGACGGCATGCCATGTCTCGGGCGGCACCGACTCCACCGGGGTCGCGCTGCTCGCCGCGCGCCTGCTGGCCTCGGGGACCGACGGCCCCGGGGAGCTGGTCCTGCTCGCCGGGCGCTTCTCCCAGGGGGAGCTGGCCACGGAGCAGCCGTACCTCGACGTCGCGCTGGAGGCGATCCGCCGCCACGCCCCCGCCGCCCGCCCGGTGATCGTCGACGCCGACGACGTGGCCGACTTCGACGACTTCCGGCACCACGCGGGAGACGCGGACGAACCTCATGCGCACGCGTTCCGTGCCCCGTTCTGGAGCAGACTCCACGGCGAGGCCGCGCACCTGGGCTGCGACACCCTCCTGACCGGCTGCGGGGCCGATCCGGTCGCCGACGCCAACCCGTTCCACCTGCACAGGCTCGCCCGCACGGGCCGGCTCCGGCAGATGACCCACCAGGCGCGCGCCTGGGCCGAGGGGAGCGAACGGGGCCTGCGGGACGTCGTCCACTCCTACGTGGTCCAGCCGACCCTCCCGCTCACGACCGAACGGATCACCGCGCTGTCCCGCGGCGGAACGCTGCTGGGCGGACTCGGCGCCTTCGCCCGCCCCCCATGGCTGCGGCCCGGATTCGCGCGGGCTCACGGGTTCCGGGAGGCCCGCGTCGCGGAGAGCCGCTTCGTGTTCGGGCGCAGACCGGAACAGTCGCTCTACGACGCCGCCAACTACCTCGCCGCCCCCGACCCGCTGTCCTGGCACCGGGCCGGACAGGACGGGTTCTTCCTCTCGCACCCCTTCCTCGACCCCGAGGTGGTCGCCACGATGAGCCGCCTCCCCACGGCGGCCGCCTTCCGCCCGGGCCGTCCGAAGGCGGTTCTCCGCACGGCTCTGGCGGACCTGCTCCCGGCCCCGATCCGCGGCAGGGCGGTCAAGGTCCCCTTCGACGACCTCTACGCCCGTGGCCTGCGCAGACACGGCGAGGAACTCATCACCCTGTGCCGCTGTGCCCGGCATCCGCTGGTCACGGAGATGTTCGACACCGAGACGCTGTGCAGGGCCGTGCGGGAGGCACAGCTCGGCATCGGCGACGCGCACGCCTGGGACCGGTTGAACAGCTCACTCGCGCTGGTGGCTTGGCTGGAGGGGCTCAGCGCTGGGTCTTGATGTCCCAGAGGTTCTGGACGTAGGGGCCCGTGGTCAGGTCGGTGAGGCCGTACCGGTTGTTCGTCTTGCGTTGCTCCGTCGAACTGGGGATGCGGCCCTCGTCGCCCAGGCGTGCAATGGACGACGCCACCGAGGCACCGTGCGCGCCGAATCTCCAGTAGACGGTGACGTACCGCGCATCCCTCGTGTACTCGTCGATCGCGTTGTCCTCGCGAACCCTGGCACGGTAGACAAGGAAATCGGAGTCCTTCTCCTTCTGTTGTTGTTTCTTCACCCATTCGGGGATATTTTTTCCGCCCCAGGATTTCGTCAAGAAGTTGAGCGGTGGCTCCAGCACGAGCCGGTCCTTGCGTGCCAGACTCGCGGTGGCATAGAACGTCACCTGGTCATACGGCGTGTTGAGAGGTAGTTGCGCCACCACTCGTGTGGTGAAGGTGTCGCTCGACTCGATCCACTGTCCGAAGTCGATCCACGGTTTCGCCTCCACCAGTTCGCCAGGCTGGTGGATCTCCCAACGGGAGAGTGGGTTCACTTCCGAGGGTTTGGTCCACTGGTCGGCATCCTTTCGCCACTGCTGGCGAAGCCGGCCCTTGGGGCTGACCGAAACCTGTTGCGCCATCGCATGGAATTCGGAGCCGAGTACATAGAAACTCCTGTCACCGCGGTTCTCCAGGGTGATGTCGACCGGTACGGCGAAGGCCTTGCGGTCCTTGCTGAGCACCGCTTTTCCCACGGATAAAGTGATGACAGGGCTGGTTTCGCGTTCGTTCGGGTGCCAGAGATTCTGGTAGCCGTAATTGGCGACCGCGATGACCGAGGGGATGATCACCGCGGCGGCCACGTGTTTGGGAGTGGGGACCATGACCGACGTCCGCCAGACGAAGTAGGTAGCCGCTGCGGAGCCCGCCGCGAGGACGCTGAACACCACCTTGTAGAAGGTGGAATCGCCGTCGTTCCACGTCGTGAGCAGGAGCATGACGTTGGCCAGCAAGGCCGTGAATGTGCCGACCAGCGCGACCAGGCCGGAGTAGGAGAAGCAGTGCCGGATCCAGTGGTCCAGGACGGCGGCGGCGCCCACCAGCGTAGTCAGTGAGACCGCGAGAAGAACGGCGCCGGTTAACCGACCCGGGAAGTTCAGGGCATGGAAGAAGTCCTCGCGGCCGAACCGGGCCAGCACCACCGTCGTCATGAGAAGGACCAGCTCGATCAGCACCAGGGCCACCCGTGACCGCCGGCTGTTCAACGTGGGCCGTACCACTTTCGGGCGCAAGCCGACCTGCGGCTTGGGAGGAGTCCGCACCCGATCACCTCCAGAGACCGAGACCGAGACCGTGCCGGGACACACGTGTGCGGCGCGGCCGCGGGGGGCTCCGCTGCCGTGCCGAGGGTTTCGTCACCATCGTCCGTCGTGATCCACGGGGGCGCCATCGGACGCCCCCGGACGTGGGACCTCACCAGGCGGGTTTCGCGACCTTGCCGTAGGACCAGTGGGAGCCCGTGGACATCTCGAAGTGCAGGTGCGGCCCCGTGGCGTTGCCCGTGGCCCCGACCCGGCCGAGCTGCTGACCGGCGGTCACCTTCTGACCGTCGTTCACCTGCCGCTGTGACAGGTGGCAGTAGGTGTAGACGTGACCGTTGTCGGCGCTCAGCCCGATCCACTGGCCGTACGCCCCGCCCTTGCCGTTGGACCAGGCGACGGTGCCGTTGCGGACGGCGACCACCGGGGCGCCCGCCGGCGCGGCGAAGTCCTCACCCGTGTGGCGGCCGACGCCGTCCGGCTTCCAGGCGTACGGGCCCCGCGAGAAGAACTCGAAGGTGACCATGTGCCCCGGCACGGGAGACGGCACCCGGCCGCCGCCGGAGGCCTTCACGGGGGTGACGGTGAAGCCGGCGTGTCTGCCGAGCGTGCTGAGGGAGGTGTAGCCGGGGATGCCGTCGGCATCGGCTCCCCTGTAGCCCTGGGCGAGTTGTTCGGCGCGGTAGGCGGCCCTGGTCTGGTCGCCGAAGAATCCGGTGGGGCCTTCGGGGATGGGGTGGCCCCGGGCGATCAGGGCCTTCTGCACGATGCGGACGTCGTCGTTGCGTGCGCCGGGGTGGACGTTGGCGAGGGAGACCATGACCGGCTCCTAGTATCCGTGCGGACGGCGGTGGGGGTCCGCCTGCTGCACCCGGGCCGCGAAGTCGGAACCGGAGTGGTTCACGTGGTAGCGGTCGCGGACGTAGTTGATCGTGGCGCACATGTCCGCCACGACGTCGTACGGGGTGGTCGCGGTACCCGCCTGGTGGTAGGTGGCGAAGGTGGTGGGAATGCACTGGGTGGCGCCCCGCGAGCAGTTCTGCGGATGGCCGTCGGGTGCTCTGCGGCCCCGCGCGTTGATGTCGTTGAGGTTCACCCGCCACTGCGGGGCGTTGTAGGCGGACTCGCGCTCGGTGATGGTGACCAGCGCCGGGACGCCGTACCGGGGGTCCATGCCGGTCAGGTCGCACGCCTTGCGCGCGTAGCGCCGCATCGCCTCCGGCCCGGAGTCGTCGTGCGGGTCGTTGTAGGTGACCTGGCCGAGGCCGAGCCGGCCGTTCCCCGTCGCGGTCGTGGAGCCGGTGACGGTGAAGCCGGCGTGTCTGCCGAGCGTGCTGAGGGAGGCGTAGCCGGGGATGCCGTCGGCGTCGGCTCCCCTGTAGCCCTGGGCGAGCTGTTCGGCGCGGTAGGCGGCCCTGGTCTGGTCGCCGAAGAGGCCGGTGGGGCCTTCGGGGATGGGGTGGCCCCGGGCGATCAGGGCCTTCTGCACGATGCGGACGTCGTCGTTGCGTGCGCCGGGGTGGACGTTGGCGAGGGAGACCATGACCGGTTCGCTTCCTTTCGTGTCGTCGGCTCGTGTCGTCAGCCCCAGGGGGTCACGGTGAGCCTGATCCGCGCGTCCTCGCCGAGGATCGGGGCGGCGGTGGCGGGCAGGGGGACGTGGCCGGTCCAGGAGCCGGGGGCGGGGTCGTCGTCGTGGAGGGCGTGGCCGTCGGGCCGGTAGGCGCTGATCGGTCCGGTGATGGCGGAGTTCCAGGTGGCCGAGACCGCGGGTACCGGGGCGGCGGGGTCGGGGCGGACGTCGATGACCAGAATGTCGTCGAAGTCGGCGGTCTGCTCCAGATGGTCGGCGAAGCGCAGCAGACCGGCACGGCGCCGCAGCGACAGGATCCGCAGGTGCAGCGCGTACCGCATGCTGCCCATGTCGTCCGGGCTGAGGCCGCTGCACAGGAACGTCTGCACCAGAGGGACCGTCACCCCGCCGTCCGTCCCGCCGTCCGTGCCGCCGTCCGGCAACTGCAGGGGGCACCAGTGGGCGCTCGTCCGCTCGTGCGTGACGATCTGCAGGCCGCGGACCGACAGCCGGACCTCGGCCTGCCACACCGTGTCGTCCCGCTGCGGCAGCCGGACACCGACGAGCGCGGCCTGCGCCCTGCAGTCCCCGAACAGGAAGCGCCGCAGATTCTGGTACCCCTCCTCGGAGTTGACGAGTCCGTAGCATCCGCTGTGACTGCGGTGGACGTACGCCTGGCAGGTGTCGGGAACGTAGGCGTTGTCGATCTGCACCAGTCCGTCGCTGCGCGGCCCGACCGTGGCCGCCGACAGGCCGTGCGCCACGTCGTAGTCGGTCGGGTCGGTGCCGATCAGGCAGAAGACACGGTCGCGGGGGTGGAACTCCCCCTCGTCGGGCATCGCGCGGGCGTCCCACCCCGGCGGCGGACCGTCGGGGTCCGTCCGCGCCTTCGGCGTGAGGTACTCGTACATGCGCTCACGCCCGAAGATGTCCGCGCCGTTGATGCCGGTGAGGTCACGCAGCCGCTCCAGCACGCCGAGGCCGACGTCGAACGCGATGCCGCCGTGCGGGGTGCCGTAGGTGAAGAGCTTGCCCACGCAGTCGGCCGGATCGCGGCCGAGGTCCGGGAGGATCTTCTGGATCAGGCAGCGGCACACCAGGCCGCCCATGGAGTGGGCGACCAGATGCACCCGCTCCGCCCCCGACTTGGCCCTGATCGTGTCGATCAGCCGCAGCAGGTCCTCGGCGGCCGTCTCCAGCCGGAACGCCTCGGGGCGGCCGCCCCAGGTGGTCGCGGACGCGTCGTAGAACCGGTGGATCCAGATGGTGTCCGGCGGGATGCTGTCGTGGCCGGCGAGGTAGAGCGCCTGGCCGCCCTCGACGAGGATCCGGTAGCCCTCGTCCAGGTGGAGACGGAGCAGAGGGCTCTCGAACTCGTAGAAGCACGGTGCGTCGTCCGGTCCGATACGGATGTGTGTGGAGCCCTGGTTGAACCCGTAGAAGGGGTCCGTCACCACCTTGTCGATGCCGGCGGTGTCACCGGCGTATCCCCGGACGTAGACGATCGGCGTTTTCGGGGTCGGTGCCATGCGGTCCTCCAGGATCGGCATGTCGAGGCTACGGACGTGCCGTCAGCCCGGCGTCAGCCCGGCGTCACCCGTCCGGAACGCGCCACCCGTGCCGGGCCAGCATCCGGGTGAAGCGGGGCGACGGGTCGACCCCCAGCTCCTCCCGCAGCAACCGCTGGAACGAGCGGTAGTGACGGACCGCCTCGATGAGATTGCCTTCCGCGAGATGCGCCGAGACGGCGGCCCGGTGCGCGCTCTCCCGCAGCGGCTCCGTGCGCACGCTCTCCCACGCCGCCTCCAGGGCGAGCGCCGGCCTGCCCTCGCGGACGAGCGCCTCGGCCAGCGCGTCGAGGGCGTGCAGCCGCAGCTGCCGCAGGCGTTCGCGCTCCAGCAGCACCCATTCCTCGTCCCAGCCAGGCAGCAGGTCCTCTCCCCGCAGCAGCCCGTGCGGGAGCTGGGTGGTGAGCGGCGGCCCGCCGCCCTGGACGACCCCGAGCGCCGTCTCGGTGAAGGCGTGGACGTCGACGTGCAGGGTGTCGGCGGTCACGAGCGAGTCCCCGGAGCACCGGATCAGCGGCTGCTCACCCCGCGGAAGCTTCCACAGGGTGGTGCGCAGGCTGCCCCTGGCGCGCTCCTCGGTCACCTCGGGCCACAGCGACCCGGCGAGGACCGTGCGGGACACGCGCCGGCGCAGTGCGACGAATGCCAGCAGGCGCTGCCCGTTGCGGCACAGCTCGACGGGCTCGGTATCGCATTCCAGCCGGAAATGGCCGAGCAGTCGCAGTTCGGGAGAGTAAGACACCGTGAGCCTCTCGACTTCAGTCTCGGCCGGTGCGGCCGGGCCGCGCAACTTCGCGGTTTGCGGACCCGTCGGCCGACGACCAGACTTGACCTGGGGGGTTGCGCGGGGGATTGCCACGGGGGTTTCCACAAGGGCACGGTCCGGCTTCCGGAGTGCCGGCGGGAGGACGGAACCATGGGCGTTCTCCGTTTGCAGACGAACGACCCGGCGACCATCGCGTGGGGGCACGTCCAGGTCCTGCTGTGGATCCTGCTGTCCGCCGTCCTGGCCATCGGGATCGTCCTGGTCGCCGCCCGGCGCATGGTGCCGGGCCGCACGGCGTCGTCGAGCAGCATCGTCCGCAGCTGGGTCGCCCTGGCCCTCGTCACCGGACTCGTGGTGTTCTGCGCGGTGGCCTTCGCCGTACGGGACACCAATCTGCGCAGCACCCTGATCGGGGCGCTCGCCGCGGCCGTCGGGTCGGCGGTGGCCTTCTACTTCTCGGGCAAGGGCGCCGAGGCCGCCCGCAAGGATGTGCTCAGCGCCGCGTTCGGGGGCGAGGAAGTGGTGCCCGACCTGATCAAGTGCACCAAGGACCAGGCCGCCCTGAAGCTGGGCGCGACCACGCTGAAGCTCGAACTGGCACCCGACTCGGGACCGTCCGCGCCGCCGGCCGCCATCTCCCGCCAGGACCCCGCCAAAGGGGCGACCGTTCCGAGGGGCACGGCGGTGAAGGTGACGTTCCCCTGAACGCGGTTTTCCCGACGGCTCGTCATATTTGGTTGAAGCGTCAGCTGTTGATGATGGAAATGCTCGCTGCCGCGTCGGGCTCCGGTGGAAGGAGGACGTCGCCGGGGTGAAAATCGGGGGAGGGGCGAGAGCGCACGGACGGCGCGGTTCGCTCGGCGGACGAGGCTGCCGGCACGGACGCCGACGCCGTCACCGCCCGCTGTCTTGCCGTCACCGAGCCGCCCCGATGCCTCGGCGCCGGAACACGTCCACCGGCAACGGCGGCGCCGCCTCGGCGCCCGCGCCCCGGGAAGAGCGAGGATCGCGATGGGCACCGACCTTGGCGGATCCGCACCCGCCGCAGTCCCCGACTCGCCCCTGCGGGGGCGGACCGCGGTCGTCACCGGCGCTGCCCGCGGGGTGGGCGAGGCCCTGGCGCGACGCCTGTCCGAGGCCGGTATGCGGGTTGCGCTGCTCGGCCGCGAAGGGCAGACGCTGCGCAGCGCCGCGGCCTCCCTCGTCTCCCCGAGCCTCTGCGTCGAGGCGGACGTCACCGACCGGGCGGCGCTCGACGGCGCCGCCCGGCAGGTGGAGGACCGACTCGGAAGCGCGTCCGTCGTCGTGGCGAACGCGGGGATCGCCGTCGGTGGCCCCTTCAGCCGTACCGACGCCGATCTGTGGCAACGGGTCATCGACGTCAACCTCGTCGGGGCGGCCAACACCGCCAGGGCCTTCCTGCCCCAGCTCACCCGTACCCGCGGCTACTTCCTGCAGATCGCGTCGACCGCGGCCTTCGGCTCGGCGCCCATGATGAGCGCGTACTGCGCGTCCAAGGCGGGAGCCGAGTCCTTCGCGCAGGCCCTGCGCGGCGAGGTCCAGCCCGACGGTGTCGCCGTCGGCATCGCCTACCTGCACTGGACCGGCACCGACATGATCACCGGCATCGACGACCACCCGGTCCTGCGCTCGCTGCGCGAGAACCAGCCCTGGTTCGCACGCCGCGTCCACACCCCCGCACAGGTGGCCGACTGGCTCGCGAGCGGCATCGCGCACCGCGCCCACCACGTCTACGCGCCGCCGTGGCTGCGCTGGTGCCAGCCCTTGCGCCCGCTGTTCCCGGCGCTGGTGGGCCGGGTGGCACGGCGCGAACTGCGCCGCACGTCCGCCGGCACGCTCGCTTCCGCCACCGGGGTCATGGGAGCGGGCGGGCGGGTCGACTGGGAGCTGTTCAGGTCCGCGGAACGTCGGCGGACCGACCCGTGACGCCCTGGCCGCCCCTCAAGCGGGCTCGTGGGCGGCGGCAACAGGAGGGAGGCCGGGGCCTGCTCCGGGCCGGCGTTCTGGGGGGGGCGGGTGAGCCGTGGGCCCCCGTGCCGGGCAGTGCGCGTCGCCGCTCAGGCGCAGCCCCAGGCGGACATCCCCTGGATGGCTGCCAGGCGTCTGGCCACGGCGATCTGTTCCCTGCGCGTGGCCCGGTCGGCCCGGCTCGCGTACTGCAGGCCGCCGGCCGCCACCCAGCTCGACTGCTTGAACTGCAGCCCGCCGAAGTACCCGTTGCCGGTGTTCGCCTTCCAGTTGCTCCCGGACTCGCACGCCGCGATGGTGTCCCAGTCGGCCTCGAGGCGGTCGGTGGTCAGGGCGGTCGCCGTCGGCCCGTTCGCGAGAGCCGCGACGGCGGTGAGGGTGAGCAGCGCGGCGCGCAGGGCCTGCGGAGAGGTGCGGCCACGCGCGGTCGTGCCGATGGAGTCTTGATGCGACATGCGCAAACCGTTACATAGTATGTACGTTTAGTAGTGCAGGCACGCCGTCCCGTGAAGGATCTCCGGCAGGCTCGAGGTCTTCGGCCTGGTCAGGCCGGTGTCCGGCGTCCCCCCCGTTGGAGGGGTGTCCGTGACACGTGAGAGGTTCTGGGGCGTGAGCGGGCGCGAAATCGCAGGTCAGGGCCTCCTGGTCTTTGGGGGATCGCCGCCCCGCCGGGCCCCTCCTGACGGGACCTCTGCACGGAGCCGTGAGACGACGAAGCCGCGCCGGAACGCTCCGGTGCGGCTTCGTCGTGAGATCGCCCGTGGATACGCGGCAACGGCACCCCCCCCACGCGGGGGCCGTCTCCCGCTGGGCCTACCGGCATAACGCCGCCCCAGCGTCGCGCCGAGCACTGGCACCCGCGCCCCAAGCCCCGCAAGATCGGGCAGAAGCCCTGCCTGCGCGACTTCATTCAGCACCGTCTCGGACCGTGCTGGAGCCCGGTGCAGATCCGCAACGCTCTACGACCGCCTTCGCCTTCCGGGCGAAGCAGGCTCAACCCGACATTGCTGCCCAGCACTCCACCGACCTGTAGCCAGGGTCGACCTATGAAGCGCCCGCGCTCCACCGTGCAGGTCTGGGTCGGGCTGCCGAGTCGACGTCCGCTGTGGTGACAGTGCGATCCTGCTGGGTGCGGCATTCGGCGTGCCGGAGGCGGACGACGGCGTCGAGTCCGCCGCCGGGAGCTGTCTCCAGGGTGACCTCGCCACCTCCGGCGCGGGTCAGATGCCGGACCAGTGGCAGACCGAGGCCGGTGCCGTCGTGGTCGGCATGGGGGGCTCGCCAGAAACGGTCGAAGGCCCTGTGCCGTTCGGCCTCTGTCATGCCGGGGCCCTGGTCGATCACATGCAGCTCGACCGTTGGCGGGGTGCGGGTGTCGTGTGCGGGGGTGGTGGTGAGGGCCAGCGTGACAGAGGTTCCTGGGGCGGACACGCGGAGCGCGTTGGAGAGCAGGTTGTCGATGATCTGCTCCAGAGCACCGGGGACTGCCAAGACCGGAACGGACGTGCCTCCGGACACGATGATGTCGACCTGCTGTTCTTCGGCGAAGGCGGTCCAGATGCCCGCGCGATCGGCGACGACGCTATTGAGGTCGGCTGTCTCTGCCCGGATCTCGGTGTTTTCCATCCGTGCGAGAGTGAGCAGCCCCTGCACCATGCGGCTGAGCCGCTCCAGCTCCCCGAGCGCCGTGTCGAGGCTGCCCTGCGCGCAGGGGGCGAGATGCGGCTCGAAGTTCTCCAGGCGCAGGCGTAGCGAGGTCAGGGGCGTCTTGAGCTGGTGTGACACGTCGGAGGCGAACGCTTGCTGAGCCCGGAGCAACTGCTGGAGCCGGGACGCGGTCCAGGTGAACGACGCGGCGAGCCGGCGCAGTTCCGGCGGCCCGCGGTCGGCGGCCGGTGGATCGGTGATCCGACCTTCGGCGAGTTGAGCGGTGGCGCGTTCCAGGGCCTGCACGGGTCGGGTGATCGAGCGTGCGAGAGCGAACCCGATCAGGGAGGCCGCGGCGAGGACTCCGAGCCCGGCCGCGGCGAGAACCAGCCAGGTGGTGTGCACCCTTGCCTTGAGCGGGCCCAGTGCGTACACCGTTCGCACCACACAGGCGACCGCGGCGTTGGACCCGCCGGGGACCGTGACGAAGAGGAATTCACCGTCTGTGGGCGGGGTCCTGCGCGTGCCGACGGCCGGGTGATCGTGCAGTGCCGTGGCGATGTCCGGCTCGGCGGACAGGTCCTTGCCGACCATGGCGTGAGCAGCGGTGTCGGTGAGGACGACGCCCCGGCGGTCGGCGACGAGCACGGTGCCGCCGGTCCGCTCCCCGTACGCGATGGCGAGTTCGGGCAGGTCAGCTGTCAGTCCGTGCTCCATCTTGTCCTCGCAGACTTCGGCGAGGGTCATCGCCCCTTGCTCCGCGGTATGGGAGAAGCGGGACAGCTCGCTGCGGGCGTAGAAGACTCCGAAGGGCACTTCGAGCGCGAGCAGGACGAGCAGTATCAGGCTCAGGTGGCTGAGCAGGAGGCGACGAGTCACCGGATCTCTCCGCCGCGCCCCTGCACCGCGGCGGACGTGGCGTCGAGGTCTGCCGGGAGGACGAGGCGGAAGCCGATTCCGCGGATGTTCTCGATCCAGGACGCGTCGCCGAGTTTACGGCGCAGCGCGGCGATGTGGACGTCCAGGGTCTTGGTGGGGCCGAAGAAGTTGGGCTCCCAGACCGTATCGAGAATCTGCCGGCGGGAGCAGACGGCGCCGGGGTCCCCGGCGAGGCAGGTGAGCAGGTCGAACTCCTTGGGCGCGAGGGCGATGGACGACTGGTGCAGGCGCACCTGCCGGGTGCGGCAGTCGATGGTCAGAGGGCCGATCCGCTGGATGTCGGGTGCGCCGGGATGCCTGAGGTCGTCCGAGGGCTTCGAAGAGCCGCACTGGGCGTCCGGAAATGCGGGGCGGGCGCGGCGGGTGACCGCACGGATCCGGGCGACGAGTTCACGTACGCCGAAGGGCTTGGAGACGTAGTCGTCCGCACCCAGTTCGAGCCCGAGCACACGGTCCACCTCGTCGTCTCTGGCTGTGATCATGATGATCGGCACTGACGAGCGGGATCTCAGCTCCCGGCAGACGTCGATGCCGTCCATATCGGGCAGCCCCAGGTCCAGCAGCACCATCGCCACTTCCGGCGCGGCGAGACCCTCGGCTCCCGTTCTGGCGTGGTCCACAGTGAACCCGAAACGGCGCAGCCCCTCCGTCAACGGCCCGGCCACCCGGTCGTCGTCCTCGATCAGCAAGACACGCATGCCAAGAGGCTCACAGACGCCGGCGACAGCGCGTGGCGCAAACGCCGCGAGCTCCCCCGAGCCAGTGATCTTCCACGATCGGCTCATTGGATCGGGTGCGGCGTGTTGACGACATCAAGGACGTGGTCAGCGTGGTGCAAGCCGAGAGTTAAGACGTAGGACGCCGGCACTCGGTCTCCCAGGTGGCGGGCGGAATCCGATCCAAGGCCGGCCCGCGGGCCCCGGCGTCCTACGTGGGCGGATCGGCCAGACACAGGTATGGCGAAACGTGGTCTCAGGGGAGTCAGAGACCTCCCGCTGTATTTGCTCTGGCAATTTGCTTGATCGTCTTCCCGTAGCGTCGGTTGCGCGGCAGGTGCCACCGGAGCACCACCGGACAACCCGCCACCGCAAGAACCAGGGACACCCCATGCCCATCGACGAACTACGCCGCCTCCGCCCGGACCTGGCGGAGCCCTTCGAGACCGCGCTCCCGGGCGCACGCGCCACCGTGCTGAGCCGTCTGTGGGGCGCCTTCGTACGAGAACCCCTGCCCGGTGTGACCGCGCGTCGACGCGTGTCCGACTCCCTGGTCGTCGAGTTGCGGCGGGGCGGAGGACTCTCGGCAGCCGAGGCCGGTGCGCGACCGTTCGCCGTGGTCCCCGATGACTTCGCGGTCTCGGGGCCGGAGGGGCCGGTCAACGGTCCGGCCGAGTTGCTGGCGCAGCTCGGCCTGCGTACCCCTGCGGCGGAGCGGTTGGCGGCCGAGCTCGACAACAGCGTCGTCAACCTGGCCTTGGCCAGGGCCGCGAACGCGGGCCGGCGAGTCCCTCCGGCCGACTCGGCGGATGCTGAGCAGGCGGTCGTCGACGGCCACCCGCAGCACCCCTGCTGCCGGACGCGCACCGGCATGTCCGTCGCCGACGTGCTCGCCTACGCGCCCGAGCACCACCCCGTCGTCCGGCTTGCGCTGATCCGGGTCCCGGCCGACCGCTGGCAGGGCGCCGGAGACTGGCCGCGGACACTGCGGGACGGCGATGCATACCTGCTGCCGGTGCACCCCTGGCAGCAGGACCATGTGCTCGGGCACCACCCCGACCTGGTCGTCGTGGAGGAGACGATCCCGGCCCGCCCGCTGTTGTCGCTGCGTACCCTCGCGCCGCTGGGTGTCCTGTCCGGCTGCCACGTCAAGACCGCGCTCGACGTTCAGGTCACCAACTACCGGCGCACCATCTCCCCGGCCGAGGCAGCCGACGGGCCCCCACTGTCCGACCTGGTCGCGGCCGTCATCGACAAGGCCGGACACAGCGGCAGCCTGCGGGTTCTGCGGGAGCTGGGCGGTGGCTCGGTGTGCGTGGAAGGACAGCCCTCCGCGAGCCTGACCGCCATGATCCGCGAATCGACCGAATGCCACCTCGACGCCGATGAGATCGCGGTACCGCTCACCGCCGTGCACGCGACCGGAGCCGCCACGGTGTCGGGGGACCCGGTGCGCTGGCTGGAGGACCTGGCCGGCCTCGTCCTGCCGCCGGCCCTGACCCTGCTGTCAATGGGCGTGGCACTGGAGGCGCACGGTCAGAACACCCTGGTCGTCCTGCGAAACGGGCGGCCGGAGCGGGTGCTGTACCGGGACTTGGACGGCGTACGGGTCAGCCCGCACCGCCTGGCCCGATACGGCTTCACGCTGCCGCCGCTGCTCGGCACCCGCGCCGGCGACGACGTGGGCGCCTTGCACACCAAGCTCTTCGGCGGCCTGATCAGTGGGGTCTTCAGCGAACTGGTGGACGTCCTCAGCCGGGCCCGGGCGGCTGATCCACGGGCGCTGTGGGGTGCGGTGGCCCAGGTCGGCCGCAGCGTTTTCGCCGGTTTGCCGGATCAGGAGGACGCGGCAGCGTTCTTCGCGGACACGATGCCGCTGAAGGCGACCATCGCCATGCGCCTGTCCGAGACCCCGGGCGTCGCGCAATGGACGTCCGTTCCCAATCCCTTGGCGCTGTGCCGTTGACCCCTGACACCGACCGCTGTCCCACTGGAGCGACCACATGACCACCAGCACAGCCCCCTACACCGACATCGCCGCCACCGTCCTTGCCCAGACCGCAGAGCCGTCGCGGACAGCCGACATCGTCACGACCCATACGCTGCTCAACTGCCTGATCCGCGAGGTGTCCGCCCCCGAGCACCAAGTGACGGTCGTCGACGACCACCTCCTGCTACGACTGCCCCGCCGGGGCCTCCTGCTGCGTACGGCGCTGCGTCGGGTCTCGCTGATCGGAGCGCACCGCTTTCAGGGCTCGGTGCAACGGCTCGACGGCGACGCCTGGGTGACCGTGGACTGGCGCGAGCTGGCCGGCCTCATCCGGGACGAACTGGAACAGCGCACGGGTCTCGGCAACGAGGAGTTCCTGAGCCAGGTGGCGGACAGCAGGGAGACGATCCGCGTCGTACTGGAAAAGCGGGCGGGCGCCCAGGCGCATGCGGACCCGTACGTGGCCTCGGAGCAGTCGCTGGTGTTCGGCCACCGCTTCCACCCCACTCCCAAGGCCCGTACCGGCGATCCGGCGGACTGGCTGGCATTCGGCCCGGAGACCGGCACCCGCTTCCGTCTGCGCTACCTGGCCGTACGCCGCCGCCTCGTGCGGGAGGAGGGCGAGCCGCACGCGCTGGACAAGCTGCATCCGTTGGCCGACCCGGAGTTCGCCGTCCTTCCGGTCCACCCCTGGCAGTACCGGCTGCTGAAGGACCACGACCGACTGCGCGAGGCGGTCGCAGCCGGAGATGTCGTGGACATGGGCCCGGGCGGCACGGAGCTGGTGCCGACCGCGTCGGTGCGGACTCTGTACGACCCTGAGACCGACGCGTTCCTGAAGTTCAGCCTCAACGTCCGTCTCACCAACTGCGTTCGCAAGCATGCCAGTTACGAATTGTCCGGCGCAGTCGCCCTCACGCGGCTGCTCCAGCCCGTCTTCGCCGAACTCGCCGGCCGTTTCCCGGGGTGCGCGCTCCTGGCCGAGCCCGGCTACCGGACTCTCGACTTGGCCGGCGAGACCTCCCTTCTGGAGGGTCTCGGCGTCATCGTCCGCTCCGGTCTGCGCCACCATGTGCGTCCCGGCGTCACCCCCCTGCTCGCCGCCGCGGTGGCGGACGAGTATCCGACCGGCGCGGCCCATGTCTCGCAACTCCTCGCCCGCGGCGACGGAGATGTCCTGGCTTGGTGGGACGCGTACCTCCGGCTGTTGCTGCCGCCGGTGCTGGCCGCCTACTTCGAGCACGGTGTCGTGCTCGAACCCCACCTGCAGAACGTCCTCGTCGGCGTAGAAACCGACGGCACGCCTACGCAGATGCTCTTCCGCGACCTGGAGGGCACCAAGCTCCTGCCCGGCCGCCACCGCCAGGCCCTCGCCGACCTCCCGGCCGACGTGCGAGATCCCCTCACCTACGATCCCGAACACGGCTGGAACCGGGTCGCGTACTGTCTCCTGGTCAACCACACCGCCGAAGTGCTCGGTGCCCTCGCCGACCTCGACCCGACACTGGAACCCGCCCTGTGGGGCCTGGTCCGCGACCACCTCGCCGCCTACGCCCGCACCGCCGCCGAACCGCCGCGCCTGTGTGCTCTGTTGTCCGGCGTACCGCTGCCGGCCAAGGCCAACCTTCTGCTTCGCTGGTCCCGTAAGGCCGATCGGCACGCGACCTACGTTCCCCTGCCCAGCCCGCTCGGTCAGGACTTCCCCCGCGAGGTGGTCCGGTGAGGCCCGAGACACTCGGCCTCGTCGCCGCACTGCCCGACGACGACCTGCCCGCCTACATCTATGACCTGCCCGAACTGCGCGAACACGTGCGTACGATCCGGGCAGCACTACCGGAACGCGTCGAGCTGCTGTACGCGGCCAAGGCCAACTCCGACCCGGCGGTCCTGCGAACCCTCGCCGAACACGTCCACGGCTTCGAGGTGGCCTCCGGCGGCGAACTGGACCACGTCCGCGCCATCGTCCCCGAAGCACGGATCGCCTTCGGCGGCCCAGGCAAGACACAGCCGGAGCTGACCCGCGCGCTGGACACAGGAACCGAGCGCCTGCACATCGAGAGCGAACACGAACTCCGCCTGCTCACCACCCTGCTGGGCGACCGGACCGTGGACATCCTGCTGCGCGTCAATCTGCCCGTCGACGTGGGCCGAGTCGCCCTGACCATGGGCGGCGGGGCGTTCGGCATGGACCCCGCTCAATTGGACCGCTGTCTAGAGGTGATGGATTCAGCGCCAGGCGTCCGACTACTCGGCCTCCACTTCCACCTTGCCAGCGGCCTCCAGGCCCCGTCCCATCTCCAACTCGTGGACAAGGTCTCCGCCTGGGCCGAGAACTGGGCGCGTGATCGCGGAGTCGACCTGCGCGAAGTCAACGTCGGCGGTGGGATGGGCGTCGACTACACACATCCGCCCAGAGTGTTCGACTGGGCCGCCCTTGGCGCCGGACTGCGCCGGATCCTCGACCGCCATCCCCGCCTCACCCTCCGGATCGAACCAGGCCGCTCGGTCACGGCGTACTGCGGCTGGTACGTCACCGAGGTACTGGACATCAAGTTCAGCCGAGGTCACGCGTTCGCCGTACTGCGCGGAGGCACCCACCACCTGCGTACCCCGGCAGCGAAACAGCACGACCAGCCTTTCGAGGTGATTGCCGACGACATCTGGCTCCGCCCCTGGAACCGTCCGGAGGTCCGAGACGAGCCGGTGACGCTGGTCGGTCAACTGTGTACGCCCAAGGACGTCCTCGCCAGCCGGATCATGGTCGAACGGCTGCGCGTCGGCGACCGGGTCGCCTTCGCCATGGCCGGCGCCTACGCATGGAACATCTCCCACCACGCGTTCCTCATGCACCCCCACCCAACCTTCCATCACCTCGACTACGCCGGCGCACCCGACGCATGCGACACCTATGCCCGCCAGACCTCATGAGCGCCGTCTTTCGCATGCCGGTGATGCACCCCCTGGCCGTCCGGAACTTCCGGCGCTACCTGCTCGGACAGCTGGTCTCCAACATCGGCACATGGATGCAGCGCGCCGCCCAGGACCTGCTCGTCCTCCACACCACCGGCAACAGCGGCAGCGCGGTCGGCATCGTGACCGCGCTGCAGTTCCTGCCGCAGACCCTGCTCGGCCTGACCGGAGGCGTTCTGGCCGACCGGTACCCCAAGCGAAGGACGCTGCTCCTGACCCAGACGGCGATGGCCGCCCAGTCACTTCTCCTGGGACTGCTCACGGTCACCGGGGCGGTGAACCTGCTGTCCGTCTACGCCCTGGCCTTCGCCCTCGGCACCGCCACCGCCGTGGACAGTCCCGCCCGCAACGCCTACATCTGCGAACTCGTCTCCCGAGAGCGCACCGCCGGTGCGGTCAGCCTGAACGCCGCCCAGTTCAACGTGGCCCGTGCCATCGGCCCGGCCCTCGCCGGCCTGACCGTCGCAGCCTTCGGCACTGGCCCGGTGTTCCTCCTGAACGCCGCCTCGTACCTGGCCGTCCTCTACGGGCTGATCACCATCCGTACCGACGCACCGGACGCCGCTGCCCGCCCGCGAGCAGGCCCCATCCGAGCGCGCGAGGCGCTCCGCCACATCGCCACCACCCCGGAACTGCTCCTGCCGATCAGCCTCATCGCCTTCGTCGGCACCTTCGGCCTCAACTTCCAGGTCACCATCTCGCTCGTCGCGATCACGGTGTTCCACACGGGCGCCGCTACCTTCGGCTACCTCTCCGCCGCCTACGCCGTGGGCAGTCTCCTCGGCGCGATCTACTGGGCCCACCACGGCCAGCCGCCCACCGCACGCCGTCTGACCTCCACCACGATCGGCTTCGGCGCACTGGAAGTAGCGCAGGGCCTCATGCCGAGCTACGGCTCGTTCCTGGCCCTGCTGTTCTTCACCGGGTGTGCCGCGGTGACCGTGACCACCACCGCCAACGCGCTGATCCAGCTTCATGCCGACCCACATGTGCGCGGCCGCGTCCTGTCCGTCTACTTCCTGGTCCTCCTCGGCGGCACCCCCGTCGGCGCCCCGCTGGTCGGCCTGGTCTCGGACACCCTCGGCTCCCGTTTCAGTCTGATCCTGGGCGGCCTCATATCGCTCATCACCGCGCTCGCGCTCTCCGTCTGGTGCACAAGCCGAAGCCGACCGCGTATCCGCATCACAGAACCGACACCTGTGACCAGCTCACCACCGCGACCTTCTCCGTAGCGACACCACCTCGCCGAGGGGCGAACTCACCGACCAGGCACGCCCGGGACGCCGTGTTCGCGCAGGGGGCCGACCTGCCAGCCGCGTTCCTGGCACGTGTCGAGGATGCGGGGCAGTGCGGCGAGGGTGGTGTGCCAGGAGCCGGTGGCGGAGGTGCAGTCGGAGTCGTGCAGCAGGATGGTGCCGCCACCGCGCAGGTCCCTCAGGACGGTGTGCTCGACGGACTGGGGGGTGGCCCGCCTGCGCCAGTCCTCGCCCCAGCAGGTCCACAGCACGGGGGTCAGGTCGAGGCGCCGGCAGGCCAGATGGGCGGCGGTGCTCATCACCCCGTAGGGCGGCCGGAAGAGCGCGGGTGACCTGCCGGTGACATCGGCCACGGCGTCGCGGGCACGGGCGAGGTCGTCGTAGGCGGCGCGGGGACCGCGGAGCAGCAGCGGGCGGTGGTGCCAGCCGTGGACGGCGATCTCGTGCCCGGCCGCGGCCATCTCCTTGGCCAGCCCCGGTGAGCGGGCCATCATCGAGCCGAGCAGGAAGAAGGTGGCACGCAGCCCGCGTGCGTCGAGGACGTCGAGGAACCGCGGGGTGGACAGGTGGTCCGGGCCGTCGTCGAAGGTGAGCGCGACGTGATCCGGCCGGCCTCGGCCTGCCAGACGCGGCATGACCGCGTTGCGCAGCGGCCCGAACGTGGAGATCACGGGTGCCGCGTGCAATGCCGCGAACGCGGGCACCGTCGCTGCCGAGGCGAGCGCCGTGGCACGGGCGAGACGGGCCGGGGTCATCGCCCGTCTCCGTCCAGGTAATGGGCGACGGCGGTGAAGCGGTCTGGCGTCTCGTTGTAGGCGTAGGCCAGCGGGGCGGCGACGCCCAGACCGGCCGTGGCCGCCACGGTGACAGCCGTCAGGGCGATCCGCCGTCGGCCGAGGAAGCGCCTTACCGCGGGCTGCGCGTCCGGTGTGGGCTGCGGCTCGGTTCTGGCCGCGACGGCGGTCACCGGTCCGGGAGCCAGGCGGTGCAGATCGAGTCCCGCCGCGCGCTGGACCCGACCGCGCGGTCCGTGGAGGAGGTCGGCCAGTACCGGGCCGAGGTCCGCCGGGTCGCGGATCCAGGCCGCCAGGCCCGCCTCTTCCAGGGCGTCCGCGTTGGTCTGGCCATGACCGGGGATACAGCGGTAGCTGGCCACCGGCAGCCCGGCGGCGAACGCCTCCAGCGAGGTCAGTCCGCCCGCGTTCTGCACCAGGACGTCGCAGGCATGCATCAGCGCGGGCATGTCGTCCACCCAGCCGAAGGCGTGCTCGATGCCGTCGCCGCGCAACTCCTTCACGAGGGCCTCGTTGCGTCCGCACACCACCACGGGCACCGCGACCCCGGTCTCCTTTATCTCGGCGGCGGCCCGTCGCACCGGCCCGACCCCCCACGACCCCGCGACCAGCAGGGCCAGGGGCGCGTCCGAGGGCAGGGCGAACCGCCCGCGGGCGGCGGTCCGTTGTCCGGTGGTGGCGGGGGTGAAGCGCGTACCCGTGACCGGACCGACGACGGTGGTGGCGGCCGCGCCCTGTACGTGGGCCTGGGCCGCGGGCACCGGGTGCACGGCCAGGTGAGCGTCGATGCCGGGGGCCACCCATAGGGCGTGGACGGAGAAGTCGGTGAGGTAGGTGAGGGCCGGCACCCTCAGCTTGCCGCGCCGGCGCAGGGCGCCGAGGACCTGGCTGGCGCCGGGGTAGGTCGAGACGACCGCGCGGGTGTCCGGCGCGAGCGCTCGCAGTGTGCGCTGCTCGGCTGCGCGGAACAGTGCCCGCCACAGCGCGCCAGGGCGTGTGGCCCGGTCGGTGGACGCGTACAGGCGTTGGTAGCCGTTCGGCATCCAGGTCAGCATGCGGTGGTAGGCACCGCAGAGCAGTCGGCCCGTACCGGTGGGCAGCAGGTCGAGGAAGTCGTGCCGGTCCACCAGATACCCGTGCTCGGCCAGCCGCTCGGCCAGTCCCGCGGCCGCACCGTCGTGTCCCGCGCCGACACCGGCCGAGATGATGGCTATCCGCCCGGCACCGCCCTGCGGCAGTGCGGCCGACAGCGAGGGCGCCGGCTCCGGCACCAGGTCGTCACGGTGGACCACGGTGGATCAGCCTCCTGATGGGTTACGGGGCACGCCGGGCATGCCCCGGACCAGACGGCGCTGCGGGCAGGCCGAGGCCGCGTCTGCGCGCGGGCCAGGGCCACGACTCGACCGCTGCGGTGCCGAGAAGCGAAACTACTACATGATGTAGAACTTGGGAACCGATCGCCGCGGGACGGGAATTCGCCGGCGGTCCGGGCTCCGGCATCTCGGCTGGTGCCGGTCAAATTACTACGAGATGTAGAACCACTGGTGGTTCGCTGAGGGGGCGCCGATGGCGTCAGGTCTCACGGTCATTGCGGCAGCGCTGGATCCGCAGGCGATGCTCACGAGGTTCGGAGCGTGGGCCGTACTGATCCTGGTCTTCGCCGAGACCGCCTTGCCCGCAGTGGGCGTCTTCCTGTCCGGTGACACTTTGCTGCTGCCGGCCGGACTGGCGTGCGCTGGGGCGGCGCGGCGGCCGGTTGATGCGGCTTCGCCTATCGGGGGGGCCGGGGTACGGCCCGCGCACGGCGGGCCGAGGCGCTGTTCACACGCTACGGCCCCCAGCGGGCGGTATTGCTGGGGCGGTTCGTCCCGGCCCAAACCCTAGGGTCTACAAGATGTAGTAGCTTTTACGGGCGGTCACACCCGCGTCGTCGCCATGTCATCCGAACGTCGCCTCACACGTGCGAGGCGGCCGGCGAAACAGCTCGAACGCCCATGCCGCTCGCTCATCCCATGAGCACTGAACCCGCTCATAAGGACGGAAGGACGTCTCCCTATGGCCGCGGCCGCCACCGCGCAACTGGCCTTCGACGGATCCGTCATCGACGGCTCGATGTTCGCCTCGGTGACCGATTTCGCCCGTGATACCAGGTGGCTCAACACACCTATGGAGGTGTGGACCAACCTCGGTCTCGGGGTCTTCGCGATCCTCATGATTGCGGGCTGGTGGACCGCACGGAGCCGTGGCCCGCAGGCGATGACCGCCGCGCTGGCCTCGCCGGTCGCCGTCCTGACCGCCTTCGCCGCCACCGAGGTCGTGAAGAAACTCGTCGCGGAGGTGCGGCCCTGTCGGTCGATGCCTCACACCTACCTCGTCGACACCTGCCCAGCACCTTCGGACTACGCCTTCCCCAGCGGGCACGCCACCGTCGCCGCCGCGACCGTCGCAGCGCTCTTCCTGCTCGACCGCCGGCTGAGCGCCGTCGCCGCCGTGTTCGCCGTACTGGAGGGCTTCAGCCGGGTCTATGTTGGCGCCCACTACCCCCACGACGTCCTCGGCTCCGCTGCCCTCGCCCTCCCCGTCGGCTTCCTGATCAGCTGGGCACTGCGCCGCTGGGCCGCCCCGCTGGTCGGCTCCCTGAGTCATGGCGCGTTGCGCCCCCTGCTGACGACCGAGCTCATCGCCACCACCCCGTCGGCCCGGCAAGCCGCTTCGACCGGGGATCCACTATGACCGCCCGTCCGACAGCGCAGCCGCACAACATTCGCCGCCAGGTAGGCCAGTCCGACTGCCGCGGACTGCGGCAGCGTTAGAGCGCGGACGCCCACCCGGCGTAGAAGGCTATCGGGGTCGCAGGCGCCGCCGATCAGGTTCACCGTGCTCCTGCCGGTCCGCCCGGGTGACCGCGGGGGAGCACCGGCGCCGGGGAGGTCAGAAGTGCCACTCTCCGTGCTTCGGACGACTGGGGTCGGCACAGCAGCCGTCCCGTCCGTGACCTGGGGCATCGTTGCGGTCGGTCGACGCCACGGGGGTGGTGTCGGGGTGTTCCGTGCACAGTGCCCACTGCGCGCTGTCCAGCAGGCGGTCGCTGTCCGAGGCGGCGTTGGCCAGGCTCGCGCAGCAGACCGCCAGCAGCAGACCGCCCACCAGCAAAGGCAGGCTCCGGCGGGCGGGCGGCGGCGCCAGCAGGGCCCGTACCCGCTGGGGCACCACCCCGCCGGTCGCGGCCAGCGCGGCGGGACGGGACGAGCCGGCGGATGCCAGGGCGGCGCGGCCCACGGCGTGAGCGACGACCCTACGGTCACCGACCCGCGCGGCGGCCTCCTCGTCGGCCCAGCGCTCCAGGACGAAGTTGCCCGCGACGGCCACCGGCCGCAGCAACGGGTTCAGAGCGGCCGTGAGCCGCCACACGCTCTGGAAGACGTGATGACGCCCGCGCAGGTGCGCCCGCTCGTGGGCGAGCAGCGCCTCGCGCTCGGCGTCACCGAGGTGGCGCAGCATCCCCCGGGAGACGACGATCCGGCCCGGCGTCCCAGGCAGCGCGAAGGCCAGCGGAACATCGTCATCGAGTACGGCCAGCTCCGTGTGCCCGGGCAGCTCGGCGCACTCCCGACGGGCCCGGAGCAGGTGGCGGCCCTGCCGGACGGCGGCCACGCCGAGGGAGACGACGCATACCGCGAGCACCAGGGTGCTGACGGCCGCGACCACGGCAGACACGGGGTCCTGGGAGCGCAGCGCGGACACGGACCAGCGGCCCTCCTCGGCGATCTGCGGGATCTGCGCCACTCCGGTGAAAGCCAGCAGGGCGAGTGATCCCGCCCAGCCTGCCGCGGTCACGAGCGCGGCGCAGGCCAGCGCCACGGCCGCTGGGCGCGGGGGCAGCCGGTGCGCCATGGGGGGCGCGAGCACGGCGAGTGCCACCGTGACGAGGAACGGGATGTAGACGCTGATCAGCACCGGCTCACCGGTTCCCAGGTGAGCGCCGGCTCTCGGGAGGCAGGTCGTCGTGCCCGGACAGCAGCCGCTGGAGCAGGTGCTCGTCCTGTTCCGACAGTTCCGAGACGAAGCGGGTCAGCACCGCCTGACGGTCGGCGCCGCCCTTCAGCAGGGAGTGCATGCGCTGGGCGGTGTGCGATGCCTCGTCGCGGGCCGGTTCGTAGGCATAGCCGCGCCCCTCGCGGTGCCGTACCAGCATGCCCTTGTCGTGCAGCCGGGACAGGATGGTCAGTACGGTCGTGTAGGCGAGGTCGCCCGAAAGCCGCTCCCGGACCTCCCGCGCGGTCAGCGGACCGTCGGCGGCCCAGAGCGCGGCGAGCACGTCGCTCTCCAGCTCGCCGCGCGCCCGCCTGCCGGTCGCCTCGTGGGCTTCCTCGTGTCCTCGGCCCGCCACCTCACCGTCCGCCTTCCCTCGCCGTCGTTGCGGACAGGCTACTCGCCCACGTCCTACTCGTCGTAGGACGTGTCCGTGCGCGAGACCGCCAGGTAGCCGACGAAGCAGGCGATGGCGACCGTCCACGCGAGGGTGACCGGACCGAGGCCGAACCCGAGGCCGCCACGGGCGTGCCCGAGTGCCATCCAGTCGGCGAGTGATGCGCCGAGGGGGCGGGTGATGACGTACGCCGTCCAGAAGGCGGGCACAGCGGCCAGGGCGCCGAAGCGGTGGGCGAGTGCGGGAACGCAGATCGCTGCCGCGAAGAGGACGGCCGAGCCGAGGTAGCCGAATCCGGCCGTCGCGGTGAGGTCGCCGGCGGCGGTGCCGAGGGCGAAGGTCGCCAGGACGGCCGCCCAGTAGAAGAGCTCGCGGCTGCGGCTGGTGATGCTGTGGATGGAAAGGGTGCGCTCGACGGCGTACCAGAGGGCGAAAACCGCAGCCAGCGCGACGAGGAAGAGCGGGGTGGACACGGTGTATGGCACGCCGAGACCGACGTGCAGCACGTCGGCGGCCATCGTGCCGAAGACGCTGACCATGACGACGGCCGTCCAGTAGACCCAGGCGACGTACCGGCGTACGGCGAACTGCACGGCCAGGGAGAGCGCCAGGGCGAGACCGCCGAGACCGACCGCCGGCACCGGGCCGAGGAGCTTGGCCAGCAGGTCCGACGCGGTCTCGCCCATCCCGGTGGTGAGCACCTTGATGATCCAGAAGTAGGCGGTCACTTCCGGCACCTTGTTCGCCATGGTGCGCAGGGGGTTGAGGGGGCGGTCGTCGAGGAGACGTTCTGTGGTCATGGTCCGCACCATGACATGACCGTCTCCCGCCGCCTCAGGCTCCTTTACCGTCGCTTGGGGGCTTCTGGTGCACGAATTTCACAACCGCGCGGTCAACCTGACCGCAACCTGAACGTCTGGCTGAAGTGCCTGGTCAGCATGGTTGCGAGGATGATACAAGCGGCACGCGGTCGGCGTGATCACGCCCAGGCCCTTGCTCGCGGCCCGAGCGAAGGCCGTCGGACGTGACGCCCCATTTCCGGTCTCGGCCGGTTGCGCGGCGGTATGTGAGATTTCGGACGATTGGCGAATTGCTACTACGGCATGTAGAGGCAGGGCGTATCGTGAGAGCGCCGCAGGGGTCGGCCCCTTCGGTCTGTGCCGACGGGCCTCGTGTCAGCCGCCTTGAGGTGTCGTGCGGGAACAGGTCTCCCCGGCGGACGTCTGGAGTTCCAGAAGGCGTCTACAAAGCTGTAGTCACATAGTTGTCTGTCCCATCTCATCCCTCCGAAAGGACCTTGCCCCATGACGGCACCGATTCCGGCGGCGTCCCAGCTGGCTGTGAACGTGCTCGACGCCCACTCCCTGCTGGCGGCCTTCGGGGTGCTGGGTGTCGCGGTGGTGATGTTCGCCGAGACTGGACTGCTGGTCGGATTCTTCCTGCCGGGGGACTCCCTGCTGTTCACCGCCGGCCTGCTGTGCACGGGGTCGGCGCAGGGGAGCCTGCATATGTCTCTCGGCCCCTTGCTCGTGGCGGCGGTGTCGGGGGCGCTGGTCGGGGCTCAGTGCGGATATCTGCTCGGGCGGAAGGCAGGCGGAGCGCTGCTGGCTCGCAGTCACTCCCCGCGACTGCACGAAGGAGCGAAACGCGCCGAGGAACTCCTGGAGCGCTACGGGTATGCCAAGGCGATCGTGCTGGCCCGCTTCGTGCCTGTGGTGCGCACGGTCCTCAACCCGGTGGCCGGCGCGCTGGAGGTGCCGGCACGGACGTTCACCCTGTGGCAGGTCGTGGGTGGGCTCGTGTGGAGTGTCGGCCTCACCCTCGCGGGGTACGCGCTCGGCTCGTCGATCCCGAACGTCGACCGGTATCTGCTTCCGATGGTGGCATTGATCGTCGTCGTGTCACTGGTCCCCCTCGTCGCCGAGATGTACCGCGGGCGCCGGGCCGCCAGGTCCGAGCAGGGCCGCGGGTGATCAGCGCCTGGGGACCGGTGCCCTCCACCGGTCGAAGCCGTTATGGATCTCGCGGACGACCCGGCGGCCGGCCAGGGACAATGGAGAACTCTTGCTGGAGTACCTAGGGTCAGCCTGTGGCTTTTATTGTGGTATGTGAGGATGACGCAGCGGTCCGTGACGTCCTCAAGCGTGCACTTGAGCAAGACGGCCATACGATCGCAGTCGCTCCTACGGCGGACAGTCTGCTGCGGCAACTTGAACCGGTCCCTCACCTCATCGTCCTGGATCTAGGGCTCCCGGACGCGGACGGCCGTGATGTCTGCATGGCGTTGCGGGCACGCGGTGTTGACGCCCCGGTACTGATGCTCACCGCTCTGGATGGCATGCATCACAAGGTGGGCGGCTTCGAGGCGGGAGCCGACGATTACATGACGAAACCCTTTGACATCCCGGAGTTGCTGGTGAGGGTCCGCGCCCTGCTACGCAGGACAACCGCGACGAGCCCCGCAAGCGGCGTCGTTCTCGATCCGGCGAAACATGTCGTGATCTACGGTTCGACAAGCGAGAGTCTGACGCCGACCGAGTTTCGGTTGCTGGGCAGGCTCATCGCCTCGCAGGGCGACGCTGTACGCCGCCACGCCCTCGTTGCTGCCGGTTGGCCGCATGGCGCGCAGGTCAGCGACAACACCCTTGACTCCTTCGTTCGCCGGCTACGGACCAAACTCGATGCACTGGGCGTGGCCGATCGCCTGGCGACGGTCCGCGGGGTGGGCTATCGATGGCAGTGACGGGCTTCCGTGGACGGGTCGTCGCGCTTGCGGTGCTGATCGCGACTGCGGTGGTTGCAGTGCTGGTGGTGGTCTCACACGTGTTGCTGAGCCAGGTGACCGACGCCGACGCGAACGCTCTGGCGCATACCCGTGCAGAGGCGGTGGCGGCGAACGTAGCCGTACGCGGTGGCCACGTCGTGCTGATCGAGAGCGGTAACGAAGCGCTGGACACGGTCTCATGGGTGTATGCCGATGGACGCCTCATCGACGGGATCGTGCCGGGCAGCGTCCTCGACCGCGTCGACGCGCTTGTCGGCTCCAGGCAGTCCCAAACCACCACGGTCGGCAGATACCTGCTGTATGCCCAGCCGATCCGGCTGAAAGGCCACCACGTCATGGCGGTCGTGAAAGTGGATCTGACGCCGTACGAGACGTCGGAGCAGCGCAGTCTGACGATGTCGCTCGTGTTGGGTGGCATCTCGATCCTGCTCGCAGGCGTCGTCGCACACCTCGTGGTGAGCCGTGCGTTGCGGGTGGTCCACGAAATGGCCGCTCTCGCCGACGACTGGGGCGATCACGAACCCGGGCGCCGATTCGACCTCGGCGTTCCTCGCGATGAATTCGGGGAGCTCGGGCGAACCCTCGATCGCCTACTTGACCGCGTGGACAACGCGCTCGCGGATGAGCGCCGGCTCACTGATGAGATCGCCCACGAGTTGCGGACGCCCTTGACGGCCCTGCGCGGCGAGGCACAATTGGCGCAACTTTCCGGTCACCATGTGGCACCGGAGACCGTTCTGACCGAGGTCGACCGCCTGAACACGGCGATCACGACGATTCTGAGTACCGCCCGGACACGGATCGACGGCGGTACCCGCTGCGATCTCAGGGCGGCGGCGCGACAGGCGATCGCCGGCCGCTCCATCGAACTCGCCGTCCCGGCCGACGTCGATGTCGCCGTGGCAACGGAACTCGTGGTGGCTGTGCTGTCACCCCTGCTGGAAAACGGCCTGCGGCATGCGAGTTCGCGTGTCTGGGTCACGGCGCGCATCCAGCCCCAGGGGGTCGTGATCGATGTCCTCGACGATGGCCCGGGGTTCGATCCGGCGGAGGTCGATCGGGTCTTCGAAGCGGGCGTGACCAGCGGCGACGGGCACGGGTTGGGGCTGGCCGTGGTAAGGCGTCTCGCCGCGTCCGCGGGAGTGGCCGTCCGTGCGATCGCGGAAGGTCACGGTCGCGTCGAGGTGACCTTCCCCGCGGCGGAGGCGATCGCGTAGTCAGGTTATGTGCAGGTTGGCCGAGCCAGCCTCGTCGCATGACAACGACAAGCGAAGCCCGCACAAGCCGCAGTGGGCGGCTGATGCTGAACAAGGTTCCCGAGGTCACCGTCTGGTTCTGGGTGATCAAGATCCTGTGCACGACCGTCGGTGAGAGTTTCGCCGACTGGATCAACATGAAGCTGGGCGTCGGCCTCGTGAACACTGCCTGGATCTTCACCGCGGTGTTCGTGGTGGTCCTGGGCGTCCAGCTGCGGCTGAAGCGGTACGTCCCGTTCCCGTACTGGCTGACCGTGGTCGTTGTCAGCGTCACGGGCACGTTGTACACCGACATCCTGACCGACCAGCTCAACGTGCCGTTGTGGATCAGCTCCGCCGTGTTCTCGGTCATGCTCGCCGTGGTCTTCGGCGTGTGGTGGCTGCGCGAGCGCACCCTCTCGATCCACTCGGTCACGACGCTGCCCCGTGAGTCGTTCTACTGGCTCGCCGTTCTCGTCACCTTCGCGCTCGGCACCGCGACCGGCGACTGGACCCTTGAGCTCACCGGCTGGAGCCCGGGAGTCTCGGTCCTGCTGCCGCTCGGCCTCATCGCGGCGATCACGCTGCTGTGGAAGTTCGGCGCCAACCCGGTGCTGTCCTTCTGGCTCGCCTACATCCTGACCCGCCCGCTCGGGGCGAACATCGGCGACTGGCTCGCCTCCCCGAAGGTCGCCCAGCCGGGCGAGCCGACCGGTCTCGCGCTGGGCACCTTCACCACCAGCCTGATCTTCCTCGGCCTGATCCTGGCGACCGTCGTCTACCTGACGGTGACGCGCTCCGACGTGACCGAGACCTACGACGCCACGCACACCCCGCAGGGCACCGCCAACCCGCAGAGGGAGCGCGTCGCGCTGGCGGGCTTCGGCCTCCTCGCTGTCTTCACCGGAAGCCTGTTGGTCTGGGCACACAGTCAGCCGCACGTCGGCCCGGCGCCGGAGACCGACGCCACCTCCACCGTTCAGCTCGCCCCTGGCCAGGCCGTGAAGAAGTTCCCGCCCGCCAAGGTCGACGCACTGAGGAAACTCGCATCGACCTCGCTCAAGGACGCACGGTCGGGCAACGCGACCGGGGCCCACGCCGCGGCCCAGTCCCTGCGCGATCTCTGGGATGCCGACCAAGCCTCGTTGCAGCCGCTGGACAACACCGGATGGACGTTCCTCGACGCCCAGATGGACCAGGTCCTGAAGACCTTCGGCATCGACCACCCGAACTCGCCGATGTCGCCGGCACGTCAGGAGGCTGAACTCAACACCCTTCTCACGGATATGCGCTGACCGACCTGATCGGCGGCGCCTCTCCTGAGGCCGCCGCCGATCACGCTCTCCCGGAGCACGGGACCGTGCCGCAATCGTCGTCGACGCGCCCGCGTATGCCGCACTGCAGTCAGGACGCGTTCAGGTGGTCCGTGGCACCGTCGGGCCTCATGGCATACGAGACATCAGAAACCTCGGTGGCCTCATCGGTCGTCGCCGCGGCGTCCTCGGACCGCAGGTTGCGCTGGAACAAAGTGCCCGAGGTCACCGTCTACTTCTGGATCATCACCGTGCTGTGCACGACGGTCGGCGAGACCGCTGCCGACCTGCTCGACGAGAAGGCCGGGCTCGGCCTGACCGGTGTGTCGGTGTTGATGAGCGCCCTGCTGGCGGTCGTCATGGTCGTGCAGTTCCGCACCAGCGCCTACCGCGCCGGCGTGTACTGGCCGGTCGTCACGCTGATCAGCGTCGTCGGCACACTGGCCAGCGACAATCTCGACAACATGGGTGTGCCGCCGGAGACCAGCACCACCGTCTTCGCGATCGTCCTCGCGGTCGTCTTCACGGTCTGGTACCGCCGCCAGCGGACGCTGTCCATCCGCAGCATCGACACCACGGGCCGCGAGTCCTCCTACTGGCTTGCCGTCCTGTTCATGGGCGCGCTCGGCACCGCCGCCGGTGACCTGGTCTCAGAGCGGATGTACTTCGGCCACTGGCTGTCCGCGGTCCTCTGCGGCCTGGTCATCGCCGCAGTCGCCCTCGCACACTTCGGGCTTGACCTGGACGCGGTGTGGAGCTTCTGGGCCGCCTACATCCTCACCCGTCCGCTCGGCGCGTCCATCGGCGACTACCTCTCCCAGCCGACCGGTGACGGCGGAGCGGGCCTGGGCACAGTCGTCACGAGCGCGCTGTTCCTCAGTGTCATCCTCGCTCTGGTGGTGTATCTGGCGGTGGCCCGGAAGGACGTCGCGCAGCCGCAGCAAACCGCCCGTCCCGCCGTATGAACACGGAAGGGGACGGGCTCAGGCCTCGGGAGCTGTGTGGCCGCCGCCGACGGAGAGTGGCTGGTGCTCGCCTGCCTCGCCGCCACGGCCACATGGGGTGTGCGCGGCTCTGGCGCAGCAAGGGGCGGTGACCGAACGGTCCCCCTGGGGGCGGCTGGTGGCGGCGCAGTTCGCGGCCGGCGCCGCCAATCACCTGCTTCCGGCAGGGGCCGGAGCGACGGTGGTCAACCTGCGGTTCCTGACACGGTGCGGGCTGTCCACTCGGCGCGCGGCGACCGCGCCGGCGGTGAAGGCGGCCGTCGGCGGGACGGTCCGGTGTGCGCTGGGTCTGGCCCTCCTGGCCGCCTCGCCCGGCACGGTCCGTCTCGCCGCGCGGGTCCCGCACGTGTCGCTCCTGCTGTCGGTGGCGGCCGGAGTCGTCGTCCTGGCGGTCGCGATCAGCGGCCGCCTCAGACGAGTAGTGGCCCGGGCCGTCGCCGACGTGCGTGACGTGCACCGGTACCGGGCACGGGCCTGTGCGCTGTGGGGCGGGTCGGTCGCGTTCGCTCTGCTGCACGCAGGGGTGGTCGTCGCCGTGGTCCACGCCATCGGTCTCGGCCTCCCCGTGAGCCGTGTGGTCATGGCCTACCTGGTCGCCGGCGGCGCGGCGGCACCACTGCCCACGCCGGGCGGACTGGGGTCGCTGGACGCCGCGCTCGCCCTCGCACTCACGGCGGCCGGAGCGCCGGGACCGGCGGCGGTGTCGACGGTCCTCGGCTACCGCCTGCTGACCGGATGGCTGCCGATGGCCCCCGGGCTCCTGGTGCCGGCGATCCTGGTCCGCCGCTCGGCGCTGTGAATCTGCGAGGTCCGGGGGCGCCGTGCGCGCGTCATCGATCCGGCGGCTCCGGTTGCCGTTCCAGCCGGTACCCGTGCCCCCGCAACGTGGTGATCCGGGGCAGCCGGGCCTGCCGCCCCTCCACCTGTGCCGCCTCGGTGAGTCGGCGGCGCAGGCCCGCCAACGTCACGTCGAGGGTCTTGGTCGAGCCGAACCAGTTCTCGTCCCACACCTCGGCCATCAGCGTCTCGCGCGAGACCGCCTCGCCGGCCCGCTCGGCCAGCACCGCGAGCAGATCGAACTCCTTGGCGCGCAGCGGGACGTCGACGCCGAGCAGTGCGCAGCGACGGGCCGTCACATCGACGACGAGATCGCCCAGCCGCACCGGATCCCGGGCCGGTACAGCCACCACGTGCCGTCTGAGGTGAGCCCGCAGCCGAGCGAGCAGCACGGTCAGGCTGAAGGGCTTGACCAGGTAGTCGTCGGCTCCGGCGTCCAGCCCGGCGATGATGTCGATGTCGTCGGTCCGGGCTGTCAGTACGACGATCAGCAGGTCGGGGAGGCGGGCGCGCAGCTGCCGGGCGACGTCCAGGCCGTCCATGTCCGGCAGCCCCAGGTCCAGCAGCAGTACCTCGTACGGTGCCTGCTCGGCCTCCGCCAGTGCGCCCGCTCCGGTGCGGCACCACGTCGGGGCGTAGTCGTTGCCGCGGAGACCGGTTTCAAGATGGCGGCCGATGGTGTCGTCGTCCTCGACGACGAGGACGCGGAGTCGGCTGCGTTCCGGAGCGGCGGGCGTGCGCATGGTCGACAGCCTAGAAGCCGCCGAGGCCACATGCCTGTCACGGGTGCACGCCGGGTTCACAGGTCGCGGAGCTCCTCCACGGCGGGGCGGTGGCTGCCGCGGACGCCGTTGAGGGCCGCGGCCATGATGGCGGCGACGGCGGCCGCCCCGGTGAGTGCCAGGTAGGCACCAGGGACCGACAGGGCGGCGGGTGGCGGATCGAAGACGCCGGTCAGGACCTTGACCAGCATCTCCGACAGGGCCCAACCGATGAGGGCGCCTCCCGCCAGGCCACAGACGGCCAGCAGCAGGGCCTCGGAGAGGACCATGCCGCGCAGGTGGCGTGGCCGCGCGCCGAGCACGGTGGCGATGGCGAAGGTGCGGCGGCGTTCGGCGAGTCCGAGGGCGAGGACGAGGCCACCGGCTCCGGCGGCGAGCAGAACGGCGAAGGCGAGCTCGATGCGGGTGAGGCCGGCCAGATCGACTGAGGTGAGGCTGGTGCCGACGGTGCCGCGGGTCTGGGTGAGGTCGGTGACGGCGGCCCGGGTACCGAGTTGCTTGCGCAGGTGGGCGGCGATCTGCTGCTGGTTCGTGCCGCCGGTGTCGAGGAGGAAGGCGCCGACCGAGTCGTCGCCGGTGGTCTTGGCGATGTAGGAGGCATTGGCGACGAAGAAGCTGTCCTTCGGGGCGGTCGGGAACTCCTTGGCGATGCCGGCGTAGTGGAAGGGGACCGTGCGCAGGGCCTTGGTGCGGGCGTCCTGGATGCGCAGGTTGACGGTGTCGCCGGGGGAGAGCTGGAAGTCGTTGACGGTCTCGACGCTGACGAGGAGGTTGTCCGGGCGTTGGGCGAGGCGGCGCATCAGCTGGTGGGCGGTGCCGCCGGCGAAGTAGGCGTCCTGGAGGGAAGTGGCCTTGGCGATGGTGTCGGGCCGGACGCCGTAGAGGTCCTGCAGGTCGGAGCCGACGTAGGCGAAGCGGTGCTGGAGGGGTTCGGCGTGCCGTACGCCGGAGATCTTCAGCGCTGTTCCGGCAGTGCGCGGGACTTGGGCGCCGGGTGGTTCGGTGACCGTCACGTCGGCGCCGTTGGTGAGCCGGGCGTCGGCCTCGGCCTGCTGGTGGTAGGTGGCGTTGAAGACGGCGGTGGAGATCGCGAAGGAGACGGCGAGGGCGAGCAGGACGACCGATCGGGCGAATGGGCGGCGGCGCCGAGCCAGGACGGCGGCGGTGGTGCCGGCCAGGGTCGCGGTCAGTGGCTGTACCAGCCGGGCCAGGGCGGGGCGGCCGTGGGTGAGGGCGAGCAGGGTAAGGCGCCACAGCAGCAGGGCCGCGCCGATCCACAGCAGGGCGGGGCCGAGGAAGGCCCAGTACGACACGGAGATGCTGGGGACGCCCTCGGGCGCGAGGACGAGCGCGTACTGGTTGCCCGAGGAGGCACGGAAGACGAGCCACGAGCCGATCAGCAGGGCGAAGTCCAGGCCGTACCGCATCCACCAGGGCGACCGGGAGCGTCGCACGTCCTCCTGTTTGCGGGTGTCGGCGACGGTGACCGTGTGCAGGTCTCGCAGGGCGGGGATGAGGACCGCACCTGCGGCCACTGCGGCTCCGAGCTCGAAGGCGACGGCGTACCAGACGGACCAGGTTCCCGCGCTCGCCCCGAAGGAGGCCGTGCCGAAGGCGAGACGGCCAGTGAGGGCGGCGATGCCCAGCCCGGCCAGACCTCCAGCGAGCCCGATCAGGGAGGCCTCCAGAGCGGCGAGTGCGGTGATCTGGCGCGGGCGCAGACCGCGCAGCCGAAGCAGCCCCTGTTCCTGCCGGCGCCGTTCGCCGCCGGCCGAAGCGACCGCCGCCGTCAGCGCGGCGGCCAGCACGGCGCCCGGCACACCGAGGAAGAGGAAGAGCATCTGGGCGTACAGGGCGTCCTGGCGGGCCGAGTCGAGCGCTGCGCCGACGTTGTTGCCGACCAGGGCGGTGCCTGCGGAGCGGGCTTCGAGATGGTGCGCGGCGCCGGTGACGGCGGAGTACGCGGAGGCCGGGTCGGAGGGCAGCCGGCTGGTGTCGCGGGCGGTGTGGATCTGAGTGGTGACACCGGTGGCTCCGCGAGTGAGGGCGGCGAACCGGGCGGCGGGCAGCAGGACGACGTTGTCCGGAGGTGCGGTCGGTTGGGACTGGCTCGGGGCACCGACGGTCTGGAAGAGGGAGTCGGCCTGCGGCAGGTCGACCACGCCGTCCACCTTCACCTGGCGCGGACCAGCACCGGGAAACCGGACACCGATGGTGTCTCCCGGAGCCGCGTGCAGGTTGGAGGCGGTCTGCTGGGCCAGCAGGACACCGGTGGACGAGCCGGAGAGCGTGCGGACGGCGTCGGGGAAGCGGGCACGGTAGCCGTCGGGCAGGCCGAGGGCCATGCCGGGACCGGTGGCCTGGGTGGTTCCCTGCACGCGGGCGGTGAAGCCGCTGGTATGCGCGAAGCCGACGGGCAGGGCGGCGTGGGTGCCCGGGGCCCTGGCCACCAGAGACAGGACGGAGTTCGGGTCGGCGCCGGGCTGTACCTGGACCTGCCAGTCCACGGAGACCGAGCGCACGGCGCGCTGGGTCATGGTCGCCTTCGACGCAGTGAGGAAGGAGCCGAGCGCGGCGACCAGGGCGACCGCGAGCGCGATGCCGGTCACGGCGGCCAGCAGCCGTCCCGTGCGGTGGCGGGCCAGCCCATTCGCCCAGGTGATGATCACGACACTTCCTCGGGTGTGAGCAGCCGTCCGTCGCGCATGCCACGGCGGATCGCGAGCCGGGCGGCGACGGTGGGGTCGTGGGTGGTGACGACGAGGGCCGCGCCGGTGTGGTCGGCGGCGGTAAGGAGGGCGTCCAGGACGCGGGCGCCGGTGGCGTGGTCGAGGCGCCCGGTGGGTTCGTCGGCAAGGATCAAGCGCGGCTCCTGGGCCAGGACCCGGGCGGCGGCCACCCGTTGGGCCTGGCCGCCGGAGATCTCCTCGGGGAGCCGGTCGGCCAGGTCGGCGGCGTCCACCAGAGCGAGTGCTGCGAGCGCGCACCGTCGCGCCTCGCCCTCCGGACGATCGGTGAGGACCAGGGGCAGAGCGGTGTTCTCTGCCACGTTCAGAGCGGGTATCAGGCTGTCGCCCTGGAAGACCAGACCGATGTCGTACGGCCCGAGCGAGGCGGCCCGGGTGACGGTACCGCTGGTGGGCCGTTCGAGCCCGGCGAGCAGGTGCAGCAGCGAGCTCTTGCCCGACCCCGACGGGCCGACGACCGCGAGCCGGTCCCCGGTCCGGATCTCCAGGTCGGCCCCGTGCACGGCCACGACCGCCTGAGGCCCCCGGCCGAAGGTCAGGGCCGCGTCCGCACAGCTGACAAGCACCTCATCCGACGGCATCGTGCGCCTCCTCGTGGTCCTGCCGCCTGGCATCGGCGGCCTTCCCGTCCGCCAGGGTGATCACCCGGTCCGCGATGCGGACTGCTTCCCGGCTGTGCGTGACGATCAGCACTGCGCACCCTTCCGCGGCCCGCTCCCGCAACAACGCCAGGACCAACTGCTCTGTCTCGCCGTCGAGTTCACCGGTCGGTTCGTCGGCGAGCAGGACGGTCGGCGAGTTGGCCAGCGCTACGGCGAGCCCGGCCCGCGCCAGTTCTCCGCCGGACAACTGGCGCGGCAGGGCCTGCGCCCGGTCGGCGAGCCCTACCCGGTCCAGCAGTTCCCCGGCCGGGACGGGGGCCCTGCGGCCCTGTGCCTGCTGGGGCAGGCGGACGTTGTCCCGCACACTCAGGTGCGGCAGTAGATTGCGGGTCTGCAGCAAGACGCCGATGTGCCGGCCCCGCAGCCGGGCCCGCTCGGTCTCGGGCCGGTGGCTGATCCGTACGCCGTCGACGTGGACCTCGCCGCCGGAGGGCTCGTCGAGTCCGGCCAGACACGCGAGCAGGGTTGACTTGCCGGCCCCGGACGGGCCCACGACCGCGACGGTCTCACCGCGCCGTACTCGCAGAGACACCCCGCGCAGCGCGAGTGTCTCCTCCTCCCCGGCCCGGTAGAAGCGGTAGAGCTCGCGAGCCGTCAGGACGTCGCCGACGGCGCCGCCGGTCCGTATGCCGTTGGACATGATGCGCTCACCGCCAGGTGAAGGAGTCGCTGACGATGCGCCACGGATCGACGTTGTCGGCCTTGACCGGCCCCGACAGGGTCAGGTCCACCTCGTGCCCCGCCCGGTAGAACGCGTACCGCTCGAAAGCGTCCCGCACCACCTTGCCGGTGACCGGATCCTTCGCCGAGTCGCCTTGATAGGTCAGCAGGACCACCCGGCCGGCGTGCCGGGTCACCTCACTTGCCCTGGGCGAGGCGAACTTCGGGACCTGGGCGCGGAGTCGGGGTATGACGGTTCTGGTGACCGAGCCGGCCGTGGGCGCGCCGGAGGCGGACACCGCGGTGATCTTCACGGTGTTGAGCTTGTCGGTGAACGTGGTGGTGCCGCCCTGGCTGGTGCGGGCCCAGCCCTCGGGCACCTTCAGGGTGAAGCCGGTGAAGATACCGTCGGTCGGCTGGAAGGAGACGTACACCTGGTTGTCGGGAATGTCTCCGGGTGGGTTGGACTCGGTGGGCGCCGGCTTGTTCTCCCCGCTGACGGCGGTTGAACCGGACCCAGGGCTGATGGAGCCGGAGTGCGACCCGGAACCGGAACAGCCGGCGGTGACCGCCGCCACGAGGGTGAGCCCGACCACCGCGTACGTCCTTGTGTGTGCTGCCATGGCCACTGCCCTCCAGGGGAGTCCTCGGACCGGACGGTCATGGCACAGACGCTAGGAAGCCGCCGGTTAACACCCCGCTCGCTGAGGGTTAGACGACGGCAAAACCGTGTGGCGCAGCCCATTCGCCCAGGTGAACGGCCCGCATGATGAGGGCATGAGACAGCGAGTGGTGCGAGTCGCCCTGACCGCCGCTCTGGTCGCCGTCGTCCTCCTCGCCGTCCCGCTGGCCCTGGCGATCAGGTCGTCCCTGTACGCCGACCAGCGCGACACCCTGGAACGGTCGGCCCTGGCCGCGGCCGTACACGTGAGCCCGGACTTCGTGACGGGCGACCCGGTGGAACTGCCCGCGCCCCCGTCCGGCGGGCGTCTGGGGCTGTACGACCCTCAATTGCGACTGCGTGCGGGCAGCGGCCCCCGGCCTGGCGATACCCCGGTCCGGCAAAGCCTTGGCGGTGAGGTGGTACGGGGCCGGGCGGGCCCGGACCTGGTGGTGGTCGTACCCGTCTCCCACGCCGAGAAGGTGATCGGCGCCGTACGGGCCTCATCGCCCGCCGTTGCCGTACGGACCCGGGTCGCCGTCGCCTGGCTGCTGTTGCTCGGCGTGGCCGCGGTCGCGCTGACCGTCGCTGTCCTCGTCGCCCGCCGTCAGGCCCGGGTGCTGGCTGCGCCGCTGGAGGACCTCTCTCGCCAGTGCCGGGCGGTGACCGAGGGCGATCTGAACGTGCGGGCCGCACCGAGCAGCGTCGTCGAGATCGACCAGGTCGCCCGCACTCACAACGAAATGCTGCACAGCCTCTCAGAGCTCCTGCGTCGCGAACGTGACTTCACCGCCAACGCCTCCCACCAGCTGCGCACCCCGCTCACCGGACTGCAACTCGCTCTGGAGGCGGGCCTCGCCCAGGACGACGACGCCCGGTTGCGGCCCGTGCTGGCCGAGGCGCTGGCCACCACGCAACGCCTGCATCACACGGTGGAAGAGGTGCTGCGCCTCTCCCGCTCGGGAGAGATGGCTCGCGCTAGCGCCGGGGTGATCGCCGTACGACAGTTGCTGCGGGAAACGGAGGAACGGTGGCACGGCCTTTTCGCTCAGGACGGCAGACGTCTGAAGTGCGCCACCGAGGAGACACCGGCCGACATCCGGGTTGCGGGCGCGTCCGTGTCGGAGGTGCTCGGCATCCTGCTGGACAACGCCCGGGTGCACGGGCGCGGTACGGTCCGCGTGACGGTGCGGGACCTGGAGGACGCCCTCGCCTTCGACGTGAGCGACGAGGGCGCCGTGACGGTCGAGCCGTCCCGGCTCTTCGACCGTGGGCGCACCGGCGACGGGGAGGGAACGGGCATCGGCCTGGCACTCGCCCGTGACCTGGCCGTCTCGCTCGGCGGCAGGCTCTCCCTGACCAACCGACACCCGACTACGTTCACCCTGCTCCTTCCCGTCGACCAGGATGAGACACAGGGGGCAGGGACACCGGGGTGAGACGGGCCGCGCAGAGCGGAGGGACGCTGGTCGGCGAAGCTTACGGCCGTGCCGCCGGAACGCGGTGCGGGTCCCCGTGTGGCTGTCACCTGAGCGGCCCTGTACGGCGGAGCTCAGCCGGTCGGTCCTGCCGGGGTGGTGGTCTTGAAGCCCTCGCACCGGCTTATCGGGCCAGCGGAACCTCGTTGGTCCTAGGATCGGGCCATGGGCAGGACCGACCGCGCCAGCCGGATGATCGCGGCACCACCGGCGACTGTCTACGGCGCCCTCCTCGACCGGGAGTCGCTCGAGGCCTGGCTGCCGCCGGACGGCATGCGCGGGCGGGTCGAACGGTGGGATCCCCGGCCTGGGGGCGGATTCCGGATGGTCCTCACCTACCTCGACCGCACCGACAGTCCCGGCAAGACCTCAGACGCGACGGATGTCGTCGACGTCGGGTTCACCGACCTGTTGCCACCGGAGCGCGTGGTGCAGCAAGCGGTGTTCGAGTCGGACGACCCGTTGTACGCGGGCACCATGACGATGACCTGGCACCTCGCCGCTGCCGGTGACGGGACCGAGGTGACCGTCACCGCCACGGATGTGCCACCCGGCATCGTCCAAGCGGACCACGAAGCCGGAATCGCCTCCTCGCTGGCCAACCTGGCGTCGTACGTGGAAGCGGTCGGCTGACTCAAGTCGGCTGCGCCCGGGAGCCCGGCCGCGGTGCATCGCGAGGGCCGCGGCCGGGCTGCCGGCGCCGCAGGTGACCTCGGTGCGGAGCCTGACGGTGGAGAACGTCGACTCGATGGGGATCGTGGTCCGCAGGTGGATTCACCACTCGGCCGGGAAGTCGTGGAAAGCCAGCAGTTCCTCGGGGTCATCGGTGACCTGCGCGACGGCCTTGGGCCTTCGATCCGGGCCGGATGCCGGCGCGTTTCCGCTAGCGGCTTCCATCATGCCGTTATAGCGTTGTGATCAGCAGTCGTGGTTCCGAAGTTCCGTTCGCCCGTGATCGCCATCACGGGCGTTCTTGCTGTTCAGCGCCTCTCCGGACCAGGGCGATCACCTCCCGGTCGCGCAGGGTGCGTGCCCGGTTTCCCTCAAAGGAGACAGTTATGGCCAAGGGCACAGTGAAGTGGTTCAACAGCGAGAAGGGCTTCGGGTTCATCGAGCAGGAGGGCGGCGGCCCCGACGTCTTCGCCCACTACTCCAACATCGCCAGCCAGGGCTACCGCGAGCTGCAGGAGGGCCAGAAGGTCGAGTTCGACATCACACAAGGTCAGAAGGGCCCGCAGGCGGAGAACATCCGCCCCGCCTGATCGCGCGCCTCGGTAAGGGCCCGGCATCCCGGCTTCGGGACGCCGGGCCCTCACCGTCTGCCGCAGTGGTCAGCGGACCAGAGCCGATCGGTTTCTCGCGTGCCCCAACGAGCCATTGGCAGGACCAGTGCGCGGAACTGCCGGTACGACGGCGTCAGGCAGGTGACAGGGCAGTTCCGGACGGAGGTGGACTGCGGCGGATCGACCGTCGACAGCGAAACGTGGTGGCGGAGTCGGGCCTAGGTCGTGTCCGCAAAGTCAGGTGAGCCAGAGTCGTAGGCAGGCGAGGGTGACCAGGGCCTGGTAGTGGCGGGCTCGTTTGTCGTAGCGGGTGGCCAGGGCTTTGTTGTGTTTGAGCCGGTTGAAGCGGCGTTCGACGACGTTGCGGCGGCGGTAGGCCGCCCGGTCGAGGCGGCAGCGGCTCTCGCAGCGCCGGATAAAACACTCCCGTTCTCTGGCAAAGCCCGGATCCTGCCTCGCTTCCTGCCCCCATCTTTCCTACCTGGGCAACGACGCAACCGGCTGGGATCCAGGTCGAGCGCCAGCCCGCGATTCGCTCCGTACGCACTGCCCTCGGTCTGTCCGTCTCGACAGCGGCACCCGGTGAGATCACCTCACACACACGGCAGCGTTCGTGGCGCGGGCCGAAGGCTGGGAGACGGATGTGGCTAGCCTGAAAACGCGCGACCGAGGCGCCGTGGCGCCTCGCCCTGGCGGTTCGTTGCCGCCGGATCGGAGACGGCGACGACTCCCGCGCGGCCATCATCCCCCTCGATGGGACCGCCCAAGCCCTTCCAGGGTTTCGACTCGCCGAGCTGCAACATTGCCTTCCTCACCCCCTACTGAAGGTATGCGCGGCCGCACAGACGACGGTTCGCCGACCCGCTGAGTTCGCCCTCGTCGCAGTCCCACGACCGGTGGTCCTCGGCCCTTCCCGCTGAGCCGGCTGACAACGGCAACGTCTCGCACTTCCGGCGCGAACGGTCATCAGCGCGCCTATCGTGCTGTCCCACCAAGGCATCACCATCCGGGGCGGTGCACCGGCTGTCCGTCCGCAGCGAAGACGAGCTTCTTCCTGGCCACCGGCAGGCGGCATACCCCACAGCGCTTGAGCGCGGGCTTGGGCCTGAACGTGTCGGACACGATCCCCCCGCCTGCCAGTCGGCCACGGACCGCTCGCCGACCCGTTCGGCGGCTCCGCCCGGTCGCACCCGGGCGCCGAAAGACATCAGCCGCGCCGAACTCCTCAAAAAGATCGAAGCGTTGCGGAAGCGCGACGCGAAATTGAAGCCGGGGGCCGCGAAGGTGCAGCCCGCCGACCGCCCCAAGCAGCCGACAGCGCCACACCGCGGCAAGCGGCCGGTCCCCCCGCCCCAGCCGTTCTACGGTGTGGAGATGAAGTTCATCAACGGCCGGTGGGTGCAGATGCACCCTGATTCCGAATAGTGGCTGCTCGTCATGTCGGCCCGGTCCGGGGCACGGCCTGCGTCCGGCTCTCCCTGCCTCCCGACGTGTTTTCGATGACGCATCACGTGGAGTGCGTGGCGATTCTGGAGCCTGCGGACAAGGGCGCCTGACCTCGGGTTCGTGAGCCAGGCGCTTGTAACCATCAGGCGGCGACGAGCTCCTGCTCACGGTCCGGCGTCTTGACCTCGGGCTTCTTGTTCGGCAGCGAGAGCCGGAAGACCTTGCGCCACGCGGACAACACCTGTTTGGGCAGCGGTCCGGTGACGTACTCCAGCTCGTACTTCTCGAACAGCGCGCGCACCATCACGGCGACCTCGGCGTACCGGTTGCTCGGCAGGTCCGGGAACAGGTGGTGCTCGATCTGATGCGACAGGTTGCCCGTCATGAAGTGCATGGCCCTGCTGCCGCTGATGTTCGCCGAGCCCATCATCTGGCGCAGGTACCACTGGCCGCGCGTCTCTCCCTTGATCGACCGGCGCTCGAAGACCTGCACGCCCTCGGGGAAGTGCCCGCACATGATCACCGAGTGGGACCAGATGTTGCGGACCAGGTTCGCGGTGAACGTGGCGGCGAGCGTGGGGAGGAACGACGGGCCCGACAGCAGCGGGTGGATCACGTAGTCCTTGAGCACCTGCTTGCGGATCTTGCGGCCCACGGCCTTGGCCCGCGCGCGGAACTCCGGGTTCTTGCGGCGGCGCTTGTTCAGGTTCTTGCCGAGCTCCAGGTCGTACGCTGCGATGCCGTACTCGAAGAAGCAGGCGTTGATGAAGTTCCACAGCGGCTGACCGAGGTGGAACGGGTGCCACTTCTGGTCCTCGTCGACGCGCATGATGCCGTAGCCGAGGTCGTTGTCCTTACCCATCACGTTGGTGTACGTGTGGTGCAGCTCGTTGTGCGAGTGCTTCCACTGGTCGGCCGGCGAGACGTGATCCCATTCCCAGGTGGTGGAGTGGATCTTCGGGTCCCGCATCCAGTCCCACTGGCCGTGCAGGACGTTGTGGCCGATCTCCATGTTGTCCATGATCTTCGCCACGGACAGACCGGCGGTGCCGAGCAGCCACGCGGGCGGGAAGATCGAGAACAGCAGCACGCCCCTGCTGACCAGCTCGAGCTTGCGCTGCGCCGAGATGACCCTACGGATGTAGGCGGCGTCTTTCTCCCCGCGGCCGGCGATCACCTCGTCGCGGATCGCGTCCAGCTCACGGCCGAGCTCCTCGATCTGCTCCGCCGTCAGGTGGGCGGTGGGGTCGATGGCGGTCAAAGTGCTCCTACCGTTCGATGTCGCAAGGGCCCGCCGCGGCGGACACACAGGTCTGGATGAGGACGCCCGGCTCGGCCTCGGTGATCTCGCCGGTGCGCAGGTCGCGGACGGCGCCCGCCTTGAGCGGCGTGACGCAGCCGAAGCAGATGCCCATACGGCACCCGGACGGCATGAGCACGCCGGCCTCCTCGCCGACCTCCAGCAACGGCGTAGCGCCGTCCGCGTCGACGGTCTTGCCGGTGGCGCGGAACGTGACCTCGCCGCCGCCGCATCCGTCGTCGGCGACGACGATGCCGGGGCGGAAGCGTTCGGTGTGCAGGCGCTCTTGGACGCCGTGCCCGCTCCAGTGCTCTTCGGCGGCGTCGAGCAGGCCCGCGGGCCCGCAAGCCCAGGTCTCGCGCTCGGCCCAGTCGGGCACGAGTTCATCGAGACGGGCGATGTCGAGCATGCCGTCGGTGTCGGTGTGCACCTCGATGAGCCGCAGCTTGTTGTCCGCGACCAGATCGTGCAGTTCGTTGCGGAAGATCACGTCCTGCGGCCGTGGCGCGCAGTGGACCATGACGACGTCGTCGAACTCGATGTCGCGCAGCATGCCCATCACGGGCGTGATGCCGCTGCCGGCCGTCAGGTAGAGCACCTTGGCGGGCTTGGCCTGCGGCAGCACGAAGTCACCGGTCGCCTGGTCGAGCTGGATCAACGTGCCCGATTTCGCCCTGCGGACCAGGTGGTTGCTGACCTTGCCGTCCGGGATCGCCTTCACGGTGATCGTGACGCGGCCGTCCTGGCGGTTCGTCGGCGAGGTGATGGAGTAGGCACGCCACAGGCGCACCCCGTCGACGTCGACCCCGATCCGCACGTACTGACCGGCTGTGTGGCCGCGCCAGCCCCGTCCCGGCCTGATCACGACAGTCGCGGCGTCATCCGTCTCGGGGTGCACGGCCTCGATGCGCCCCCGCAGGTCAGCGCCCGCACGCAGTGGGCTGACCAGGTCGAGGTAGTCGGACGGCAGCAGTGGCGTCGTGACCATCTCCAGCAGTTTCCACGCCCTGCTGCGAAGGGCTGCACTCGTCATGACTCCAGCTTGCTGCGTCTCAGGGCGTAAAGTCCTGACCGTAGGACGTGAATCTGGTGGGTGGAATTGTTCGCAGGGAATAAAAACGTGAGTCGTGTAACCCAGAGGGCCAGCGAACTGGGCCTGGATGAGACGACGGTCACCGCACTTCGGGCCGCGCTGAAGACCACCGCCGACGAGGTCGTCCAGGCGATCATCGACGAGGTCCCTCCCTACGCCAACGCCCTTTCGGGCAGCATGGGCGGCACCATCCGCCGAGCCGTTCGCACCGCCCTGGGGCACTACCTGGACCTCGCGAGCGGGAACGCCGCGGGCGGAGACGGCGGTGACGCGGCCTACGAGCTGGGCCGCGGCGAGGTGCGCGACGGCCGTTCGATGGACGCTCTGCTCAGCGCCTACCGCGTCGGCGCCCGCGTGGCTTGGCGATGCCTGGCAGTGGGCGCCGTGTCCGCAGGTCTGCCCGCCGCCGAGGTCGCCAAGTTCGCCGAGCTGACCTTCGCCTACATCGACGAGCTCTCCGCCGCGAGCGCCGCGGGCCACGCCGACGAACTGGCCGCCCGGGGCAGGGCCCACGAGCGCCACCTGGAACACCTGGCGCGCGACCTCCTCGCCGGCGCGAGCCCCGACGTGCTGCTGGCCTCTGCTCAACGAGCCGGATGGCAGCCTCCGGATTCGCTGACGGCGGTCCTGCTGCCCGCCGCCCAGATCCGGCCTGCCTTCCGCGCGCTCGACCCGGGCACCCTCGTCCTCGACGATCTGCCGGACGCCACCGGTGTGCTGCTCGTCCCCGATGCCGACCGATCACATCTCTTGCGGCAGCTGACCGACCGCACCGCCGTGGTCGGCCCGGCCCGGCCATGGACTCGTGCGTCGGCCTCGTACGCACGAGCCGTACGCGCGCGCTCCCTCTCCTCTGATATTCGCGACACCGAGGACCACCTGCCCGAGCTGGTGCTGAGCGCCGACGTGGACGCGTTCGCAGACCTGCGTGTCCGAGCCCTCGCACCGTTGCGCACCTTGCCTGTCGCGACCGCACGGCGGCTGGAGGAGACGTTGCGGGCGTGGCTGCTACACCAGGGCAGGCGGGACGAGGTGGCGGCGGCTTTGTTCGTCCATCCCCAGACAGTCCGGTACCGGATGTCGCAGCTGCGGGAGCTGTTTCCGGATCTCGCATCGCCACACCGGGTCCTTGAACTGACGCTGGCGGTCGGTCTTCGGGCCAGTTGACGCGTACTTCGACCGTCCACGAACTCCCGGCGGATCCCGGCATCGTGCTCGGTGTCCCAGCCGGGACGGTTCGGGTGAACGACGCGATCAAGGTGCAGCAGGTCGGCTGACACGGAGCGTTCCACCACGAGTCGCCCACCTGCCGATCCGTCAGGCCCGCGTCTCGCACGACCAGCCACACCCGGTCGCGACTGAGCGGGAGGTGGCCGAGGAGGACGCCGGTCGCGTCGAGCAGGGTGTTGGCGAAGGCTGGAGCGACCGGGTTGAAAGGGCGGGCTGTCGGCCGTGACGCCCGTTGGACTCCCGGGGGCACCCACATGCATGGCGAAGCGCCAGAAAATAGGATCTGACCTCGGGTCTTCCGAAGATCGCTCAGGTCGACATCTTTCCGATGACCCACCAGGTCGGTGTGCCGCGATTGAACCGGTCGCGAAGAGCTCCTGAACTGCGGTTGTGGGCGCACAATGTGCGGTGCGGGCGTTCAGTAGGTGGGACCGTAAGGGCTTCAGTGCCCGAGGAAGGGTTTCAGTGGCCGCTGCCCAGCTGATCCATTCCTCGGTGACGGTTCTGGCCTGGCCCGGACGCATGTCCTCGACTCGCGTGCGTACGGCGCTCACGTATTGGGTCAGTCGGGTGGCGTGGCGCCATGCCGCTCAGCTCAAGGCCGTCCCGGTCATCGTCGACCCTGCTCTGCGGGAGCGGCTGTCTGTCCAGCTTGGGCAACGCCGAGTTGTTCCGCGCCTGCGCGCGCCTCGCCTTGCACGACGGTGAGGAAGACGGGGACGCGGTGACTCAGGCCACCCACCTGACGTTGCGCATGCTCGCCGAGCGCATCGAACAGCTCACCGCTCAGATCGATGAGCTGAACCAACGCCTGGCCGGGCTCGTCGAACGCCACGCCCCACAGCTGCTCGAAACGGTGGGCATCGGTCCGGACAGCGCCGTCATTCTCCTGATCACCATGGGAGACAACCCCGTCGAGTACTCCTCTGGCCGTCGGAGCACGCGCCGGCTCAACCACGGCGGCGACCGCCAGGCCAACGCGGCCCTGCACCGCATCGTCTTCACCCGTCTGCGCCACGACCCGCGCACCCTGGCGTACTACGAACGCCGCACCCAGGAGGGCAAGACCCGACGCGAGATCATCGGATGCCTCAAGCGATATGCCGCCCGCGAGGTATTCAACCTGGTCAGACCGGTTGCCCGCACACCCGCGTTATAGGGGCGTCCGTGAGACGTGAGAGGGTCTGGGGCGTGAGTGAGACACCCCCGAACACCCTGCAATACCGCTTTGACGGGCCAGAAGACGCTCCGGTCCTGATCTTGGGTCCCTCACTGGGTACCACATGGCACATGTGGGACCGCCAGGTGCCCGAGCTGGCCAAGCAGTGGCGGATCTTCCGCTTCGACCTGCCCGGGCACGGCGGCGCCCCCGCCCGGCCGGCCGGTTCGGTCGCCGAGCTGACGGCGCGACTGCTGGCCACGCTGGACTCGGTCGGCGTGCAGCGGTTCGGATACGCGGGCTGTGCGCTGGGCGGGGCGATCGGCATCGAGCTGTCCCTGCGGCACCCCGAGCGGCTCGCCTCCCTCGCCGTGGTCGCCGCCTCGCCCCGGTTCGGCACCGCCGACGAGTTCCGCCAGCGCGGCGTGATCGTCCGGACGAACGGGCTGGACCCGATCGCCCGGACCGCCCCGGACCGCTGGTTCACCGGCGGGTTCGCCGCCGCCCAGCCCGCGATCACCGAGTGGGCGGTGCAGATGGTCCGCACCACCGACCCGGGCTGCTACATCGCCGCCTGCGAGGCCCTCGCCGCGTTCGACGTACGGCCCGAGCTGGGCCGGGTCGGGGTGCCGACGCTCGTGCTGGTCGGCTCCGACGACCAGGTCACCGGCCCCGCCGAGGCCCGCACCCTGGTCGCCGGCATACCGGACGCCCGGCTCGCCGTCGTCCCCGGCGCCTCCCACCTCGTCCCCGTGGAGCAGCCCGCCGCCGTCACCGACCTGCTCGTGCATCACTTCTCCACCGCCTGGCAGATGCCCTTCGACACCGGCCAGACGGCGCTGCCGAGCACCCCGGCCGTCCCGGTGCCGGCCGCGCCGCCGCAGGCCGTGCCGGTCGCCGAGATCGCCCCGGCCGCCGTGCCCGCGCAGCTCGCCGCCGCACCGGACCGGTACCAGAGAGGGCTGAAGATCCGCCGCGAGGTGCTCGGCGACGCGCACGTGGACCGGGCGCTGGCCCAGGCCGACGACTTCGCCGGGGACTTCCAGGAGTTCGTCACCCGCTACTCGTGGGGCGAGATCTGGGACCGGCCCGGCCTGGACCGCCGTACCCGCAGCTGCGTCACGCTCACCGCGCTGGTCGCGGGCGGCCACCTGGAGGAGCTGGCCCTGCACACCCGGGCGGCGCTGCGCAACGGCCTCACCCCGGACGAGATCAAGGAGGTCCTGCTGCAGACGGCCGTGTACTGCGGGGTGCCGGCCGCGAACAGCGCGTTCCGGGTGGCCCAGCAGGTCATCCGCGAGGAGACCACACCGGCGGAGTGATCCCGCCGGGGCGGTCATGGGCGGCGGGCCGCCGCGTCCGGCAGGATGCGGGGGCATGAGGCTGACGAAGAAGTCCCACGCCTGCGTCCGGCTGGAGAAGGACGGGCAGACCCTCGTGATCGACCCGGGAGGGTTCAGCGAGGACGACGCCGCGGTCGGCGCGGACGCGATCCTGATCACGCACGAGCACCCCGACCACTTCGACGAGTCCCGGCTCCGGGCCGCCATGGAGCACAACCCGGCGGCCCGGATCTGGACGCTGCGGTCGGTCGCCGGGCAGATCTCCGCGGCCTTCCCGGGCCGGGTGCACACCGTCGGCCACGGCGACGCCTTCACCGCCGCCGGCTTCGAGGTGCAGGTCCACGGCGAACTGCACGCCGTGATCCACCCGGACATCCCGCGCATCACCAACGTCGGCTATCTGATCGACGACGGCGTGGTCTTCCACCCCGGCGACGCGCTCACCGTCCCCGGCCGGCCGGTGCGGACGCTGATGCTCCCGGTGATGGCGCCCTGGAACAAGATCTCCGAGGTCATCGACTACGTCCGCGAGGTCCGGCCGCAGCGCGCCTACGACGTCCACGACGCCCTGCTCACCGACCTGGCCCGGCCGATCTACGACCGCCAGATCGGCGCCCTGGGCGGCACGGACCACCAGCGGCTGACGCCCGGGGCGTCGGCGGAGGTCTGAGCGCGGGGAACGGCGTTGTCACACCCTCCGGGTAGGTTGTGAGGCATGCGCATCGCTACCTGGAACGTGAACTCGATCACCGCCCGCCTCCCGCGGCTGCTGGCCTGGCTGGAGAGCAGCGGCACCGACGTGCTCTGCCTCCAGGAGGCCAAGATCGCCGAGGAGCAGTTCCCGTTCGACCAGCTGCGCGAGCTGGGCTACGAGGCGGCGGTCCACGCGACCGGCCGGTGGAACGGGGTGGCGGTGCTCTCCCGAGTCGGCCTGGCGGACGTGGTCAAGGGCCTGCCCGGCGACCCCGGCTACGAGGGCGTGACCGAGCCGCGCGCCGTGTCGGCGACCTGCGGCCCGGTCCGCGTCTGGTCGGTGTACGTGCCCAACGGCCGCGAGGTGGAGCACCCGCACTACGCCTACAAGCTCCAGTGGTTCGAGGCCCTGAAGGCCGCCGTCGCCGGGGACGCCTCGGGCAGCCGCCCGTTCGCGGTCCTGGGCGACTACAACGTGGCACCGACCGACGACGACGTCTTCGACGTGGCGGCCTTCGAGGGCTCCACGCACGTCACCCCGGCCGAGCGCGCCGCCCTGGCCTCCCTGCGCGGGGCCGGTCTGAGCGACGTCGTGCCCCGCCCGCTGAAGTACGACCACCCCTTCACCTACTGGGACTACCGCCAGCTCTGCTTCCCCAAGAACCGCGGCATGCGCATCGACCTGGTGTACGGCAACGAGCCGTTCGCCCAGGCCGTCAAGGACGCCTACGTCGACCGTGAGGAGCGCAAGGGCAAGGGTGCCTCCGATCACGCGCCCGTGGTGGTCGACCTCGACGTCTGATGCCACGCTGGGCCCATGAACCTTCCGTTCCTGGGCCACCGGCACAAGAAGAGGGGCGCGTCCCTCCCCGCCGACCCCGAGGGGGTCGCCGCACTGCTGTCCGAGTGCGAACTGCTCCGCTCGCAGGCGGCCCGGGCCGGCGTCCGTCTCGACGACACCCCGGCCTCGCTGGAGGCCCTGGACCAGCTCGTCCCGCGCTGGCGCGACGACGCCGAGACGCTGCCCTGGCTGGGCAACGACGCCGGGCTGTACCTGGGCACGGTCGTGGTGCGCACGGTGCCGGGCGCCGCCTGGCGGATCCGCTCCGACGGCGAACTCGTCGTCCGTCTCGCCTCCGGCCGCGAGGTCGAGGTCGTGGACGCCGGGCAGGGGTGGGCGGCGAGCGGCGTGCCCGAGCTGTCCCAGCTGTACGGGGAGATCGCCGAGACCTGAGCCGCCCCTGGACCGGGACACCACTCCAGGCTTAAATACGGCTTATGCCCGAAAGGTGCGTGTCGTTCCTCAACTCCGTCGACACCTGGATAGTTTGCGGCGACCACGACACGGCGGAGAGTGAGTAGGGCTGCGGATGGCCGTCGATCTGCTGATCGAACTGCACAACGTCACCACGTACTCGTCGGCACCGGGCGGTTCACGTCCGCCGAGGGCGCGCGGCCGCTGCCCGCGCCGGCCGCGGAACTCCCCTTCTGCAACGGCTCGGTGCTCGCCGGGGTCCTCCGCTCCGGCGTGAGCGCGGTCGAACGCGGCCGGGGCGAGGCCGCGTTCGACCGCGGCGTGCGCAGGACCCGGGTCATGGCACGCCCGCTCGGCTTTCTCGTCACCTACGAGGAGTTCCTCCACACCGGGAAGCCCACCACCTCCGACCTCGACTACGATTTGCCGTTCATCCCTATGGGATGTGCATGCTGCCTTCGTGGTGCGCCGGCTGGGGAGCCCCCCCCATGGCCCCGGAACCCCAGGGGGGCGGCAGTTCACACGGGCCAGGCTCGTCCGGCGGCAGCCGGAGATCACTGCTCGCCGAGCGGGACGGACACGTATGACGGGTCGTCCGAAGGCGAGGAGAAGGTCAGCTGCGCGCCGGACGGGTTGTGCTCGATGTAGAGCGGGTCGACCGTGTCGGCCACCAGCGCGAGGCGGTGTCCGGCGGGGACGTCGTAGGCCGTGGAGAACAGGTCCAGGTCGACGTCGAACGGCTCACCGGGCGTCCGCCCGTGCCAGGTGTACGGCGCGTGCGTGATCAGCTTGCCGATGCCGAGCGGGCCCACGTCGTACAGGTAGGCGACGAGGGTGCCGCTCTCGGCGGTCGGGGTGAGCGTGGTGTGCAGGGCGGCGGTGCCGCGCACCCGCTGGGCCGTGCCGTACCGCTCCGACTGCCACACGGCCGCCCAACGGCGCGGCAGCAGCGGCATCGAGGCCATCGGCGGCAGCTGGGCCACCTGGTCGAGGATGCTGGAGAGGAAGACGATCCCGCCGTCCGCCCCGGAGTCGACATTGGCGTGGATGGTGGTGGAGCCCGCGAGCGCGATCTTCCGCCGGGTCGCGCCGACCGACTTCCAGTCCGGGTAGCCCTCGTATCCCCCCGCGCTACGGGACTTCAGCTGGACCGGCTGCTCGTGGTCGACGCCGTTGTCGCTGCCCTTCAGATAGTGGTCGAGCCAGCGTTCGGTGTCCGTCCAGACGTCGTTGGGCAGCCCGAACAGGCCGGTGAGTTCGGCCGTCGCGTGGTCGCCGGGGCGCAGCTCCAGCCGCTTGGGCACGGTGAGCTTCTGGTAGAAGTCCGCGTACTGGTTGGCGGGGAAGACCGTGTCGCCCCAGGCGTTGGCGAGCATCACGGCGGGGCCGTTCGCGTTCAACTGGTCGACATAGGTGGCGGCGGACCGCTTCCGCCCCCAGTCGATCATCTCCTGTTCCTTGCCCAGGTTCGAGGAGTACAGGTTGTCGAAGATCTGGCGCAGTTCGGGGCTCTCGCGCCCGGTCAGGGTGGCCGCGCCGTCGAGCACGCCGAGGGCCTGCACGTGCTGGGTGCGGCCCGAGTAGATCGAGCCGACCAGATCGGCCCAGCCGCTGAGCGCGGCCACCGCCTTGATGCGCTTGTCGTGCGCGGCGGCGAGGAGGCTGATCCCGGCGCCGTACGAGACGCCCGCCATGCCGATGTGCCGCGGGTCGGCGGGGGTGTGGGCGAGGGCCCAGTCGATGACCTTGGAGGCGTCCGCTATGTCCGGCGGACCGGCCACTTCTATCTGTCCGCCGGACTGCCAGAAGCCGCGCACGTTGTAGGTGAGCACCACGTAGCCGGCGTCGGCGAGCTTCTGGGCCTGGGCGAGGTACTCCACCTGGGGCAGGCTCCAGCTCGTGGGCAGCACGACCAGCGGGTAGCTGTGTGAGCCGTCGGCGCCGGCGGGCGTGACGACGTTCGCCTTCAGCACGGTGCCGCCGTCACCGGTGATGTCCACGAAGCGCACGGACGACGCGGCCTGGGCGGCGGGGGCGAGCCCGACGACGGTCCCGGCGAGCAGTGCCGCCGAGACGGCTCCGACGGCGGAGGTGCGCAGCGCGGTGCGACCGGTTCCCATGGGTCACTCCTTCATGTGTCGGTGCAAAGTGACCCGACGGTAACCTCCGCCCTTTACCGCAAGTAACCCGTCGGTAAGTTACGTACCAGTAAAGATTGTTGAACCGCTAAGCGGCCGTATCGGCGGACGCCGTATCGGGAACGGGCGTGCGCGCCGCCCGCGTCACGTCCGCCACCAGCTCCACCACATCGGGGCCGTACGCCTGCGAGTTGAGCACCTTCAGCAGCAACACGAAGGACCCGGTGCCGTACTTGCGGTGCAGCCGCTCGTGGTGGCGGGCGAGATAGCGGGTGGCGGCCTGGTTGGTGATGGCGCGCTGACCGCAGAAAAGGAACACCGGCCGGCCCGCGCCGTGCCCGTCCGCGCTGAGCCGGGCGAGCAGCACGTACTCGCTGCGGCCCCCCTCCATGCGGTAGTGCTCCCCGCCGATCCGGAAGGCGCCCAGTTCCGCGCCGGCGTCGGTCTCCACGTTCATCCACACACCCGGCAGCAGCGAGGAGAGATGGGCGGCCATCCGGCGGTTCGAGTAGGGACCGCCGACGCAGAACTCCGTCCGCTCGCCGAAGCCCTGTTGGGTGGCGTCGTGCGCCACCACCTGGGCGTGCGCGTGGCAGTCCTTGATCAGGCCGGCGAGTTCCAGCAGGGCGAACACGTCGTACCGCATCACCGACAGCTCCGGACCGCCCGCGTTGCGGTTGACCACCAGCAGCGACTCGGAATGGTCCGGCAACCCGAAGAACGCCTGCTTGCGCCGGAGTCGGCGGCGCCACAGATACGTACGGGCGAGCCAGCCGAGCGAGGCGGATATCCCGGTGGCCGCCAGGCCCAGGACGATGTTGCGCACGTCGTCGTTCATGGCCGCGCATGCTAGCGGGCCCCGGGAACGGCACGCACCGGTGTTCGATCCATGACGGTCGTGGGGCAGGGCACGCAGGCGTACTGTCGGTGGTACGGCAATCTCGTTAGGCTGCGCGGACTGTCCCGACGGGAGGTACGGATGGGTCGTCCTGGCACGCGGAAACTGGCGGTTCTGGCGGTCTCGGCCGCCATGGTGTCGGTGGGAGCGGCGGCGCCGCCCGACGCGAAGACGAGCGAGACGGTCACCAAGGTCCCCGTCGCCGTGGGCTACGGCGGCGCGGTCGCCAGCGTCGACGCGGACGCCTCGGCCGCCGGCATCGAGGTCCTCAGGCACGGCGGCAACGCGGTCGACGCGGCCGTCGCCACCGCGGCCGCGCTCGGGGTCACCGAGCCCTACTCCGCCGGCGTCGGCGGAGGCGGCTACTTCGTCTACTACGACGCCAGGACCCGCACCGTGCACACCGTCGACGGCCGGGAGACCGCGCCGCAGAGTGCCGACGCCGGCCTGTTCACGGAGAACGGTAAGCCGCTCGCCTTCAACGACGCCGTCAGCAGCGGCCTCAGCGTGGGCACGCCGGGCACGCCCGCCACCTGGCAGACGGCCCTGGACGAGTGGGGCACCCGACGACTCGGCACGGTCCTGCGGCCGGCCGAGCGCATCGCCCGCGACGGCTTCACCGTGGACGACACCTTCCGCTCGCAGACCGCGTCGAACGAGACCCGGTTCCGCTACTTCCCCGACACCGCCAAGCTGTTCCTGCCGAACGGGCGGCTGCCCGTCGTCGGCTCCACGTTCAAGAACCCCGAACTCGCCCGCACCTACGAGGAACTGGGCCGCAGGGGAACGGACGCCCTCTACCGAGGGGACATCGGCGACGACATCGTCAACACGGTCGAACACCCGCCCGTGGACCCGGCCTCCGGCTGGAACGCGCGCCCCGGCAAGCTGGCCGAGAAGGACCTCGCCGTCTACCGCGCCAAGCTCCAGGCGCCCACCAGGACGTCGTACCGGGGCCTGAACGTGTACTCCATCGCCCCGTCCTCCTCGGGCGGCACCACGGTCGGCGAGGCGCTCAACATCCTGGAGCGGACCGACCTCTCCAAGGCGAGCGAGGTGCAGTACCTGCACCACTTCATCGAGGCGAGCCGCATCTCCTTCGCCGACCGCGGACGCTGGGTCGGCGACCCCGCCTTCGAGGACGTCCCCACCCGGCAGCTGCTGTCGCAGGAGTACGCCGACTCGCGGGCCTGCCTGATCAAGGACGACGCGGTCCTCACCAGCCCGCTCGCCCCCGGCGACCCGCGCCACCCGGCGGCCTGCGGCAAGGGCGGTACGGCGGCCCCCACGACGTACGAGGGTGAGAACACCACCCATCTGACCGTCGCCGACAAGTGGGGCGACGTCGTCTCCTACACGCTCACCATCGAGCAGACCGGCGGCAGCGGCATCACCGTGCCCGGCCGGGGCTTCCTGCTCAACAACGAGCTGACCGACTTCTCCTTCGCCCCGGCCAACCCGGCCGTGCACGACCCGAACCTGCCGGGCCCGGGCAAGCGGCCCCGCTCGTCCATCTCGCCGACCATCGTGCTCGACCGGCACAACCGGCCGGTGGTGGCGCTCGGTTCACCGGGCGGCGCGACCATCATCACCACCGTGCTGCAGACCCTGACCGGGTTCCTCGACCGGCGTCTGCCGCTGGTCGACGCCATCGCCGCCCCCCGCGCCAGCCAGCGCAACGCGGCGAAGACGGAACTCGAACCGGCGCTCTACGACTCCGGCCTGAGGAAGCAGCTGGAGGCCATCGGGCACTCCTTCTCGCTCAACCCGGAGATCGGCGCGGCGACCGGGGTGCAGCGGCTGCCGGGCGGGAAGTGGCTGGCCGCCGCCGAGAAGGTACGGCGCGGCGGCGGCTCGGCCATGGTGGTGGACCCGGCGCCGTAGGACCCGCCGCCCCGCCGTCGTCACGCAGGACCCGTCGGCGTCACAACTCCGTTGCGGGCGGCCGGGTTTCCTCCGGCGCGGGCGGCCGGGTTTCCGCAGGGCGGAAGTCCAGCCGCCCGTCCGCGACGTCCACCGTCACCCGGCTGCCCTCGGAGATCGTGCCGTTCAGCAGCAGCCGGGACAGCTGGTTGTCCACCTCGCGCTGGATGGTGCGGCGCAGCGGCCGGGCGCCGTACTCCGGCTGGTAGCCGCGCTCGGCGATCCAGTCGACGGCCGCGTCCGTGAACTCGACCGTGACGCCCTGCCCCTCTACCAGGCGCCGGGTGCCCTCCAGCAACAGGTCGGTGATCTGCCGCAGTTGCTCGCTCGTCAGCTGCCGGAAGACCACGATCTCGTCGATGCGGTTGAGGAACTCCGGCCGGAAGTGCTCGCGCAGCGGGCGCAGGATCTGCTCCCGGCGGGCCTCCTCGTCGGCGTCCGCACCGCCCGGCCCGAACCCGATCCCGGCACCGCGCCGGGTGATCGCCTCGGATCCGAGGTTGCTGGTCATCACGATGACCGTGTTGGTGAAGTCCACCGTCCGGCCCTGGGAGTCGGTCAGCCGGCCGTCGTCCAGCACCTGCAGCAGGATGTTGAAGACGTCCGGGTGTGCCTTCTCCACCTCGTCGAGGAGGAGCAGCGAGTACGGGTGCCGGCGCACCACCTCGGTGAGCTGGCCGGCCTCCTCGTGGCCGACGTACCCGGGCGGGGCGCCGACCAGCCGGGACACGGTGTGCCGCTCCTGGTACTCGCTCATGTCGAGGCGGACCATGCGGTCCTCGCTGCCGAACAGCGCCTCGGCGAGCGCGCGGGCCAGCTCGGTCTTGCCGACGCCGGTCGGGCCGAGGAAGAGGAAGCTGCCGATCGGCCGGTTCGGGCTCGCGAGCCCCGCGCGGGAGCGCAGCACGGCCTCCGAGACCACGGCGACGGCCTCCTCCTGGCCGACCACCCGCTGGTGCAGGTGCTCCTCCAGACCGAGCAGCCGTTCCTTCTCCTCCTGGGTGAGCCGGCTGACCGGGATGCCGGTCTGCCGGGACACCACCTCGGCGATGGCTTCCGCCGTCACCTCCAGGTCGAGGCCCTCGTCTACCTTCTCGTCGCCGCTGACCTCGGCGATCCGCTGCTTCAGCTCGCCGATACGGTCGCGCAGCTCCTTGGCCCGGTCGTAGTCCTCGTCGGCGACGGACTGGTCCTTGTCCCGGACCAGCTGATCGACCTCGCGCTCCATCGCCCGCACGTCGGTCCCCTTGGTCCGGGCGCCGAGCCGTACCCGGGCGCCCGCCTGGTCGATCAGGTCGATCGCCTTGTCCGGCAGCCGCCGGTCGGTGAGGTACCGGTCCGACAGCTCCACGGCGGCGACCAGCGCCTCGTCGGTGTAGCGGACCTGGTGGTGGGCCTCGTAGCGGTCGCGCAGCCCGCGCAGGATCTCGATCGTGTCCGCGACCGTCGGCTCGGGCACCAGGATCGGCTGGAACCGGCGGGCCAGCGCCGCGTCCTTCTCGATCCGGCGGAACTCCTCCAGCGTGGTCGCGCCCACGATGTGCAGTTCGCCCCGGGCGAGGGCGGGCTTGAGGATGTTCCCGGCGTCCATCGCGCCGCCCTCGCCGCCGGAGCCCGCGCCCACGACGGTGTGCAGCTCGTCGATGAACACGATCAGCCGGTCGGAGTGGGCACGGATCTCCTCGACGATGTTGTTCAGGCGCTCCTCGAAGTCGCCCCGGTACCGGGTACCGGCCACGACCCCGGTCAGGTCGAGGGCGACGACCCGGCGGCCGACCAGCTTGTCCGGGACGTCCCCGTCGACGATCCGCTGGGCGAGGCCCTCGACGATGGCCGTCTTGCCGACCCCCGCGTCCCCGATGAGGACGGGGTTGTTCTTGCCGCGCCGTGACAGCACCTCGATGGTCTGCTCGATCTCGGTGTCCCGGCCGATGACCGGGTCGATGCGGTCCTGCCGGGCCAGCTCGGTCAGGTCGCGGCCGTACTTGTCCAGGGTGGGCGTGCCGGTGGACCGCTGCCGCTCCGGGCGGGTCTGGGTGGTCTCCGGGGCCTCGGGCGGCAGCGAGCCGGCCGAGAAACGGGCCGCGTTCAGGATGTGCCCGGCGGCCGAGTCCGGGTTCGAGGCCAGCGCGCTCAGCACGTGCTCCGGGCCGATGTACCCGGCGCCGCTGGCCCGCGCCATGTCGTGCGCGTCCAGCAGGGCGCGCTTGACGGCCGGGGTCAGCGACAGCGAGGTCGGCGGCGGGACCTCGCCCGGCGGGTGCTGCGCCGGGCCCGCCCGGTCGTCGATCTCCGTCGCGAGCGAGTCGGGGTCCGCGCCGGCCCGGCTCAGCAGACTCCGCGTGGGCTCGCTGGCCACGGCCGCGCGCAGCAGGTGCTGGGTGTCCAGATCCCGGCTGCCGTGCTCGACGGCGTAGACGGCGGCCCCTCTGACCAGCTCCCGGGCCGGCTGGCTGAGCAGACGGCCGATGTCGATGTGGCGCGGGCTCCGGGCGCCGCCGGCGGCTCCGCTGAAGAAGCCGGCCAGGAATTCGCCGAAGGGGTCAGGAGGGTAGCCGTTGGTCATGGCGTTCCGTTCCTTCGCTGAAGACTGGCTCCGCCGGGTAACCCGGGGGTGGGGTGCTCATGCCCACGATGGCACGATCCGTGGGGGGTGGCATGTTCGCCCACGGGGCGGCCGGGCCCGCCCCGCTAGGACGGCACGCGAGCCGTCAGGATCCGGGGGCCGTTCTCCGTGACCGCCACCGTGTGCTCCACGTGGGCCGCGCGGGAGCCGTCGCTCGTCCGGAGGGTCCAGCCGTCGCCCGCCTCGTAATAGTCGTCCTTGCCGCTCGCGATCAGCATGGGCTCGATGGCGAGGACCATGCCCGGCCGCAGCGGCAGGCCCCGGCCCGGACGGCCCTCGTTGGGGACCTCCGGGTCCTCGTGCATACGGCGGCCCACCCCGTGACCGCCGAAGCCCTGCGGGACGCCGTAGCCGGCCGTGCGGCAGACCCGGCCGACGGCGTGGGCGATGTCGCCGATGCGGTGGCCGACGACGGCCGCCTCGATGCCGGCCGCGAGGGCGCGCTCGGCCGTCTCGATCAGGCGCAGGTCGTCCGGGCGCGCCCGGCCCACCGTGAAGCTGATCGCCGAGTCGCCGGCCCAGCCGCCCAGTTCGGCGCCGCAGTCGACGGAGAGCAGGTCGCCGTCGCGGAGCCGGTATCGGGTGGGGACGCCGTGCACGATCGCGTCGTTGACCGACGCGCAGATGACCGCGGGGAAGGGCGTCGGGGCGAAGGAGGGCCGGTAGCCGAGGAACGGCGAGGATGCCCCGGCCGCGCGCAGCACCTCCCGTGCCACCTCGTCCAGCTCCAGCAGCGAGACGCCCACCCGGGCGGCCTCGCGTACGGCCGTCAGGGCGCGGCCGACGACCTGGCCCGCCGCGTGCATCGCGTCGATCGATGTGTCCGTCTTCAGTTCCACCATGCCAATTACTATACCGGTATTTGAATAGGGCGGTCCCTTGCGGTGCCTTGCGGTGCCTTGCGGTCCCGTGCGGGCCGGTGGGCGGCTCGGGGCGGTATTAGAATGGGGTCATGGTGCGCACCCCCCTCACCCCCGAAGAGCGCGAGCGCGGCGAGCGGCTCGGGCGGCTGCTGCGTGAGGCGCGCGGCGAGCGGAGCATGGTGGAGGTCGCCGCCGCGGCCGGCGTCTCGCCCGAGACGCTGCGCAAGATCGAGACGGGGCGGGCGCCGACACCGGCGTTCTTCACCGTGGCCGCGCTGGCCGTGGTCCTCGGCCTGTCGATGGACGAACTGGCCGTCCTGTGTGCGCCGGTGGCCGTCTGAGCCCCCGCGGCATCGAGGGAGTGCGCGCACCGGGCGGGAGTGCGCGTCGGGCGGTCCGCACTCTGCCGGAAAACTCTGCGTAGCAGGCCCGTAACACGACTGGTGTTGCCTGCTGACCGTCGGTGCCGACGGCCGGGCGGGAGCGGGACGATGGCGGTGGGGCAACTCCCCGATCGGATGCGGGACTTCGCGAACTACTTGGACGGCCTGCTGGCCCGCCTCGACCCGGGCGGCGGCTGGAGCGGGGTCTTCTGGCAGCGGGACCCCGAGGGCATGCGGGCGTGCCTGGACGGGCGCGAGGTGCCGCCGTGGGACGTGGTGGAGGCGCTGCTGCGGGACCTCGGCGCGGCGTACGGCGCCGCCGCGGCGGCGGCCGAACGGGAACGGGCCCGTGCCCTGTACCGGGCCGCGCTCACGGCGTGCGACGCCCGGCCCGGCGCCCGGGACGCCCTGGCCGACCGGCTCGACGTCATGCTCCGCGAACAGCGGTACGCCGCCGAACGCCAGGCGGAACTGAGCCGCCTGCTGTCCACGCCGGCCTCTGCCGAGGAGGTCGAGTCCCTCCGCCTCGACCTCGCCTGGGCCCACGACGACCACGTGCGGGCCACCGCCCGGTGTGCCGAACTCCGCGACCGCCTGACCGCCCTGGACCGGCGCCCGGTGGACGGCCGGCCGGGGGAGACGCGGCGGGTGCGGGGAGAGACAGGGCGACCGCCGGGGCGGACCGGCGGAGCCGGCGGAACTGGTGGTGCTGGCGGAACTGGTGGGACCGGCGGAACTGGCGGTGCTGGCGGAATTGGCGGGACCGGCGGAACTGGCGGTGCTGGCGGAATTGGCGGTGCTGGCGGAACTGGCGGTGCTGGCGGAATTGGCGGGACCGGAGGAGCCGGTGGGACCGGCAGGACCGGCGGAGCCGGCGCGCCCCTGCCCCCGGCCGCTCCCGCCGGGGCCCAGCCATCTGCCGCCTTTGCCGGGTCGCAGCCTTCTGTCGCCTCTGGCGAGTCCCTGCCTCCTGCCGCTTTCGCCGGGTTGCAGCCGCCTGCCGCCTTTGCCGGGTTGCAGCCTTCTGTCGCCTCTGGCGAGTCGCGGCCTCCTGCCGCCCCCGGTGAGTCCTGGTCTCCTGCCGCCTTTGCCGGGTCACAGCCTCCTGTCGCCCCTGGCGAGTCGCGGCCTCCTACCGTCCTCGACGAATCCCAGCGTCCTGCCGCCTTTGCCGGGTCGCAGCCTTCTGCCGCCCCCGCCGAGTCCCAGCCCCCTGCCGCTTTCGCCGGGCCCGGGCCCTCTGCTGCCCCCGCCCAGTCCCAGCCTCCTGCCGCTTTCGCCGGGCCTCAGCCCCCTGCCGCCCCCACCGAGCCGCAGCCCCCTGCCACCTCCACCGAGCAGCCGCCCCCCACCACCCCCGCCGAGCCCCGGAGGCGGCGGGGTGGGGCGCGGTTTGCCGGGATGGACGAGGCCGGTGCGGCGCCCGTCGTCGTACCGCCGGCGCAGGCACCGGTGCCGGATCAGGGCGCGGGCGGCGGGCGCCGTGCGCCCCGTGGGGCCCGGTTCGCCGGGGGTGCGGCGGCGGAGCCGGTGGCCCGCGGCGTGGTGGAGGAGAGGGGCGGGGCAGAAGGGGCGCGGGCCGTCGGCCGGGCCGTGGAGCGGCTGGGGCGGTTGCGGGCCGAAGGGCGCAGCGGCGAGGCGCATGTGCTGCTCGTCGAGGCCGCGCAATGGCCCGCCGCCCGCTTCCCGCTGCTCGCGGACGCCCTGCACCGGGCCGGGCTCGGCGCCGACTGGGCGACGCTGCTGTGGGAGTCCGCCTCGCTGCCCGCCGAGCGGCTGGTGGCCGCCGCCGACGCGCTGACCGCGGCCGGGCGGCACGAGGACGGGCGGCAGATGCTGCGTCAGGGCGTGGCCCGGCCGGCCGAGCGGATCGGCGCCGCCGTGCTGCGGCTGGACGGCGAGGGGCGGCGGAGCGAGGTGCGGGCGCTGCTGGACGCCTATGTGCGGGTCCGCACCCCCGAGGAGGCCGCGCGCAGCGCCGCGGCCGATCCGCGGCGGCTCGTGCCCCTGCTGCTGGAGGCCGCCCGCGCCGTCTCCGAGGAACGGCACTGGGACCTCGTGCACGCACTGCGAGTCGCCGGGCACACGACGTGACCGGCACCGGATAATGTCGTCCCGATGTGCCCCGGTTCCGGCGCCCCGGCCGGCCCGCCTGCTCACCCACAGGAGTGCGAAACATGATCGACTCCGCGGGTTGACGACGATGGTCTTGGCAAGGGCCCCGCGGAGGCTTACGTTCGTCCCTCTACGGCCTGCTCTACGGGCGTAGAGGCTCTGACGTCCCGTCGAAGGAGCAGCTCATGGCCAACGTCGTACGAGCCGCACTGGTCCAGGCCACCTGGACCGGCGACACCGAGTCCATGGTGGCGAAACACGAGGAGCACGCCCGCGAGGCGGCCCGCCGGGGCGCGAGCATCATCGGCTTCCAGGAAGTCTTCAACGCCCCCTACTTCTGCCAGGTCCAGGAGCCCGAGCACTACCGCTGGGCGGAGCCGGTGCCCGACGGGCCGACCGTGCGCCGGATGCGGGCCCTCGCCCGCGAGACCGGCATGGTGATCGTCGTACCGGTCTTCGAGGTCGAGCAGTCCGGCTTCTACTACAACACCGCCGCCGTGATCGACGCCGACGGAAGCTACCTCGGCAAGTACCGCAAGCACCACATCCCGCAGGTGAAGGGCTTCTGGGAGAAGTACTACTTCAAACCCGGCAACCTCGGCTGGCCGGTCTTCGACACCGCCGTCGGCAAGGTCGGCGTCTACATCTGCTACGACCGGCACTTCCCGGAGGGCTGGCGGCAACTGGGCCTCAACGGTGCCCAGTTGGTCTACAACCCGTCCGCCACCCACCGCGGCCTGTCCGCCTACCTCTGGCAGCTGGAGCAGCCCGCCGCCGCCGTCGCCAACGAGTACTTCGTCGCCGCCATCAACCGGGTCGGCCAGGAGGAGTACGGCGACAACGACTTCTACGGCACGAGCTACTTCGTCGACCCGCGCGGCCGGTTCGTGGGCGACCCGGCGAGCGACAAGACCGAGGAACTCCTCGTCCGCGACCTCGACTTCGACCTCATCGAGGACGTGCGGCAGCAGTGGGCCTTCTACCGCGACCGCCGCCCCGACGCCTACGAAGGGCTGGTGCAGCCGTGAACGACCTCTACTCCCGCCACCGCCAGGTCCTCCCGGACTGGCTCGCCCTCTACTACGACGAGCCGATCGAGATCACCCACGGCGAGGGCCGCCACGTCTGGGACTCCGCGGGCAACAAGTACCTGGACTTCTTCGGCGGCATCCTGACGACGATGACCGCGCACGCACTGCCCGAGGTGACCAAGGCGGTCGCCGAACAGGCCGGGCGCATCCTGCACTCCTCGACCCTCTATCTCAACCGGCCGATGGTCGAACTCGCCGAGCGGATCGCTCAGGTGAGCGGCATCCCGGACGCGCGGGTCTTCTTCACCACCTCCGGCACCGAGGCCAACGACACCGCCCTGCTGCTCGCCACCGCCTACCGGCGCAGCAACACCGTCCTCGCGATGCGCAACAGCTACCACGGCCGGTCCTTCAGCACGGTCGGCATCACCGGCAACCGCGGCTGGTCCCCGACCTCGCTGTCCCCGCTGCAGACGCTGTACGTCCACGGCGGTGTCCGCAGCCGGGGCCCGTACGCCGGGCTCGACGACCGCGCGTTCATCGACGCCTGTGTCGCCGACCTGAAGGACGTCCTCGGGCACACCCGGCCGCCCGCCGCGCTGATCGCCGAACCCGTCCAGGGCGTCGGCGGCTTCACCTCCCCGCCGGACGGCCTCTACGCCGCCTTCCGCGAGGTGCTGAAGGAACACGGCGTGCTGTGGATCGCCGACGAGGTGCAGACCGGATGGGGACGCACCGGCGACCACTTCTGGGGCTGGCAGGCACACGCCCGCAGCGGCCCGCCCGACCTCGTCACCTTCGCCAAGGGCATCGGCAACGGCGCCTCGATCGGCGGGGTGATCGCCCGCGCCGAGATCATGAACTGCCTGGACTCCAACAGCATTTCGACGTTCGGCGGCACCCAGATCACCATGGCCGCCGGCCTCGCCAACCTCACCTACCTCCTCGAACACGACCTGCAGGGCAACGCCCGCCGCGTCGGCGGACTGCTCATCGAACGGCTCCGGGCGGTCGCCGCCCAGCTGCCCGGCGTGCGCGAGGTGCGCGGGCGCGGACTGATGATCGGCATCGAGCTGACCCGGCCCGGCACCGACGAGGCCGACCCGCAGGCCGCCGCGACCGTGCTGGAGACGGCCCGCGAGGGCGGACTGCTCATCGGCAAGGGCGGCGGCCACGACACCAGCGCCCTGCGCATCGCCCCGCCGCTGTCGCTCACCGTCGCCGAGGCCGAGGAGGGCGCGGCGATCCTGGAACGGGCCCTCAGGAGCACCTACTAGAGAACGGGTGTACGGCCATGACCACCACCTTGGAGTCCCGGCACGGCTGGGAACCCGCCCTCTCCGTCCGCCAGGTGCTCACCCTGGAGCGGGTGCTCGCCGGGGAGCCCGAGGTGGTGGCCGGCCGCGGCCAGCTCGACCGGGCGGTGCGCTGGGTGCACGTCGCCGAGGCCGCCGACGTCGGGGTGATGCTCAGCGGCGGCGAGATGGTGCTCACCACCGGAGTGCTCCTCGCCGGCGACGAGGCCAAGCAGGCCGAGTACATCCAGTCGCTGCACCGGGCGGAGGCCGCCGCGGTCGTCCTCGGCCTCGGCCGCGCCTTCCCCGCACCCCCGGACGCGATGCGGCGGGCGGCGGACCGCTGCGAGCTGCCCCTGGTGGTCCTCCACCGCCCCTCCCCGTTCGCCGAGCTGACGGAGGAGGTCCAGTCCCGGCTGGTGCGGCGCAAGTTCGCCGCCGTCAGCCTCTCAGAGTCGGTCCGGACCGCCCTCACCGGCCTCATCACGGCCGGCGCCCCCCTCGGACGGCTCCTCGACGAAGTCGCCGTGCACAGCGGCTGCCCGGTCGTCGTCACCAACCTCGCCCACCGGGTCCTCGCCACGGCCGGGGAGCGGCCCGCGGTGGACGACGTGCTGCGCGACTGGGAGCGGATCGCCCGGCAGGCCGGTGCCGGCGCCGGTGACGGCTGGATCAGCGCCGAGCTGGGCGGGCGCGGGGAGCGGTGGGGCCGGCTGCTGCTGTGCGGCTACCGCGGGGACGCGGCCAGCGGGCGCCTCCTCGCCGACCGGGCCGCCGAGGCGCTGGTGCTGCACCGCATGCTCGGCGGCGGCTGCGCGCAGAGCTGGGAGGAACAGTCCGCGCAGAGCCTGCTGACTGACCTCCTCGGCGGCGCCGTACCGGCCCGGCAGCTGCTGCCCCGGGCCCGCGCGGCCGGACTGCCGGTGAACCGGCGGACCTTCGTCCCGCTCGTCGTCCCCGGCACCGAACCCGGCCGGGTCGAGCGGCTGCTGCGGCTGCTGGGGCTGTCAGGACTGGTCGCGGAGCCGGCCGGCGGGGCCACCGCCGTCCTCCTCAGCCTCGCCCGGGACCAGAACGCCGAGGCGCTCACCGGGCACTTCGCGGCCCGGCTGCGCGACGAGACCGGCGCGCCGAACGCGGTCGTCGCCGCCGCCGCGCCGCGCACCGCCTGGGACGACGTACCCGCCGGACTGCGCGAGGCCCGGCACGTCGCCGACGCCGTCGCCGACTCCTCCGCCGCGCTCGACCTGCCGGCCGTGGTCCGGCTCAGGGACGTCCATCTGCGCGGGCTGGTCCGGCTGCTGCGCGACGACCCGCAGGTGCAGTCCTTCGCCGAACGGGAGCTGGACGGGCTGCTGGGCGAGGGCGACGCGGAGCTGCTCAACGTCCTGCGGACGTACCTGGCGACCGGCCGCAACAAGTCCCGCACCGCCCAGCTCCACCACGTCTCCCGGCCCGCCCTCTACCGCCGCCTGGAGGCGATACAGGCCCGCCTCGGCGTCGACCTGGACGACTTCGAACAGGCGGCCTCCGTGCACATCGCGCTCCTCGCGCACGACGCGCAACAGCGGTGAAACAAGCGACGACCTGGAAAAACGGCGGTGAAACATGGGCCAGCGAACGCGTGACACGGTGGCACGCCGACCGCACGCAGACGTGACACGCTGCCCGTCGAGGCGGCCGTCCGGGCTTTTCTACGCTCACGGCACACCGAGCTACCGGAGGCCTCGATGAGCCGAGTGATCCGTGCCGCCCTGTTCCAGACCGCCTGGACCGGCGACAAGGAGTCCATGATCCAGGTCCACGAGCAGGCGGCCCGCGACGCCGCCGCCCAGGGCGCCCAAGTCCTCTGCTTCCAGGAGCTGTTCTACGGCCCCTACTTCTGCCAGGTCCAGGACAAGGCGTTCTACGAGTACGCCGAGCGTATCCCCGAAGGACCCACCGTCCAGCGCTTCCAGCGCCTCGCCCGCGAGCTGGGCATCGTCCTCGTCCTGCCGATGTACGAGGAGGAGCAGCCGGGCGTCCTGTACAACACCGCCGCCGTGATCGACGCGGACGGCTCCTACCTCGGCAAGTACCGCAAGACCCACATCCCCCAGGTGCGGGGGTTCTGGGAGAAGTTCTACTTCCGCCCGGGCAACAGCGGCTGGCCGGTCTTCGACACCGCCGTCGGCAGGATCGGCGTCTACATCTGCTACGACCGTCACTTCCCCGAGGGCTGGCGGGCGCTCGGCCTCGCCGGTGCCGAGATCGTCTTCAACCCCTCGGCCACCTCCCGCGGTCTGTCCCGCTACCTGTGGCAGCTGGAGCAGCCGGCGGCGGCCGTCGCCAACGAGTACTTCGTCGGCGCGATCAACCGGGTCGGCGTGGAGGACCTGGGCGACAACGACTTCTACGGCACCACCTACTTCGTGGACCCCGAGGCCCAGTTCGTCGGCGAGGTCGCGAGCGACAAGGAGACCGAACTCGTCGTACGCGACCTGGACCTCGCCAAACTCCGGGAGGTCCGCGACCGCTGGCAGTTCTACCGCGACCGCGCGCCGGGGGCGTACACACCGCTGACCGCACCCTGACCAGAACCGAGTGACCGAGGGAGCAGCATGAGCAGCCGTACCGTGATCCGCGGTGGTCTCGTCATCACCGCCTCCGACGAGATCCACGCCGACGTGCTGATCGAGGACGGCCGCATCGCCGCCCTCGCCGCCTCCGGCACCCCCGCGGCCGGGGCGTTCACCGCCGAGAAGGTCATCGACGCCACCGGCAAGTACGTCATCCCGGGCGGCGTCGACGGCCACACCCACATGGAGATGCCGTTCGGCGGCACCACCGCCGCCGACACCTTCGAGACCGGCACCAGGGCCGCCGCCTGGGGCGGTACGACCACGATCGTCGACTTCGCCATCCAGAGCGTCGGCCACACCCTGCGCGAGGGCCTGGACGCCTGGCACGCCAAGGCGGAGGGCACCTGCGCGATCGACTACGCCTTCCACATGATCGTCTCCGACGTGAACCAGGAGACGCTCAAGGAGATGGACCTGCTGGTGGAGGAGGGCGTCACCTCCTTCAAGCAGTTCATGGCCTACCCCGGCGTCTTCTACAGCGACGACGGGCAGATCCTGCGCGCCATGCAGCGTGCCGCCGAGAACGGCGGGCTGATCATGATGCACGCCGAGAACGGCATCGCGATCGACGTCCTGGTCGAACAGGCCCTCGCCCGGGGCGAGACCGACCCGCGCCACCACGGCGAGGTCCGCAAGGCCCTGCTGGAGGCCGAGGCCACCCACCGCGCCATCCGGCTCGCCCAGGTCGCCGGCGCCCCGCTGTACGTCGTGCACGTCTCGGCCGCTCAGGCGGTGGCCGAACTGACCCGCGCCCGCGACGACGGCCTCCCCGTGTTCGGCGAGACCTGCCCGCAGTACCTGTTCCTGTCCACCGACAACCTCGCCGAGCCGGACTTCGAGGGCGCGAAGTACGTGTGCAGCACGCCGCTCAGGCCCAGGGAGCACCAGGCCGCGCTGTGGAAGGGCCTGCGCACCGACGACCTCCAGGTGGTCTCCACCGACCACTGCCCGTTCTGCTTCACCGGTCAGAAGGAACTGGGCCGCGGCGACTTCTCGAAGATCCCCAACGGTCTGCCGGGCGTGGAGAACCGCATGGACCTGCTCCACCAGGCCGTCGTCGACGGACACCTCAGCCGCCGCCGCTGGATCGAGATCGCCTGCGCCACCCCGGCCCGGATGTTCGGCCTCTACCCGAAGAAGGGCACGATCACGCCGGGGGCCGACGCGGACGTGGTGATCTACGACCCGCACGCCGAACAGGTGATCTCCGCCGCGACCCACCACATGAACGTCGACTACTCGGCGTACGAGGGCAAGCGGGTCACCGGCCGGGTCGAGACGGTCCTCTCGCGCGGCGAGGTCGTCATCGACCAGCGGGAGTACACCGGACGCGCCGGGCACGGCGTCTTCACCCCGCGCTCCACCTGCCAGTACCTCGACTAGGAGCGTGCACCATGGACTTCGGACTCGTCCTGCAGACCGACCCGCCGGCCTCCCGTGTCGTCAGCCTGATGAAGCGGGCCGAGCGCAACGGCTTCCGCTACGGCTGGACCTTCGACTCCGCCGTGCTCTGGCAGGAGCCGTTCGTGATCTACAGTCAGATCCTCGCGAACACCACGAAGCTGAAGGTCGGCCCGATGGTCACCAACCCGGGCACCCGCACGTGGGAGGTCACCGCCTCCACCTTCGCCACCCTCAACGACATGTTCGGCAACCGCACCGTCTGCGGCATCGGCCGCGGCGACTCGGCGATGCGGGTCGCCGGCCGCACGCCCAACACCCTCGCCCGGATCAGCGAGGCCATGAAGGTCATCCGTGCCCTCGGCCGGGGGGAGGAGGCGGACCTCGGCGGCACGAAGATCCGGTTCCCGTGGATCGGGGAGGGCGCCGAACTCCCCGTCTGGATGGCCGCGTACGGCCCGAAGGCGCTGAAGATGACCGGTGAGGAGGCCGACGGCTTCATCCTTCAGCTGTCCGACCTGTATCTGACCCGGTACATGGTGAAGGCCGTCAAGGACGCCGCGGCCGCCGCCGGGCGCGACCCGTCCGAGGTCACCGTCTGCGTCGCCGCCCCCGCCTACGTCACCGAGGACGACTCGCCCGAGGCGCTCGCCCACGCCCGTGAGCAGTGCCGCTGGTTCGGCGGCATGGTCGGCAACCACGTCGCCGACCTGGTCGCCAAGTACGGCGAGCACTCCGCCCAGGTCCCCGAGGAACTCACCGCCTACATCAAGGCCCGCGAGGGCTACGACTACTCCCACCACGGGCGCAGCGGCAACCCGGACACCCGGTTCGTGCCGGACGAGATCGTCGACCGGTTCTGCGTCATCGGCCCGCCCGCGAAGCACGTCGAGAAACTGAAGGCGCTGCGCGCCCTGGGCGTCGACCAGTTCGCGGTGTACGACATGCACGACGCGCAGGAGGCCACCATCGACGCCTACGGGAGCCAGGTGATCCCCGCCGTCAACTCCTGAAGCCCTGAAGCCCAGAAGCCCAGAAGCCCAGAAGCCGAGAAGCCGAGTCCGAGAGCCCCCCACGCCCCTCCTGGTCACCCCTCCCCGCCGTCCCGGGGAGGGGGCTGGTGCCCGCAACGGCCGTTCCCGATCCCCTCTCCCCGATTGGCCAGCCCATGACCGACACCGCTCCCGCGGCCATACCCCTTACCGGCCAAGTCACCCTGCCCGACGGGCGCGTGGAACTCGCCCCTGGAACTCCGCCGCCCAGCGGCCCGTACGCCAACGACGACCTGCTCCCCGTCCCGGTGGCGAAGCGCACCTGGACGACGTACAACTTCTCCGCGCTGTGGGTCGGCATGGCCCACAACACCGCGTCCTGGACCCTGGCCTCCGGGCTGATCGCGGTGGGCATGGACTGGAAGCAGGCCGTGTTCACCATCGCCCTCGCCAACCTCGTCGTGCTGGTCCCGATGCTCCTGACCGGACACGCGGGCCCCAAGTACGGCATCCCCTTCCCCGTCTTCGCCCGCGCCTCCTTCGGCATCCGCGGCGCCAACCTGCCCGCCGTCGTGCGGGCGTTGGTGGCGTGCGGCTGGTTCGGCATCCAGACCTGGATCGGCGGCGAGGCGATCTACTTCCTCGCCGGCAAGCTCATCGGCGACGGCTGGTCGAACGCGGCGCACGTCGGCGGCCACGCCTGGACCATGTGGCTGTCGTTCGCGGTCTTCTGGGTGCTCCAGGTCGCCATCATCCACCGCGGCATGGAGACCATCCGCCGCTTCGAGAACTGGGCCGCGCCCTTCGTGATCGTCGGCGCGCTGGTGATGCTGGGGTGGATGAGCAGCAAGGCCGGCGGGGTCGGCCCGCTCTTCGACCAGCCCTCGACGCTGGGCTGGGGCGCCGGCTTCTGGAAGCTGTTCGCGCCCTCCTTGATGGGCATGATCGGCTTCTGGTCCACGCTGTCGCTGAACATCCCGGACTTCACCCGGTACGGCAGGAGCCAGAAGGCGCAGACCCGGGGCCAGGCCCTCGGCCTGCCCACCACGATGACCCTGTTCGCGTTCCTGTCGGTCCTGGTCACCTCCGGCTCGCAGGCGGTGTACGGCAAGCCGGTCTGGGACCCGGTCCAGCTGGCGGCGAAGACGGACAACGTGGTGGGGCTGCTCTACGCCCTCGTCACCGTCCTGGTGGCCACCCTCTCCGTGAACATCGCGGCCAACCTGGTCTCCCCGGCCTTCGACTTCTCCAACGTGGCGCCGCGTAAGGTGAGTTTCCGCACCGGCGCCCTGATCACCGCCGTACTCGCCGTGCTGATCTGCCCGTGGAAGCTCTACTCCGACCCGCAGGGCTACATCTTCACCTGGCTCGGCCTGGTCGGCGGACTGCTCGGCACGGTCGCGGGCATCCTCGTCGCCGACTACTGGATCCTGCGCCGCACCCGGCTCGACCTCGCCGACCTGTACCGCAGCGGCGGCCGGTACTGGTACACGGGCGGCTGGAACTGGCGGGCGGTCGCCGCGTTCGTCGTGGGCGGTGTCCTCGCCGTCGGCGGCGCCAGCTTCAAGCCGCTGATCGACGGCCGCCCGATCCCCGCCCTGTCCTCCCTCGCCGACTACGGCTGGGCGGTCGGCCTCGGCACCTCCCTGGTGCTGTACCTGGCCCTCACCCTGCCGACCGGCCGCAAGGAGGCCGAGGTCTGAGGCAGTCGGAGGGCGGTGGTCAGCCGGACTTGCCGCCCTCCAGCGCCGACACCGCGGCCCGTGCCGCCTTGATGGCGCCCTTGTTGATCTCGTCCGTGCTCGGGGCCTTCTTGGTCTCGAAGTCGCTGCCGTTGTAGGTGACGACCACCAGCGCGTTGGAGACGCGGGCCATCACCACGCCCTCGCGGGTCTGCTGCTTGTCCTCGGTGGTGAGGTTCACGACGGAGTAGGCGCTGTCCCCGAGCCCGGGCACGGCCCCGCCGCCGCTCTTCTCGGTGACCCGCTGCTGGTACTCCTTCTCCGCCTCCTGATCGGAGGAGGCGACCTCGAAGGACACGTCGAGCCAGCGGTAGTCGTAGCCGTCCAGCGCGTTCCAGGAGCAGGTGCGGCGCAGGTCGGTGTCCGTCGACGGGATCTCCTTGCCGGCCGTCTTCGCCCCGGGCACCAGGGACTTGACGGTGTCCGCGGGCACGCTGGGGCACGGGGACGGCGCGCTGCCGTACGCCTTCGCCGCCGCGGTGGACGACGGGCCGGAGGAGGACGAGGCTGCCGAGGAGGACTGGGCGGACGTCTTCTGGTCCGTCCGGTGCCCGGCGGCCGCCGGTGACGCCGCCGGGCCGGACGACAGCGCCCAGCCGGCGCAGGCGAGCACCGCGACCGGCGTCAGTCGCGCGGTGAGGGCGAGCGGCAGAGGAAGGGAACGCACGGCGCACTTCTCGTGGGAGAGGGGGGACGGAAGGGTTCCGCATGGTGGACGTGGGACGACAGTGTCACACGACTCCCTGTGGGCGGAAGCGGAAACTCGCAGCGTGGCCGCGCGGTCACGACAGCGCGTTCAGGACGTACGGCTCTGCCCGTTATGTGCCTCCAGCCAGCGGCGGGCGCCGACTTCACTGGGGTATTCGCGGACGGCGATCGAGGCGGCGAACCAGCCGACGCACCATGCGGCGAACGCGGGCAGGACCGGCGCCGCCAGCAGCATGAGCCCGCGGCCCAGGGCGATCAGGCCCGGGACACGCCCGGAGCGGTCGCGTTTGGCCCGGCGGGTCATGCCGGGGTCGGGGGGATCCAGAAGTGCCTCGCGAAGACCCCTGCGCTGTGACGCCCAGCCCCATGCCAAGGCCACGAAGGAGGCGGCCACCTGTACGCCGTCCCACACGACACGCACGCCGGACGGCAGCAGATCGCGGAACCCCGAGTAGAAGGACAGCGCCACGAAGCACACGATCGCGGCGGCGAGGAGCATGTTGAGCGAGGCCAGGACGCGCCGCAGCCAGTAGCGTGGGCCGCGTTCGTACCAGGTGGTACCCAGTCCCGGAAGTTTCGGGACGGCGACGGGCAGCCCTCCGGCCGGTGCTTCAGAAGATGCTCGTGACACCATGCCAGACGTCCTTCACCAGTCGCTTCCCGTCGTCGTAGGTCTCCGTGGCGACATGCTTGGTCCCGGTCAGCACGCCACCGACCACCCCATGGTCGTGAATGTCCTCGCTCCAGTGCTCGTGGAGGGTGTGGTCCAGGACGGAGGTCGTGACGATCACCGTGCCGACACCGACCGCGGCCACGGCGCCCGCGGTCAGATCGATGGGTGCGGCGGCCACGAGCCCCGCCGTGATGGCCGCTCCTGCGACCAGTCCGCCGACGTTCGCGCCTTCGTCGACGGCGACCGAGTGCTGCCAGGACCAGCCCTTGTCGTGGTCGTCGGAGGCCTCCAGGACGCCGCAGGCGCCGGCTGCGACGACGTCCAGCACCGGAATCTCCTTCAGGGCGTCCGGCAGCGCCTCCAGGCCCTTGCCCAGGCGCAGCGCGTCCGCGGCGTCGGCCAGCTTGACGTTCAGGGCACGGTCGTACGGCATCTTGGTGCTGCCGTTGTCGGCGCGGGCGATGTCCTCCTCCAGCCCGTCGACCTTGGTGACCGCGTCGCGGTAGGCGCTCTTGGCGGGCAGGTCCTTGGGCAGCGCCTTGCCGGCCTTCTGGAACGCCTTGCGCTCCGCGCGGAGTTCCTTCTTGGCGGCCTGCGCCTCGGCCTTGGCCGCGTCGAGGTGCTTGCGGGCCTCGATGCCCCCGGCGCGGGCGTCCTCGGCGTCGTACGCGTACAGGCCGCGCAGCGCGTCGTACAGGGTGACCTTGTCGCCGGGGGAGACCGAACCGTCCTTCGACGTCACCTTGTCGTACAGCCCCTGCAACTGCTGCGCCGCCACCAGCCGCGCGTGCTGGGCGGTGTGCAGGATCTCGTTGCGGGCGGTGGCGTAGTCGTCCATCGCGGAGATGGTCTTCCGGTCCTCCGCGCTCGGGGGATCCGCCGTCATGACCGGCACCGGCGCGCCCTTGGCGTCCGTCGCGACGCCCTTGCGGGCCGCGATGTGCTCCGCGTTCTGCAGGGACGTCTCGCACGTGGACAGCGCGCCCGCGAGCGTCTCCAGGATCTCGCCCGCCGCGTGCACCAGTTCGGCGAAGCCGCCGGCCGCCAGCGCGTCCTCGCTCCACTTGGCGCGGAAGCTCTCGGCCGCCTCGCCCTTCCAGTCCGCGTCGCCGACCAGCTTGTCGACGGTGCCGCTGAGCGGCTTGACCACCCCGTCGAGCTTGTCCTTGGCGTTCTTGTACGTCTCGGCCATCGTGCGCAGTCCGCCGATGTCGCCGCCGACCCAGCTGTCACCCATCGGCTCTCACCCCATCAGATCCTCGAAGGCACCGTGGACGTCCACGTCGTGCCGGTGGAAGGAGTCCCGCGCGTACGCGACCTTGTCCCCGTGGTCGTCCATGCGGTCGGCCATGCCGGTGTGCAGGGCGACGATGAGGTCCGCGACCTCCTTGATCGCCGCGTCCAGTCCGGCGTCGCCACCGCTGACGACGGCCGGTGCCACGTCCGGGTGCAGCGTGCGGTAGTGACCCGCCTGGTCGTGGAAGGTCTTCGCCATGGTGGCGAGGTCGTCGTAGACCGCCTTGAAGTCGCTCACCCGCGTACCTCCCGTGCGTAGGCGGCCAGTTCGTCCGGCCGCCAGTGGGGTTCGTCCGGCCCCGCCTGCGGGTCGAGGAGCACGGTGACGCCCTGTTCGCGCACGCCCTCCACGAGCGGGCCGAGCGAGGCGGCGACCCACGGCTGTGCCTCGCCCAGCGCGTCCGCCAGCTTCCGCGGCGTCGTGAACGCGAAGGCCACGGTGCCGTGGGCGGGATGCTCGAACAGCTCGAACATGACGAAGGGCACGCGCGCGGGGCGGCCGCCCCGGCCCGTGGACGCGACGGACCGCGGATGCGCCGGCACGCACACCGGCGTGTGGTAGGCGGGCACACCCGGCCGGGGACCGGGCCGGTCGTCCGCGGCCGGCCGCGGCGGCGGCGCGGCCTCCACGAAGTCGTGCAGCGCCGAACGGCGCGGCTGCCGGGCCGGTTCCGGGACGTCCCGTCCCGGCGGATCCGGCTCGACGAGATCGGACAGGCGTGAACGTACCGGCGCGCCCACCGCCGTCACCTCTTCCCCGTGTTCGCATGGCCGACAAGGCCCGACCACGGTAGCCACCGGTCAAGAGCGCAAATCCGGCTATGTCGGGGTGGAGGTCCGGCCGCACACGGAACCCATACGACCGCTTGGCCGAGCACAGAGCAGTCCTTGACCCGTCGCTGAACCGGGGCGCCGGCGGGGCCGGCCGCTACGGCACCCGCGCCGTCCACTCCGCGGAGGCGAACTTGGTCCGCGCCAGCTCCTGCGCCCGCGCCAGCTCCCCGTCCGTGATCCCGCCCCGGACGAGGCCGTACCGCGCCCGGAACGAGGCGATCATCCGCTCGATGACCGCCTCACGCGGCAGCCCCGTCTGCCGCCGCAGCGGATCGACCCGCTTCTTCGCGCTCCCGGTGCCCTTGTCGGACAGCTTCTCCCGCCCGATGCGCAGCACCTCGGTCATCTTGTCGGCGTCGATGTCGTACGACATCGTCACGTGGTGCAGCACGGCTCCCGGGCCACCGCCCGGCCCGACGATCCGCTTCTGCGCCGCTCCCGCGATCTTGCCCTGGTCGGTCGCGATGTCGTTCAGCGGCTGGTACCAGGCCCGGATGCCCATGTCGCCGAGGGCGCCCAGCACCCAGTCGTCCAGATAGGCGTAGCTGTCCTGGAAGGACAGGCCCTGCACGAGGGACTCGGGCACGGACAGCGAGTAGGTGATCGTGTTGCCGGGCTCCACGAACATCGCGCCGCCGCCGGAGATGCGCCGCACCACCTCGATGCCGTGCCGGGCGGCGCCCTCGGGGTCCACCTCGTTGCGCAGCGACTGGAAGCTGCCGATGATCACCGACGGGGCGCCCCACTCCCACACCCGCAGCGTCGGGGGCCGGCGGCCCGCGGCCACCTCGGCCGTCAGCACCTCGTCCAGCGCCATGTGCAGCGCGGGCGGCTGGGGGGCCTCGTGGATCAGCTGCCAGTCGTAGTCCGTCCAGTCCGTGGCCCGCGCCAGGGCGCGGCGCACGGCGATCCCCACGCCCTCCGCCGTCAGCCCGTACATCACGGTCCCCGCCGGCAGCGCCGCCTCGATCCGCGCGGCCAGCCCCGCCGCGTCGGTGTCCGCCGGGGCCCCCTCCAGCGCGCGGTTCATCGCGTCCAGCGCCTCGTCCGGCTCCAGGAAGAAGTCGCCCGCCACGCGCACGTGCCCCAGCACGCCGCCGTCCTCGGTCTCGACGTCCACGACGACGAGCTTGCCGCCGGGCACCTTGTACTCACCGTGCACTGCCCGGTCCTTTCGTTCCGCTGCCGCACGGGATCAACGCCGCAGGTCGCCGCCGTGTTCCCGGACGCCGATCACGCTCGTACGATCACCCGGAAGAGGCAGCCGAGCCCCGACGTACCCGAGCCCGACGTGCCCGAGCCCGACGTACCCGAGCCGAGGAGACGACGCCCGTGTTCACCACCCGGCCCACCCTGCAGGGCACCTTCGGCATGGTCTCCTCCACCCACTGGCTGGCCTCGCAGTCGGCGCTGGCGGTCCTGGAGGACGGCGGCAACGCCTTCGACGCCGCCGTCGCCGGGGCGTTCGTGCTGCACGTGGTGGAGCCGCACCTGAACGGGCCGGCCGGTGAGGTGCCGATCCTGCTCGCCCCGGCCGGGGGCGCCGTACGGGTGCTGTGCGGACAGGGCGTGGCCCCGGCCGGTGCCACCGTCGCGCACTACCGGGGGCTCGGCCTGGACCTCGTGCCCGGCACCGGGCCGCTCGCCGCCGCCGTGCCCGGCGCCTTCGACGCCTGGCTGCTCCTGCTGCGCGACCACGGCACGAAGTCCCTGGACGACGTCCTGAAGTACGCCATCGGCTACGCCGAGCACGGGCACCCGCCCGTGGAGAAGCTCGGCGCGACGGTGGAGACCGTACGGGAGCTGTTCGAGACGGAGTGGACCTCGTCGGCGCAGGTCTACCTGCCCCGTGGCCGGGCGCCCCGGCCCGGTGAGCGGTTCCGCAACCCCGCCCTCGCCGCCACCTGGAAGCGGCTGCTCGCCGAGACGGCGGGCAGCGGCGACCGGGAGGCCCGCATCGACGCCGCCCGCGCGGTGTGGCGCTCCGGCTTCATCGCCGAGGCCCTGCTGCGGCAGTCCCGGCGGCCCACGAGGGACACCAGCGGCGAACGCCACACCGGCACGCTCACCGAGGCCGACCTCGCCGGCTGGTCGGCGACGTACGAGCCGCCGGTGACGTACGACTGGAACGGCTGGACCGTGTGCAAGGCCGGCCCCTGGAGCCAGGGCCCCGCCATGCTCCAGCAGCTCGCCCTGCTCCCGCCCCGGCTGCCCGCGTACGGCTCCGCCGACTACGTCCACCTGCTGATCGAGGGCTGCAAGCTCGCCATGGCCGACCGCGAGGCCTGGTACGGGGACGCCGCCGAGGTGCCCCTCACCGCACTGCTCTCGGAGGACTACAACGCCGGCCGGCGAGCCCTGATCGGTGCCAAGGCCTCCTTCGAACTGCGGCCGGGCGGCCCCGGCGGACGCGTCCCGCGGCTGCCCGCTCAGGCACACGCGTGCGTGGACACCGGCGAGCGCGGCTTCGACCCGATGGGCGCGGGCGAGCCGACCGTCGCGGAGATCCCCGGCGAACCGCACGTGGCCGTCGACGGCACCACCCGCGGCGACACCTGCCACCTGGACGTCGTCGACCGCTGGGGCAACATGGTCGCGGCCACCCCCAGCGGCGGCTGGCTGCAGTCCAACCCGGTCGTGCCCGAACTCGGCTTCCCGCTCGGCACCCGCCTGCAGATGACCTGGCTGGAGGAGGGCCTGCCGAACTCCCTCACCCCCGGCCGCCGTCCGCGCACCACCCTCACCCCGTCCCTCGCGCTGCGCGACGGGGTGCCGGTCCTCGCCTTCGGCACGCCCGGCGGCGACCAGCAGGACCAGTGGCAGCTGCACTTCTTCCTCGCCGCCGCACTGCGCGCCCCCGTCCGCGGCGCCCTCGACCTGCAGGGCGCCATCGACGCCCCGAACTGGCACAACGACAGCTTCCCCAGCTCCTTCTACCCGCGCGGGCGCCGCCCCGGAAGCGTGACCGTGGAGTCCCGGACGGACCCGGAGGTGATCGGGGAACTGCGCCGCCGCGGCCACGACGTCACCGTCGGCCCCGCCTGGTCCGAGGGCCGCCTGTGCGCGGTGGCCCGCGACCCGGAGACCGGCATCCTGTCGGCGGCGGCCAACCCGCGGGGGATGCAGGGGTACGCGGTGGGCCGCTGAGCGATCTTGCGGCACCCGTTCTTCATCCCGATTCCACCTGGCGTGCACCGGGCGCACGGGGATTGTCAGTGGGGCGTGCTCTCATGGAGGCATGATCGAAGCAACGACGGAAACCATCGACGAGTTTCTCAGCCGCCGCGCGGCGGACGTGGAGGAAGCGGTCCGCAAGGCGGCCGAGGCCGAGATCCTGCCCCGCTTCCGCCGCCTCGCCGCGGACGAGGTGGACCAGAAGAGCGGCCCGCACGACCTGGTGACGGACGCCGACCGCCTCGCCGAGAAGCGGCTCACCCAGGACCTCGGCGCCCTGCTGCCCGGCTCGGTCGTGGTCGGCGAGGAGGCGGTGCACGCCGACCCGGCGACGTACGACGCGCTGCAGGGCGACGCACCGGTCTGGATCGTCGACCCGGTCGACGGCACCCGCCAGTTCGTGCACGGCGACGACGGCTTCTGCACCCTGGTGGCGCTCGCCCACCGCGGGGTCGTCCTGGCGTCGTGGACGTACGCGGCGGCACGGGACCGGTTCGCCACCGCGGTCCGCGGCCGGGGCGCCTTCCTGGACGGGCAGCGGCTGTGGGCGGGCCCGCCCGCGCCCGGCCGGGACCTCGCCGTCGCCACCTCCCACCCCGACTTCACCACCGACGAGCAGAAGCACGTGCTGCGCGCCCTGTGGACCGACGGTGTGGCACCGCGTCCGTGCGGCTCCGCCGGCCTGGAGTATCTGGCCGTCGCCCGGGGCGAGTTGGACGGCGTCGTGTTCTCCTGGGAGGCCGCCTGGGACCACGCGGCCGGACTGCTCCTCGTCGAGGAGGCGGGCGGTGCGCACCTCACCCGCACCGGCGAGCCGTTCCGCGTGACGGGAGGCAACGCACTGCCGTTCACCGCCGCCCGCGACACCGCGACGGCCCGGCGGCTGGCCGGACTGCTGCGCGTGCGGGACTGACCCCGGCGGGCCCCGCACCCCGCCCTCCCGCCGACCCCGGCCCGGGAACGCCGGTCCCCCGGCATATCCTGATGCCGAGTGGCCATCGGCTGACGAAGGGGTCCGAAGGTGCCGTCGATGCTCGATGCGGTCGTGGTGGGTGCGGGACCGAACGGACTGACCGCTGCCGTGGAGCTGGCCCGCCGGGGCTTCTCCGTCGCCGTGTTCGAGGCGAAGTCCACCGTGGGCGGCGGCGCCCGCACCGAGGAACTCACCCTCCCCGGCTTCCTGCACGACCCGTGCTCGGCCGCCCACCCCCTCGGCATCAACTCGCCGGCCTTCCGCGCCCTGCCCCTGGAGCGCTACGGCCTCGAATGGCTGCACGCCGGGCTGCCGATGGCGCATCCCTTCCCGGACGGCACCGCCGCGGTCCTCTCCCGGTCGGTCGCCGAGACCGCCGCCTCCTTCGGGCCGCGCGACGCGGGCGCGTACCGCAGGCTCGTCGAGCCGTTCCTCGCCCGCTGGGACACGCTCGTCCGGGACTTCATGTCCCTGCCGGCGACGGCGCTCCCGCGCGACCCCGTCACCCTGGCCCGCTTCGGGGTGGCCGGGCTGCCGCCGTCCACGTGGCTGATGCGCCGGTTCAAGGACGAGCGGGCCAAGGCCCTCTTCGCCGGGCTGGTCGCGCATGTCATGGCCCCGCTCGGCGGCCTCGCCACCGGCGCCGTCGGACTGGTCTTCGCGCTGGCCGCCCACGCCCGCGGCTGGCCGGTGCCCCGCGGCGGCTCCCAGGCCATCTCCGACGCCCTCGCCGCGTACCTGTCGGACCTCGGCGGTGCGGTGCACACCGATTACGAGGTCAAGCGCCTGGACGACCTGCCGCCGGCGCGCGCCTACGTCTTCGACACCTCGCCCACCGCCCTCGCCCGCATCGCCGGCTTCGGTGACCACTACGCGCACTACCGGTACGGCCCCAGCGTCTTCAAGATCGACTACGCGCTGGACGGCCCGGTCCCGTGGACCGCGCCCGAGGCGCGCGTCGCCGGCACCGTCCAGATCGGCGCCAGCCAGGCCGAGATCGGCACCGCCCTGCGCGCCGCCTCCCGCGAGGGCCGCGCCCCGGACCACCCCTTCCTGATCACCGTGCAGCCCGGCGTGGTCGACCCCACCCGGGCCCCGGAGGGCAAGCAGGTCTTCTGGGCGTACGGTCATGTGCCCAACGGCTGGACCGGTGACCTCACCGACGTCATGGAACGCCAACTGGAGCGTTTCGCCCCCGGCTTCCGCGACCGCGTCCTCGCCCGCGCCGTCGCCGGACCCGCCGAGGTGGCCGCACGAAACGCCAACTACGTCGGCGGCGACATCGCCTGCGGCGCGACCTCCGGACTCCAGCTGCTGCTGCGCCCCGGACTGTCCCTGTTCCCGTACCACACCCCCCATCCCGCGGTCTTCATCTGCTCCTCGGCCACGCCGCCGGGGCCCGGAGTGCACGGCATGTCGGGGCACAACGCGGCCAAGGCCGTCTGGCGAAGACTGAGGCAGACATGACCACCATCACCCTCGTCCGGGGTGACATCACCCGGCAGAGCGTCGACGCGATCGTCAACGCGGCCAACTCCTCACTCCTCGGCGGCGGTGGCGTGGACGGCGCGATCCACCGCCGCGGCGGCCCCGCGATCCTGGAGGAGTGCCGCGGCCTGCGCGCCTCCCACTACGGCAAGGGCCTGCCCACCGGCCGGGCGGTCGCCACGACGGCCGGCGACCTCGACGCCCGCTGGGTGATCCACACGGTGGGCCCGGTGTACTCCGCCACCGAGGACCGCTCCGGCCTGCTGGCGTCCTGCTACCGGGAGTCCCTGAAGGTCGCCGACGAACTCGGCGCCCGTACGGTCGCGTTCCCCGCAGTCTCCACCGGCGTGTACCGGTGGCCGATGCAGGACGCGGCACGGATCGCGGTGGAGACGGTGCGGCAGACGCCGACGGCGGTCGCGGAAGTGCGCTTCGTCCTCTTCGACGACCGGGCCTACGACGCGTTCGCCCGGCAGGCCGGCTGACCGGCGCCGGGGGCCGGCTACAGCTCGCGCAGGGTCCTGCCCAGCAGCGCCACACCCTCGGCGATCACTCCCGGCGGGGTGGCCGCGTAGCCGAGGACGAGTCCGGGGCGGCCCGGCGACTGCCGGTGCCAGGACAGCGGCTGGCACTTCACGCCCCGGGCGAGCGCGGCGGCGGCGAACGCGGTGTCGGGCACGTCCGCGGTGTACGTGACCGTCAGATGCAGACCGGCCGCGGCGCCGTGCACGGTCGCGCCCGGCAGGTGCTCGGCGAGCGCGGCGATCATCGCGTCCCGGCGGCTGCGGTGCCGGCCGCGCAACAGCCGCAGGTGGCGCTCCAGCCGGCCGGACTCCATCAGCCGGGCGAGCACCAGCTGCGGCAGCACCGCGTTGCCGAGGTCGTTGTGGCGCTTGGCGTCGACCAGCGCGGCCCGGTGCCGGGGCGGTGCGAGCAGCCAGCCGATGCGCAGGGCCGGCGCGAGCAGCTTCGACACGCTGCCCAGGTAGCAGACCCGGTCGGCCAGCATCGCGCGCAGCGCGGGGACCGGCGGCCGGTCGTAGCGGTGCTCGGCGTCGTAGTCGTCCTCCAGGATCAGCCCGCCCTCCCGGGCCCAGCCCAGCAGTTCACGCCGGCGCTCGCCGCTGGTCACCACGCCGGTGGGGAACTGGTGGGCCGGTGTGAGCAGCACCGCGCGGGCCCCGGTCGCCCGCAGCGCGTCCACCCGCAGGCCCTCGGCGTCGACCGGTACCGGCGGGGTGGCGAGGCCGCCGTCGCGCAGGTGCTGCCGGGCGCCGAGCGAGCCGGGGTCCTCGACCGCGACGGCCTCGACGCCGTCCGCCCGCAGCACCGGGTGCAGCAGGCTCAGCGCCTGCGCGGTGCCCGCGACGATCAGCACCTCGTCGGGCTCCACCCGCACGCCCCGCATCCGGGCGAGCCAGCCGGTGACGGCCCGCCGCAGCGGGGCGGCCCCGTGCGGGTCGCCGTAGCCGAGATGCTCGGCGGACAGCTCGCCCAGCACGGCCCGTTCCGCGCGCAGCCACGCGGTGCGGGGGAAGGTGGTGAGGTCGGGGCGGCCGGGGGTGAAGTCGACGGCGGCGGGCGCGGCCCGCAGGAGGTCGAAGACGTCGGCACCGGGGGCGCCGAAGAAGAGGGCACCGGATCCGCCGCCCGGGAGAGGGGCACCCGCACCGGAGCTGCCGGGGACGGGCAGGCTCCAGGCCCCGGAGGCGGCGGTACCGGCGTCGGGTGTGCCGGTGGTGCCCGGGGCGGGCGCGCCCGAGGTGACGGTGCCACGTACGGACGAGGTGGCGCGGGCGGGCGCGTCCGGGCCCGGGTGGGCGGGTGCGCCCGAGGCGCCGTGGGCAGGTGCGGGCGGGGCCAGTGGGGCCGCGACCACCACCGTGCCGCCGCGGCGGCGGCCCTCCACGTGGCCGTCCTCACCGAGGCGCCGGTACGCCTCGGTGACCACGCCGCGCGAGACGCGCAGCTCCGCCGCCAGCACCCGGCTCGGCGGCAGCCTGCTGCCCACTGCCAGCCCGCCGTCGGCTATCGCCCCCCGCAGCCGCCCGGCCAGCCACTCCGCCTTGCCGTCCGCCGGCACGTCACCGACGGCCAGTTGCAGGAAGTCCGAGCCCCGCCCGGGGAGTCGCTCCGCTCCCTCGCTCACCGTGCCCATGCTGTCACGTGCCCATGCTGTCACGTGCCCGCGCCGTCACGTGCCCGTGCCGGTCAGTCGCCGAGGACGAAGTCCGGTGCGGCCGGGGTGAGTACGGCCTTGCGCGTGACGGCCGCCCAGTGCGCCCCCACCTCCTCCTCAAGGGTCTTCAGCAGCTCGGGCACCATCTGCGCACCGCCCTCGTGCATGGCCTCGGCCACCACCAGCACCCGCCCCGTGTGCTCGCCGACGGCCGAGAAGCCGCTCTGCCGATGCGTCCAGCGGCGCGCGTGCGCCCGTCCGGCCGAGTCGGCGAACGTCACCTCGCCCGGCCCCGGATGCTCGACGCCGCCGCCGAACGGGACGTAACTCTCGTCCCCGCCCGCCGGGCGCACCTCCAGCAGCGGCCCGGCGATCCGGTCGACGTCGAGGACCGCGACCGGCACCGCGTACGCCACCGACAGGGCGTTGCACAGGTCGACCAGCGGATGGATGCGCGGCAGCGCGCCCTCCTTCCGCAGCCGCCGCAGCAGCGACTCGGACGCGCACCGGTACTGCGTCGGCTTCATCCCCATCCGGCTGAACGCCCGCCGCCACGCCAGCACTTCGGGGAACTCCCCCTCGGTGGCCCCGGCCAGCCGGGCCACGGCCCGGGCGGTGTACGCGGCGGCGCGCGGCCCGGTGTCGGCGCGGGCGTCGACGCCGGTGGCGTACAGCGCGCCGGAGGCCAGTTCGGGGTACGTGGACCAGATGCTCGGCGCGTGCCGGAATCGCATGGCGGTGATCTCCTCGGGTTCGGGATCACCACCCTGCCGGGACCCTGGTCCGGTCACCAGGGCCAAAAAGGGTGCGTCTCACCGGTCCATAACCCGGCCGCGCGCCCCCGCGCCGTCCGGGGAGCGGTAGACGACGTAGGGCCGGACGGCATAGCCGAGCGGGACGGTGAAGGCGTGCACCAGGCGGCCGAACGGCGGCCACAGCGCGAACAGGGCCAGCGTGAGCAGGGCGTGCAGCCGGTAGACGAGCGGGGCGTGCGCCATGGCGCCGACGTCGGGGTCGAGGGCGAACAGGCTGCGGAACCAGACGGCCACCCCGAGCCGGTGGTCGTAGGGGTCGGTCGGTCACGGAGGAGGCGGTGGCGGTCAGCCCGGCGAGGAGGACCAGGGCGAGGAGCGGCAGGGCCAGCCGGTCGCTGCGGCGGCTCGCCCGGCGTACGGCGGGCACGCGCAGCCGGCGGCGCAGCAGCAGACCGAGGCCGGCGGCCGCCGCGATCCCCGCGGCCCCGCCCATGGTCAGCGCGACCGCGTGGTACTGCGCCTCGCCGACACCCAGCCACCGGGTCGGTGCCTCCGGGACCAGCAGGCCCGTCACATGGCAGCCGACGACGAGGAACAGGGCGTAGTGGAAGAGCGGGGCGCCGACGCGCAGCAGCCGGGACTCGTGGAGCTGGCTGGAACGGGTGGTGAAGCCGAAGCGGTCGTACCGGTAGCACTGAGGCAGGGGTGGGTGACCGGGCACGGCGGGGCGGGCCGGCACCGGGAGCCGCGGTGACTCGGGGCAGCGCGGCCCGTGCCGGTGTGAGGCGGTGGCGGACGTCGGACATGACGACGGACGCGCGTCGTTGCGCGTCCGTCGGGAAAGGGGTGCGGCCGGTGCCCTCAGCCGGGCATGGAGCGTGCGGAGTCCACCCGCCCGGGGCGCAGGATGCGCATCCTGCGCCCGCCGCACACCCGGCAGCTGTTCGCCGTGAGCGGGGACGGGACCCTGGGGCCGCCCGTGACGTGGTGTTCGGCGCGCAGGCGTCCCCGGGCGTCACGGACATGCCGGATGTCGTAGGCGCCCTCCCAGGCGTGCCCGCAGCGCAGGCACACGAAGGAATAGGCTTCGCGTATCGGCTCGGATCTCATCGTCATCACCCTCGGCACCGGAACCGTCGCGCCCGCTCGGTCCGGCTGCCCGAAGCTTATCATTGCAGTCTGCAATCGTCACCTTGGGTGACGGGTTGCGTCCGGATCGTGGACAGCGGAAAGGGGAGCGAGGAGCCCATGGCCCAGCAGGACGGCGTCCCGGACCGGACGGGGGAGCAGGGGGAAGCGCCCGGGGAGACGCCGGCGGGGGCGGGATCGGCGGGGGCCGCGACGGCACGGGCCGGCGTGGCAGGGCCGGCCGAGGCGCCGAGCCGGGCCGCGGGGTCCGCGAGGACGCCGGGCGGGGTGGCCGGGAGCGGCGGGGCGCCGGACCGAGTGGCAGGAGCTGAAGAAGTGCCGGGCGGGGTGGCCGGGAGCGGCGGGTCTGCGGACGGGCTCGCGGGGTCCGAGAAGGCCCTGGACCGGGAGGCCGAGGAGATCACGCTCGCCGTGATGGCCGCCTCGCGGCTGATCGTCGCCCTCTCCGCGCGCGCCCTCGCCTCCGTCGACGTACCGCTGACCCTGCCCCAGCTGCGCTCCCTGGTCGCCCTGCGCACCTGCGGCCCGATCAAGCTCGCGGCGATGGCCGCCACGCTGGGGGTCACGCCGTCCACCGCGCTGCGCATGGTCGAGCGCCTGGAGGCACTGAACCTCACCGACCGGCGGGTCAACCCGGACAACCGCCGAGAGGTCGTCCTGCGGCTGACCCCGGCGGGGGAGGACCTGGTGGACCGCGTGCTGAGCCACCGGCGCGCGCAGATCCGGGCCCTGGTGGAACGGCTGCCCGCCCAGCAGCGCGCCGGTCTGGTCCCGGCGCTCACCGCGCTCACGGGCGCGGCGGCGGGCCTCGACCCCGCTCTCGATCCGTCCGCCGAGGCGGGCCGCCTGGCCGGCGTGCTGGACGACCCGCTGAACCCGGCGCCATAGCGGCCCAGCGCGGGGCCCGGGCGCCCGGCGGTTCTGCCGCGACGCCCAGCAGTCCGGCCGCGCACCCGCGGCCCGGGCCCGCGGGCCGCCCCGGCCGGCTCCCTGGCCGGTGGACGTGCGTACCCGCGGCATGGTTGGTCGGGCCGCCCCGGACCGGTTCCCCGGCTGGTGGGCGTGCGTACCCGCGGCATGGTTGGTCGGGCCGCCCCGGCCGGTTCCCTGGCCGGTGGGCGTGCGTACCCGCGGCATGGTTGGTCGGGCCGCCCCGGCCGGTTCCCCGGCTGGTGGGCGTGCGTACCCGCGGCGCGGGCCCGCCGGGGCGGCCCCCGGCCGGTTCCGCGACCGGTTCCCCGGCCGGTGGCCGCGCGTTCCTGCGGCACGGGCCCGCGGCACGGGCCCGACGGGCCGCCCCGGCCGGTGGCCGTGCGTCCTAGGGGTCGATTGCCTCCCCCTGTCCGCGCGGCAGCGCGGCAGCGCGGCCGCGTCGCCGTTCGCCCCCGGACCGGGCCCCGCGCGGCTCTCGTGACATCATCGGCCCGGGTCAGGACCGCAGTCGTACGAGGAGCACGATGAACCCCGTTCCCACCGTCACCCCGGCGGTCGGCACCGCTCTGCTCGACGACTTCTCGCTGGAGATGACCGGCAAGGACGTGGCCCGGCTCGAGGAGGCGCGGGACGGCATCCCGCCGGGCACCCGGATCAACATCACCTTTCTCGCCGGCGAGGACCTCGGCATGCGGCTGGCCGCAGCCCGCGCGGTCAAGCGGCTCGGCTTCGTCCCCGTACCGCACATCTCCGCACGCCGGCTGCCCTCCCGCGGCGCACTGGAGGAGTTCCTGGGCGGCCTGGCGGCGGACGGCACCGCCGAGAACGTGTTCGTCGTCGGCGGCGACCCCGCCCGCCCCGAGGGCCCCTACGAGGACGCCCTCGCCGTCCTGCGCAGCGGACTGCTGCGCGACCACGGCGTCCGGCACATCGGCATCAGCGGCTACCCCGAGGGGCACCCCGCGATAGCCGACGGCCCGCTGTGGTCGGCGCTCACGGACAAGGCCGCCGCCATCGGGGCCGACCGGTTCACCGGCGACGTGATCACCCAGTTCGGCTTCGACGTCGACCCCGTCCTCGGCTGGCTGGAGGCCGCCCGCGCCCGGGGCGTGCACCTGCCCGTCCGCATCGGCGTCCCCGGACCGGCCGGCGTGCGCAGACTGCTCGGCTACGCCACCCGGTTCGGCGTCGCCACCAGCGCCTCCGTCGCCCGCAAGTACGGCTTCTCGCTGACCAACCTCATGGGCACGACCGGCCCGGACCGCTTCCTGCACACCCTGGCCCGCCGCTACGACCCGGCGCGGCACGGCGCGGTCAAGGTGCACTTCTACACGTTCGGCGGGCTGCGGCACACCGCCGAGTGGATCACCCGGTTCCGCCAGGACAGCCGCCTGTAGGCAGGGCGGCCGGGGACACGGCAGGCCGGCGGACGCTGATGTCGGATTTCCGCCAGCGTCCGGCCCTGCCCGTGGCCGATCCTTGAGACATGCAGACAGCGACGCACCTCGACCGGGAGCACTGCGTACGGGCCGTGCAGTCCAAGGACGCCCGGTTCGACGGGTGGTTCTTCACGGCCGTCCTGACCACCCGGATCTACTGCCGGCCCAGCTGTCCCGTCGTGCCGCCCAAGCCCGAGAACATGACCTTCTACCCGAGCGCGGCCGCCTGCCAGCAGGCCGGATTCCGTGCCTGCAAGCGCTGCCGCCCCGACACCAGCCCCGGCTCCCCGGAGTGGAACCGGCGCGCCGACCTGGTGGCCCGGGCCATGCGGCTGATCGCCGACGGCGTCGTGGACCGCGACGGCGTGCCCGGACTCGCCGCCCGGCTCGGTTACAGCACCCGGCAGGTGGAGCGGCAGCTCCTCGCCGAACTGGGCGCCGGCCCCCTCGCGCTCGCCCGTGCCCAGCGCGCCCAGACCGCGCGGCTGCTCGTCGAGACCACCCCGCTGCCCATGGCGGAGATCGCCTTCGCGGCCGGCTTCTCCTCCATCCGCACCTTCAACGACACCGTCCGCGAGGTCTTCGCGCTGTCCCCGAGCGAGCTGCGCTCCCGGGCGCCCAAGAGCGGCCCCGGCACCCCGGGCGGACTCTCCCTGCGCCTGCCGTTCCGGGCCCCGCTCAACCCGGACAACCTCTTCGGCCACCTCGCCGCCACCGCCGTGCCCGGCGTGGAGGAGTGGCGGGACGGCGCGTACCGGCGCACGCTGCGGCTGCCGTACGGGCACGGCATCGTCGCGCTCACCCCGCGTCCCGACCACATCGCCTGCCGGCTCACCCTGAGCGACCTGCGCGACCTGACCGTGGCGATCAGCCGCTGCCGCCGCATGCTGGACCTGGACGCCGACCCGGTCGCCGTCGACGACCGGCTGCGCACCGACCCGCTGCTCGCGCCCCTGGTCGACCGGGCCCCCGGCCGCCGGGTGCCGCGCACGGTCGACGAGGCGGAGTTCGCCGTACGGGCCGTGCTCGGGCAGCAGGTGTCCACGGCCGCCGCCCGCACCCACGCGGCCCGGCTCGTCACCGCGCACGGCAAGCCCCTGGACGACCCCGAGGGCGGCCTCACCCACCTCTTCCCGTCCGCCGAGGCGCTGGCCGGCGTCGACCCCGAGACGCTGGCGATGCCCCGCACCCGGCGCACCACCCTCACCACGCTCGTCCGCCGGCTGGCCGACGGCACCCTGCACCTGGGGGTCGAGTCCGACTGGGCCGAGGCCCGCGCCCGCCTGCTCGCGCTGCCCGGTTTCGGACCCTGGACGGCCGACGTCATCGCCATGCGCGCCCTCGGCGACCCCGACGCCTTCCTCCCCACCGACCTCGGCATCCGGCGCGCGGCGGGGGAGCTGGGCCTGCCGTCCACTCCGGCAGCGCTCACCGCCCGCGCCGAGGCCTGGCGGCCCTGGCGGGCGTACGCGGTGCAGTACCTGTGGGCGACCGACAGCCACCCCATCAACTTCCTGCCCGTATAAGGGCTTTCCGTTCATTCCTGGCATCCGCCGGCCGACGTGCCGCATCGACCCGCATCACCGAGGACCTTCGCGATGAAGCAGCACACCGTCATCGACAGCCCCTACGGCCCCCTCACCCTCGTCGCCGACGACGGGGTGCTGTGCGGCCTCTACATGACCGACCAGCGTCACCGGCCGGCGCAGGAGGCCTTCGGCGGCCTCGACGACTCCCTCTTCGCCGAGGCCGCCGAGCAGCTGACGGCGTACTTCGCGGGCGAGCTGACCGAGTTCACCCTCCCGCTCGCCCTGCACGGGACGGCGTTCCAGCGCAGCGTCTGGGACCAGCTGACGCGGATCCCGTACGGCGAGACCCGCAGCTACGGCGAGCTCGCCGACGCCCTCGGCAACCCCAAGGCGTCCCGCGCGGTCGGCCTCGCCAACGGCCGGAACCCGATCGGCATCATCGTCCCCTGCCACCGCGTGATCGGCGCGGGCGGCGACCTCACCGGGTACGGCGGCGGCCTGGACCGCAAGCGCCGGCTGCTGGACTTCGAGCGCGGCACCTCCCTGTTCTGACGGTGCGGGCCGGTCCGGCGGCGACGGCGCGGGCCGGTCCGGCGGCAGCGGTCAGAGCCAGGAGGTGTGCAGGTTCCACCACTCGGTCAGCAGCGTGAGGCGCTTGCGGATCTCCTGGGGGGAATCCCCGGTGACCAGGGCGCCGGCCGCGGACTGGGCGGCGTACTCCAGGCCCGTGCACTCGGTGCCGGGCTCCAGGTCCACGGTGAGGTCCACGCCGGGGACCGGGCAGGGCTCCGCAGGCGGGCTGAAGCGGCCGTGGCCGGGCGGGAAGAGGATCCAGCCGGTGGGCGCCTCGGGCGCGGCCGGCTGCCGGGCGAGGGTCAGGGCGCTGCCGCACTGCGCCCGCAGCCCCTCCTTGGCCAGGTGGACGCCGAAGGCCCGCTCGTAGGTGTCGGCGATCAGACCGCCCCCGGCGCGGCTGGCGATCTCGCAGACGACGGGCCTGCCGTCGGCGCCGAGCCACGCCTCCAGGTGGAACGCGAGCGGCAGGGGGGCGGCAGGAAGGGCCGCGACGACGTCCTCGGCGAGGCCGCGCAGGCCGGCCGTACGCTCGTCGTCCGCGGCCAGCAGGACGCTGCTGAGCTGGGTCTGGCCCTGCAGGTGCTCGGCGACGCCGCTGTTGTACTGCGACGGCCAGCAGTGCACGACGCGGCCGTCCCGCATGATGCCGTCCACGTGGAAGAAGTCGCCGTGGACGAAGCCCTCCGCCATCCACTGACCGGCCAGGAACGGCACCTCCGAGGACTTCTGGCGGGCCAGGAAGGCCTCCAGGTCCGCGGGGGAGCGCAGCACGCTCACGCCCTCGGCGCCGGCGCCGGAGCGCGGCTTGACGACCACCGGACCGTCCTCGGCCTCGAGGAAGTCGAGCAGGTCCAGCGGGCTGTCGACCGGGGCGAAGGACGGCACGGTCAGGCCGGCGTCCCGCAGCAGGGCCTTCATGACCGCCTTGTCGCGGTAGGCCGTCGCGCTCGCGGTCCCCTGGCCCGGCAGCCCCAGGCGCTCGCGCAGCCGGGCCGCCCGCAGGACGTCGTCCTCGCTGGTGCTGGCCACCAGCTCGGCGCCATGGGCGCGGGCCGCCTCCTCGGCGGCCAGTTCGGTGGACCACGCGTAGTAGTCGTCCACCAGTCGGTGGGCGGGGAAGTGCGCGTCGAGCACGTCCTTCGCGCCGGCCACCGCCTTGTGCGTGGTGAGCAGCACGACGCTGTCGGCGGTGTCGTCCAGCCACTGCTGGAGCGGACGCTTGCTCAGCGGCTGTCGGGAGTACAGAAGTACCTTGGGCATGGGTGCGCAATCCGTGAGGTCGTGGGACGTCAGAGAACCAGTGAGGTGGGGGCGGCGGTCACCGGACGGACCTGTCCGTGCAGGTGCACCAGGGCGTCGCCGGGCGCGCCGGAGCGCGCGTGCTCCACGGCGCCGACCACGAGGTGGTGGTCGCCGACGCGGAACTGCTCGCGGCGGCTGCACACCAGCCAGGCCAGGCAGTCGTCGAGCAACGGCACGCCGTGCGGTCCGGTGTGCCAGCGGGTGGGTGCGGCGAACCGGTCGGTGCCGGGCGCGGCGAACCGCTGCGCCACGTCGGCCTGGTCCGCGCCCATCACCTGGATCCCGAACCAGCGGCTGTCCCGGATCCGGGCCCAGGTGGAGGAGGTGCCGGCCAGGCAGAAGGAGACCAGGGCCGGATCGGCGCTGACGGACGTGAAGGAGGTGATGGTCACTCCGGCCGGCCCGTCGGCGCCGGGGGCGGTCAGCACCGCCACCCCCGAGGCGTGGGCGCGCAGCACGGAGCGCAGGGTGCGGCCCTCGACGGTCACGGGCGCGGCTCCGCCGGGCGGCGGGCGGCACCGAAGGCGGGCCGGGGCAGCCCGAGGTTGGCGCGCAGCGTGGTGCCCTCGTACTCGCTGCGGAACAGTCCGCGGCGCTGCAGCTCGGGGACGAGCAGCTCGACGATGGCGTCGAGGCCGTCGGGCAGGTAGTCGGGCATGATGTTGAAGCCGTCCGCGGCCTCATGGACGAACCAGTCCTCCAGTTCGTCGGCGATCGTCTCCGGGGTGCCGAGCAGGAACCGGTGGCCGCGTCCGGCCGACACCGACAGGTACAGCTGGCGGATCGTCAGGCCCTCGCGCCGCGCCTGCTCGTAGATCAGCTGCTGCTTGCTGGTGGAGCCCTCCGTGGGGGGCAGCTCGGGCAGCGGACCGTCCAGCGGGTAGCCGGAGATGTCGACGTCGCCGAGCTGGCCGGTGAGCAGACCGAGCCCGACCACGGGGTCGACCAGGTCCTGCAGGACGGCGTACTTGTCCTCGGCCTCGGCCCGCGTGCGGCCGACCACGATGAACGCGCCGGGCAGGACCTTGACGTCCTGCGGGTCCCGTCCGTGGTCCGCCGCCCGCTTCTTGATGCCGCGGTAGAACGTCTGCGCCTGGTCCAGGGTCTGCTGGGCGGTGAACACCACCTCGGCCCAGCGGGCGGCGAAGTCCTGGCCGTCGGCGGAGGAACCGGCCTGCACGATCACCGGGTAACCCTGCGGCGGGCGGGCCACGTTGAGCGGGCCGCGCACCGAGAAGTGCTCGCCCTTGTGGTGCAGGATGTGCAGCTTGGCCGGGTCGAAGAAGCGGCCCGAGGCCTTGTCGTACTCGAAGGCGTCGTCCTCCCAGCTGTCCCACAGACCGGTGACGACGTCCATGAACTCGCGGGCCCGGTCGTAGCGCGTGGCGTGGTCGGGCTGCCGGTCGAGGTTGAAGTTCCGCGCCTCGGCGTCCGTCACCGAGGTGACCACGTTCCACCCGGAGCGTCCGGAGCTCAGGAAGTCCAGGGAGGCGAACTTGCGGGCGATGTTGAAGGGTTCGTTGTACGTCGTGGAGGCGGTGGCCGTCAGCCCGATGTGCGTGGTGTGCACGGCCAGCGCGGACAGCAGGGTCAGTGGCTCGAAGTGGACCATGCGGCCCTGCCGGCTCAGCTCCTCGGCGTCCCGGTAGGTGGTGCGCACGCCCGCGCCGTCCGAGAGGAAGATCATGTCGAACTTGCCGCGTTCGGCAGTCTGCACCAGCGAGCGGTAGTACTCGAAGTCCAGGCCACCGTCGGGGCGGGCGTGCGGGTGCCGCCAGGCGGCGACGTGGTGGCCCGGCGCGGGCAGGAAGGCGCCGAGTTTCATCATGCGGCGGGACGGGCTCACGGTGGTGGTCTCCGATTCATCGGGGAACGGTGGGCGGGGTGGAGCGGAGCCCCGGCGGGCGCGGGGCCCGCCGGAGCTCACGACGGCACGTCAGCCGAGGACCCGGACCGGGTCGCCGTCGAGGTAGGCCTGGACGTCCTCCACGGCCTGGCCGTAGTAGCGCTCGTAGTTGGCGCGGGACACATAGCCCAGGTGCGGGGTGGCGAGCAGGCGCGGCGCGGTGCGCATCGGATGGCCGGCGGGCAGGGGCTCGACGTCGAAGACATCGAGGCCGGCGCCGGCGATGCGGCCCTCGTGCAGCGCGCTGAGCAGCGCGTCCTGGTCGACGATCGCCGCCCGGGACGTGTTGATCAGATACGCGGTCGGCTGGAGCAGGGCGAGTTCGGCGGCCCCGAGCAGACCACGGGTGCGGTCGCTCAGCTTCAGGTGGACGGAGACGAAGTCGCTGCTCGCGAGCAGCTCCTCCTTGGAGGGGGCCAGGGACACGCCGACCTCGTCGGCGCGCTCCTTGGTCAGGTTCTGGCTCCAGGCGGTGACCTCCATGCCGAAGGCCAGCCCGACCCGGGCCACCAGGGCGCCGATCTTGCCCAGGCCCAGCAGCCCCAGGGTGCGGCCGTACAGGTCGGCACCGACGGTGGACTGCCAGGGGCCGCCCTCGCGCAGCGCGTTGTTCTCCTGGACGACGCCGCGGGCGAGGCCGAGGAGCAGGGCCCAGGTCAGCTCGACCGGCGGGGTCGAGGAGCTCTGCGTGCCGCACACGGTGACGCCGTTCGCCCGCGCCGCCGCGTAGTCGATCGAGGAGTTGCGCATGCCGGAGGCGATCAGCAGCTTCAGGCGCGGCAGCCGGTCCAGCAGGGAGGCCGGGAACGGAACCCGTTCGCGCAGGGTGACCACGCAGTCGAAGTCGGCGAGGGCGGCGACGAGGGCGTCCTCGCCTGCGAAGTGCTCGGTGAAGGTGACGACCTCGACGCGGTCGCCCAGTGCCGACCAGTCGCCGAACGTGGTCGCCACGTCCTGGAAGTCGTCGAGTACGGCGCAGCGGAATTGCATGTCATGTCTCCCAGAGGTGCTGGCTGTCGGTGCGCGGGCGGGCGCCCAGTCCGGGGCCGTCCGGCAGCACGATCCTGCCCCGGTCCATCACGGCGCCGCTGAACGGGTCGTCCCTGAGGCCGACCGAGCCGTCGAGATCCAGCCAGTCGGCCAGCGGGGCCAGTTGGGCCATGGCGGTCACCCCGAGGGAGCTCTCGGTCTTGCAGCCGAGCATCACCCCGAGGCCCGCCCGACGGGCCACGGTGATCATGTCGAGGGCCGCGCGCAGGCCGCCGCACTTGGTCAGCTTGACGTTCACCGCGGACACCCGGCCGCGCAGCGGCAGCACGTCCTCGGGCAGCGCGCAGTCCTCGTCGGCGACGACGGGCACCGGCGCGTGCCGGTGCACGTGGGCCAGGCCCTCGAGGTCCCCCCGGGCGACGGGCTGCTCGAACAGCTCCACGCCGTGCCCGGCCAGCGTGTGGGCCACCTCCACGGCACGCGCGGGGCTCCAGGAGCCGTTGCCGTCGACCCAGATACGGCCGCCGTAGACCGAGCGCAGCAGGCCCGCGCGGCTGCCGTCGTCGTCCGGTGTGAGCTTCAGCTTGAGGATCGGCCAGTCGGCCAGCTCCCGTGCGCTGCGCAGCAGTTCGGCCTCGTCGCCGGCGCCCAGGGAGAGCGCGGACGGGGCGAGCGGGAGTCCGGCGAGGCCCAGCAGCCGGTGCAGGGGCAGGCCCGCGGCCTTGCCGAGCAGGTCGTGCAGGGCCAGGTCGACGGCCGCGGCCACCGCGGGCCGGACCCCGGCGTCCCGGAGCGCGTCGAGGACGCGGCGCAGGTCGTACGGCCCGGCGTCGGCGAGCAGGGGCGCGCAGGCCGCCAGTTCCCCGGCGTCGGCGGCGAGCGCGGTGCCGTAGCCGGTCAGGCCCTGCCAGTCCAGGCGCAGGACGGTCTGCTCGACGTGCGTGGTGACGCCCCGGTTGCTGACGAACGGCTCCTCCAGCGCGATGCGGATCCGCCCGTGGCCGACCCGGGTCCCGGACCCGGTCGCGGTGTCCGTCATGCCAGCACCTCCTCGAACGCGGCGACCACGGCAGACGCCTGACGAAGCGTCAGTTCGCGGAAGCCGTCGGGTTCCGCGGGGGCCGCCGGCTCCCGCCGCGACCCGTCGTGCGGTACGCCGCTGCCGTCCCGGAACCGGTCGAGCAGGTACGGCGACAGCGACTCCCGGTGCTCCGCGAGCCAGCCCAGCGCCGTCTCGTACGCCTGCTCGGCGGGCGTGGACAGGACGGTCTTGAACAGAGCCCTGAGCCGCTCGGCGTCCCCCGGTGAGGTGTCGGGCGGGCAGAGCATGAAGACGGGCGCGGGCAGCAGGACGAGGCACAGCGGGTGCGCCTCGGCGAAGTCCCGCACGAGCGGGCCCATGATGCCGCGCAGGGCACGGGCGGTGGACTTGCGGCCGAAGTAGCCGCCGCGGCGCGGCGGGCAGCCGGCCATCGCCCGGGCGCCCCAGTGCAGATGGACCCGGAAGCCGTGCTCGGTGAGGCCGGGCGGGCGCCCGGCCTCACCGCCCGGCTCCGCATCCGGGTAGTCCGCCCCGAACAGGGCCGACAGCGCGGTCGTCAGCAGGTGGGACATCACCGGGAGCACCGGCGGCAGGGAGGCCGCCCGGGAGAAGAACGCGTGCGGTTCGGTCAACGCGCGCAGCGGGAGCAGGGCCGCCTCGGCGAGGGCGCGCGCCGAGTCGAACCGGTGGCCGTCGAGCACGTACCCGGTGCCGTCGGGGAGCAGTTCGCAGCGGCCGACCTCGCCGTCGAGCCGGGCCGCGTGACTGATCAGCTCGGCGTACGCCCGGCGCGGGTTGTCCTGACGGGCGGCTTCCGCCAGCAGCACGCACAGCATGTCCGTCACCAGCGGGGCGTGGGCGACCAGCCGGGTGGCCTCCAGCTCGAAGCGGTAGCCGGTGAGCGCGCGCATCCGCTGCCAGTGCACCTCGACCAGCGGAGTGAGCGCACCGTCCACCTCGGCCTGCACCACGGGGCAGAACAGCGGGCGGGAGCGGTCGCGCCGGACGAAGGCCCGCCCGTCCCAGGTGTACAGCGGCAGCGGCCGGCGCCGGCCGTGTTCGACCAGGGAGCCGGGGAGGTAGACACCGTCGCCGCCCGACGGGTCCGCCTCGGTCTGGGTGAAGCCGTAGATCAGCGGGAAGCCGTGTCCGCCGCCGCAGACCGCGGTGTTGAAGTCCATGGGGCCGGACCGGCCGAGCGCGATGTCCTCCCAGTTGCCCAGGTGGCCGCTGCGCGGCGGCAGCAGGCCCTCCTCGGCGCGCACCGCGTCGAGCAGGGTGCCGACCCGCACGTCGCGGGTGCCGAGGTGCACCGGGGCGAAGGCGCCCGCCCGCTCGGTGAGCGGCGCGGCGGCCGTGGCCAGATCCAGCGCCCGCAGCAGACGGCCGCTCATCGGGCCTCCTCCTCACGGGCGATGCGGTCGATCAGGTGGGGCAGGGTGCCGCCCGCGCGCAGTACGGCCCACTCGCCGGCGGACGTCACGTCGGCCCGCGCCTCGAAGGTGACGCCGCCCGCCGTGACCGTCACGGTCCCGCTCTCGCCGGCCAGGTCCACGGCGAGGTCGAACTCCTCCCGCCCGGTCAGCCCCAGCGAGCGCCACGACGTCCCCTCGGGCAGCAGCAGCGGCAGGATGCCCATGGCGCACAGATTGGTGCGGTGGATGCGTTCGAAGCTCTCCGCGAGCACCGCGCGCACGCCGAGCAGCCAGGGCCCCTTGGCCGCCCAGTCCCGGGACGAGCCCATGCCGTAGCTGCGGCCGGCCAGCACGATCAGCGGGGTGCCGGTCGTGGCGTACCGCTCGGCGGCCTCGTGGACGGGCAGCCGCTCGCCGCTCGGCAGGTGCAGGGTGTCGCCTCCGCCGTCCCCGTCGCCGAGCAGCCGGTTGACCAGCCGCGGGTTGCTGAAGGTGCCGCGCGCCATCACCTCGTGGTTGCCGCGCCGTGATCCGTAGGAGTTGAGGTCCGTCACCCCGCGTGCGCGCAGGTGCCGGCCCGCCGAGGAGCCGGGTGGGATGGCGCCCACCGGCGAGATGTGGTCGGTGCTGACGTCGTCGCCGAGGGCGAGCAGGACGCGGGCACCGGTGAGGGGGCGGGCGGCGGGTGCGGGGCCCGCGTAGGCGGGCGGGCGGATGTAGGTGGACGTCTCGTCCCACGGGAAGACGTCGGAGTCCGGAGCGGACAGCGCGGACCAGCCGCCCGCCGGGTCCGCCGCCGCGGAGCCCGCGGCCTCGGCCGCGAACACCTCCGGGGTGACGTACGCGCTCTCCAAGGCCGCGAGGTCGGCGGAGTCCGGCCACAGGTCGCGCAGGTACACGGGCTCACCGTCGCGGCCGGTGCCGATCGGTTCGGTCTCCAGGTCGGCGCGGACGTGGCCCACCAGGGCCAGCGCGACCACGAGGGCGGGCGAGGCCAGGTAGCCGGCCCGCACCTGGGCGTGCACGCGGGCCTCGAAGTTGCGGTTGCCGCTGAGCACCGCGCCGACCGTCAGGCCCTCGCGCTCCACCACGGCGCCGACCCCGTCGGCGAGCGGCCCGCTGCCGCCGTTGCAGGTCATGCAGCCGTAGCCGGCGACGTGGAAGCCGAGCCGTTCCAGGTACGGCAGCAGCCCGGCGTCGCGCAGGTAGCGGGTCACGGCGCGGGAGCCCGGGGACAGGCTGGTGCGGACGTGGGCGGGCACGGTGAGGCCGCGTTCCACGGCCCGGCGGGCCAGCACCCCGGCGGCCAGCATCGCCTTCGGGTTCGACGTGCTGGTGCAGGAGGTGATGGACGCGATGACGAGGTCACCGTCGCTCAGCCCCTGCGCGCTGCGCGGCGGACGCGGGCACAGCTCCCGGAAGGAGCCCGGCAGTCCGGACAGGGCGATCCGCTGGTCCGGGCGGCTCGGCCCGGCCAGGCTCGCCTCGACGGCCCCGAGGTCGACCTCGACGACCCGCCCGAAGTGCGGCTCGGCGGCCGTGCCGCCGGACGGGTCGGCGAGCAGGGCCTGGGCGCGGCAGTACTCCGCCACGAGCCGGACGTGGTCCTCGTCGCGTCCGGTCTGCCGCAGGTAGCGCAGGGTTTCCTCGTCGACCGGGAAGAACGCGCTCATGGCCCCGTACTCGGGCGCCATGTTGGCGACGGTGCAGCGGTCGGCGGCGGTGAGCGCGGCCACGCCGGGGCCGGTGAACTCCAGCATGAGGCCGCGGACGTTCTCCTCGCGCAGCCGCCGGGTGAGGGTGAGGACGACGTCGGTGGGCGACACGCCGGGGCGCGGCGCGCCGGTGAGCCGTACGCCGACGACCGGCGGGACACGGATCGGCTGGGCCAGGCCCAGCATGAGGGTCTCCGCCTCCAGGCCGCCGACGCCCCAGCCGAGCACGCCCAGGCCGCCCACCATGGTGGTGTGGCTGTCGGTGCCGATCACCGTGTCCGGGCGCAGGAGCCCGCCGGGGTCCCGGGCGACCACCGTGGCCAGCCGTTCCAGGTTGACCTGGTGGACGATGCCACTGCCGGGCGGGATGACGCGCAGGCCGTCGAACGCCGACTCCGCCCACTTCAGGAACGTGTACCGCTCCCGGTTGCGCTCCCACTCCAGTGCCTCGTTCAGCGCGAGCGCGTCCGGCCGGCCGGCGAAGTCGGTCTGCACGGAGTGGTCGACGACGACGTCGACGGGCAGCGCAGGCCTGACCCGGCCGGGCCGCGCCACCCGGTCGCGCAGCGCCGCCAGGTCCACGAGCAGTGGAATGCCGGTGTAGTCCTGCACCAGGATGCGCGCCGGGCGGAACACCATCTCCAGATCCGGCGCCTCGCCCGCGGCCAGGCGCTTGCCCAGCGTCGCGGCCCGGTCCGGGTCACCGTCGCGCAGCAGCGACTCCAGCAGCACCCGGCCGGTGTACGGCACGGCGTGCAGGGCGAACCCGGCGGTCGCGGCGAAGGCCGCGAGGCCGTACCACTCGGCGTGGCGGCCCGCGAGCCGTCCCCTCTCGATCACGGTCAGTCCGTCCCCTTCGTGGTCTTCGTCTTCGTCTTCGTTTTCGTCTTCGTCCGGTGCGGGCCGGCGGGCGCAGGCGGCGGTGCGGTCATCCGGCGCACACCACCACGAACCGCAGCCGCGCGGCCGCCGCCAGGCTGCGGTCCACCGCCTGCCGGCCGGTGGCGCCGGTGGCGATGACGCAGGCGCCGCGGGACTCCGGGGTGAGCGCGCCGGGAGTCAGGGAGCCCGGTTCGCGCAGCCAGTGGACGGCCTCGACGCCTTCGAGGGCCGCCGCCTCCTCCGCGCCGTAGCAGCGCTCCAGCAGGCCGGGGGCGCGCGGAGTGACGAACCGGACGGCGGCCGCGCGGCGGGGCCGGGCGGCCAGTCCGTCCAGGACGGGCTGTCCGCACACCTGCCGTACCCACAGGTCGTCCAGGTCCAGGCCCAGGGCCAGCGCGGCCAGCTCCACGATCCGGTCGCCGCCGGGCCGCAGGTGGGTGCGCACCACGCGCAGCCCCGCGTCCGTGGCCACGATCCGGGTGTGCGTGGGGCCGTCCGAGACGCCCAGCGCGTCGAGCACGCGCGGCAGGAACGCCTCGACCTGCGCGCGCAGCCGGTCGTCGACCGGCGTCGGCAGGCAGTGCCCGGTCCGCACCCCGCTGACCGGGTCGGACAGCGGCTGGGTCAGGCACACGAGCCGGTGCGCGCCGCCCTCGGAGAACGCCTCGGCCCCGTACTCGGTGCCGTCCAGGAACTCCTCGACCATCATCGGGCGCCCCGGCTCCAGCGCGTCCGGCAGGTCGCCGGCCGAGCGGAGCACCTCGACGGCCCCGGGGCCCGTGGCGTCGACGGGCTTGAGGACCAGCGGGTAGCCGTACACGGCGGCGAACGCGATGACGTCCGCGGTGTCGCGCACCTCGCTCGCCGCCGTACCGTCCACGCCGGCCTCGCGCAGCCGGGCCCGCATCAGCGGACCGTGCGCGGCCCGTCGCACCACCTCGACCGGATGGCAGGGCAGCCCGAGTTCCGCCGCGACGACCGCGGCGTGGCCCTGGGCCTCCTCGGCGAAGGCGCCCAGCGCGTCCACGGGGTCGTGCGCGGCGACGGTACGGGCGAGAGCCGCCCACTCGCCGAGGGGGGCGGTGTCGGGCACGGCGACGATCCGCTCGTACCGCGTCAGGTCGTCCAGCGTGCCCAGGGCGGAGACCCTGGTGAGCAGGGTCAGCCGCCGCCCCAGCCGGTGCGCGCTGGCGTGCCGCCGGTCCTCGGCCCCGACGAGCAGCAGGTGGCCGCTCATCCGGCGGCCCCTGGGTACGGCAGACCGCGCGGACCGACGTACTCCAGCAGCGGCCTGATCAGCACGTTGTTGGCGTGCTGCTCCAGCGCCTGGGCGACCCAGCCGGCGGTCCGGCCGATCACGAAGAGGGGGACCGCCAGGTCGTCGGGCAGGCCGAGCAGCCGGTAGGCGAGCCCGGCGTACAGGTCGACGTTGGGGGCGACCCCGTGCCTGCCGTACGGCCGCATCGCGGCGGCGACCGCGTCCAGGATCTCCAGGCCGCTGTGGTCGCCGCACTCCTCGCTCAACTCGACGACGGTCTCCCGCAGATGGCGGACCCGGGGGTCCTCGGTGCGGTACACCCGGTGGCCGAAGCCCATGACCGGCCGGCCCTGCCGCTGGAGGTCGGCGACGTACCGCTCGGCGTTGCCGGCCTCGCCCACCTCGTCCACGAGCCGGACCGCGCGTTCGGCGGCGCCGCCGTGGACGGAGCCCGCGAAGGCGGCGACCGCGGCGGTGAGCGCCGCCGCCATGCCGGAACGGCAGCCGATGGCGATCCGTGCCGTGAACGCCGACGCGTTGGAGCTGTGGTCGGCGTGGACGATGAACCCCTTCTCGACGAACCGGACCGCCGCGGGCGAGGGGCGCTCGCCGAGCAGCGCGGTCAGGAAGGTCTCCGCGTACGAGGTCTCGCCCGTCGGGAGGGTGAACTCCCGTCCGCTGCGGAAGGCGTGGTGGGCGGCGACCAGCAGGGGCACCCGGGCGATCAGGCCGATACCGGCCTCCAGCGCCTCGTCGTAGGTCTCGTCGCCGTCGCGGCGCACCGCGGCGAAGGAACCGAGCGCGGACACCAGGGTGCGCAGGGCCTCCATCGGAGGGGCACCGGCGAGCGAGCGGGCGAGGCCGACGACCGGCGCGGGCAGGTCCCGCCGGGCGCGCAGCTCCTTGCCGAACGCCTCCAGGGCCGCGGCGTCCGGGAGTCCGCCGTGCACGAGGAGGTGCGCCACCTCCTCGAAGGAGGCCTGGCCCGCCAGGTCGTGGATGCTGTACCCGCGGTACTCCAGGACGCCGTTCGCGCCGTCGATGCGGGTGACGGCGGTGCGGTCGAAGCGGACGCCCTCCAGGCCGCGGTGGACGGTGGCGGTCCCGGTCCCGGTCCCGGTTCCGGCGGGCGGCGGCGCCGGGGCCGGTCCCGAGACGGCGCCGCCGCGCTCGGCGAAGGCGCGGATGGCGGCCACGGTCCGCAGCTCCAGGATGAGTTCGTCGTCGACGGGCACCCCGTAGGCCTCTTCCAGGGCGACCATCAGCCCGACATGGCCGAGGGAGTCCCACTCCCGGACCGACTGGTACTCGAGGTCGTCGGTGACCTGGTCCGGTGCGATCCCGAGAGTGCGCGCGATCAGCTGGTCGACGCTGCTCATGTGTGTTCTCCAGCGGGTGCTCGGTGGGAGGTGGCTGAGGTCAGGCGAGGGTGGCGGTGCGGGTGCCGAGCCACTGGCGCAGGGCGCCGCGGTCGACCTTGCCGTTGGCGTTCACCGGCAGGTCGTCCCTGGTGTGCACGGCCTTGGGGACCATGTAGGCGGGCAGGGCCCGCGCGGCCGCGTCGGCCAGGTCCGACGCCGGGACGGGGCCGGTGACGACCGCGGTGAGGGCGGAGTCGTCCGGCCACACCAGGCAGACGGCCTCCGTGGCGCCGGCCCGGCGCAGCACGGCCTCGACCTCGCCGAGTTCGATGCGGTGGCCCCCGACCTTCACCTGCTGGTCGTTGCGGCCGAGGCAGACCAGGTCGGCGCCGTCCCGGCGCACCAGGTCGCCGGTGCGGTAGTAGCTGCGGCCGTCGTGCTCGAAGAACCGCTCCGCGGTGAGCTCCGGGGCACGCCAGTACCCGGGCGTGGCCTGCGGGCCGGCGACGCACAGTTCCCCGGTGGCGCCGTCGGCCACGGGTACCAGCCGCTCGTCCACGACGAGTCCGTGCAGGCCCGGGTAGAGGCGGCCGATGGGCACGTTGTCGTGGACGCACCGGTCGGGGCTGGTCGCCGGGTCCCAGCGGTGGACGGAACAGGCGATGGTCAGCTCCGTCGGACCGTACAGGTTCTCCACGACCGAGTGGGGTGCGGCCGCCTGCCACGCCTCGGCGGTGGCCCTGGGCAGGGCCTCCCCGCAGAACAGGCTCCAGCGCAGGGTCGGCATCGTGTCCGGCGCGAGGGCGCCCCGCCTGCGCAGCACCGCGGCGACCGACGGCACCGAGAACCACACGGTGATGCCGTTGCGCTCCAGGTACCTGGCGGGCGCGAGGAGTTCGATCGGATCCATGGCGCACACGCGCGCGCCGTGTTCCCACGCCATGAACAGGTCGAACACCGACAGGTCGAAGGTCTGGTCGAACGTCTGCGAGAAACGGTCCTCGGGGGTGATCCCGTACCGGGCCTGGTTGGCGTCGAGGAAGGCGCGGACGTTGCCGTGGGTGATGGGCACCCCCTTGGGCGTGCCGGTGCTGCCGGAGGTGAACAGCAGGTACGCCAGGTCGTCCGGGCCGGTCTCGGGCGGCTCGCGCAGTTCCGGCGCCGTGCCGAGGTCGGCCGCTTCGAGGACGGGGACACCGAGGGCACCGAGGTCCGGGGTGCCGGCCGGGCCGCCGTCCTCGGGCAGCAGGAGCGCGGGCGGCCGGGCGATCCCGGCGAGCAGCTCGGGCAGCTGGGCGGCGGAGGCCCGGTCGACGATCAGGGCGTCCAGTTCCGCGCGCTCCAGCATGGTCCGGGTCCGGTCCAGCGGGAACTTCCTGTTCAGGGGCACGAACGCGGCCCCCGCACACAGGGCCGCGAGGACGCCGAGGTAGGCGGGTTCGCTCCGGTGGGCGAAGACGCCGACGCGGCGGGGGCGCCCCTCGGGGTGGGTCTGGAACCTCTTCTGCGCGCCCCGCGCGGCCGGACCACGATGTGCCTGGTGGCCGCCTGCTGGGCGGCAGGGGTCGGGCTGACCCGCGTCTTCCTCGGCGTGCACTG